>NZ_JAMYQC010000003.1:0-310522 GCF_040320645.1 Mesorhizobium sp. M0633
CTCGCCAAGGCCTCCGCAGCCTTCATCGCGTATCGATACCGCGCGCATGAATTCGGCGATTCCATGCTGCTCAATCGCCAACCGCCGCTTCTATCGCGCGAACAAAATCGGGGCGAGGGGCTCGAGACGAAGGCTTTACTCGAGGTGGGCCATGATGTCGGCAGGATCGGTGGTATTTCGTGCTCGGCGCGCAAGGAAGTCGGAGCTATGTTACAGCGGACCAAATTCGGCATTTGACCCAAAGTCGAAGTTCCGAAGCCCTCACATTGGGTCCGCATTGCGGGCGAAGCGGACAACATGGCTTGCCGGGCGTCAATGCTTCGATACGTGCCACGGCAGGCAGAGCCTAGCAGGGTCCCAAGAATCGCAGGATTTCGGCCGCGAGCGCATCCGGTGCTTCCTCAGCCATGTGGTGACCACAGTCCAGGCACTTCCCCTGCAGTCTCGCCGCCGTCCACGGTCGCCAAACTTCGAGAACATCGCCGTAAAGCCGCTCAAGGGTCCGAAACCGCTGCTCCTCTGACGCTTCTCCTTCGCACGGAGCTGTCGCAGCCCTCTTGGTGCGCGGACGCGCGGTGCGCACACAACTTGTGGCCCGATAACAGACCCGATAACAGAGTTGACAACTCTCTGCTGGTCAAAAACCTTCAAAGACGCCATCATGCAACAAAAATTGCAAGGATGTGCATCGTGGACGAGAAGGTCGAGGCTCCCAAGGACTATGAGGATCTCATCCGCGTGATACACGACCGGTATGATGGGATGAGCAAGTCGTACCAGAAGATTGCGTTGTACCTCACCCAAAATCCGAATGACGTCGCGGTGCGATCGGTGAACTCGATCGGGGAAGGCAGCGGCGTTCACGCGTCCAGCTTCGTCCGATTTGCCCAAGCATTGGGGTATGAAGGGTTCAAGGACCTGCAGAGCCTCTTCCAGAAACGATTGTCCACCGCGGCTCCCGGCTTCGAAGCCCGCGTCAAGGCGTTGGAGAAGGAACTGGGGGAGCGGACAGATCGCAGCGAGATGGGATTGATGCACGACCTGGTCGTCCGTGACATCGCGTCCCTGAAAGAGATGCTCACCGATCTTCAACCCGAGGATCTGGCAGAAGCCGTTAGCCTGCTCGAGAAGGCCGACGTCATCTATCTGATGGGACAACTTCGCTCGGCACCGGTCGTCGAACTCCTTCGCTATATACTGACCATGCTAGGTAAGCGCTGCGTGCTCCTGGATCCGGGCGGCGGACTGGCCACGCATATGGCCCGCGCGATGCGGAAGACGGACCTGCTGTTTGCGGTGTCGTTCCGCTTCTATGCGAACGAGGTCGTCAATGTTGTGGAAGAAGCCGTGGGGAGAGGTGTACCCATCGTGGCGATCTCGGACAGCACGCTGTCTCCATTGGCCAAGAGCGCGCGCGTTCTGTTCGCCGTACCGGAGCACGAATACACTTTCTCGCGCTCGCTGGCGGCTCCTATGTGTCTTGCGCAGGCTTTGACCGTGGCCTTGGCGGCCAGGCTTCAGAACAACGCAGTCGATCCCCGCATTCCAACGGTTACCGAGCGGTAGGGACTGCGAACCGCGAAACCTGGCCTCATTGCAGCATTTTCGGACCGCCGGCCGTCGATTCTCAATCAGTGTCGGAAGGCGAGAGCGCCATCGCCTTTTCAGGCACGGCCATGGGGCCGGATGCGGCACCGAGGACTGTCTGGTCGTAATCCACCACCGCACCTGTCATGAGCCCGGCATCGTCCGAAACGAGGAAGTTGACGGTGCGGGCGGCCTCGGCCGGATCGACCAGCCGGCCGAAAGGCAGGTTCGCAACGGCTTTCGCTTCCCAATTGGGATCGCCCGTCTCACTCGCCTGCAATTCTCGCTCGTTATCAGACGCCATCCAGCCGACATCCAGCTGGTTGACGCGGATGCGGTTCTTCATGACGGAAAACGCCGTGTTGCGGGTCAGCGTCGCCAGCGCCGCCTTAGTGGCACAGTAAACGTTGATGAAAGGCTGGCCGGCATGTTCCGAGATCGAGCCGATGTTGCAGATGGCGCCTTCAATGCCGTCGCGGATCATGCGGCGGATGGCCTCCTGCATCAGGAAGTAGGGTCCGCGCACGTTGACGGCGAACAGGGCGTCGAAAAGTTCGGGCGAGGTATCGAGGATGGTGCCACGGTCCGTGCGGGCACCGGCGTTCACCAGCACATGTATCTTGCCATAAACGCGCTCGGCCTCCGCCATCACGCTTCGGCAATCCTCGACTTTGCCGAGATCGGCCTTGACAAAGTGGACAGGCACGCCGGTGTCGTGCGTGATCGCCTCGGCCGCGGCACGGCCCTTCGCCTCGTTGCGGCCGAGAGTGACAAGACCGGCAGCGCCGGCTTCCGCCAGCCGGCGCGCAATGGCCGCTCCCAACCCCTGCGTTGAACCCGTGACAACGCAGACCTTTCCATCCATGCGATTCATACTTCAGCTCTCCACAGTGTAGCCAGCCGCGGCCATGACGCGCCGCAATTCCTTATGCCCGATCTTCGCCATTTCGAGTGGCGGACTTTTGACGGGATCCTGCTCGGCTTCAACGACGAACCAGCCTTCGTAACCGTAGGAGGCCAGCCGCTTCACGATCGCCTCGAAGTCGAGCGAGCCGTCACCGGGTACGGTGAAGGCCCCCTTTACCACTGCGTCGAGAAAACTTTCCCGGCTGCGGTCGAGCCCGTCCACGACCGCTTGGCGGATGTCCTTGGTGTGTACATGCGAAATGCGGGCGTGGTGCTTGTCCACCACCCGCAGCACGTCGCCGCCGGCAAAGGCCATATGGCCGGCATCGTAGAGCAGGGGCAGACCCTCGCCGGAATGCTTCATCAGCAGATCGACGTCCTGTTCGATTTCGATCGGCGCGGCCATGTGGTGGTGGTAGCAAATCGGCATGCCCTGACCCGCGCACCATTCGCCGAAAGTGGTGAGCTTACGGCCGTAGGCCTTGATCTGATCGTCGTCGAGACGCGGGCGCATAGCCAGCGGCGTTCCGCGGTCGCCCTGAATGGTGCGACCCGTCTCGCCATAGACGATGCAGGGCGCGTTAGTCGCCTTGAACAACTCCATCTGCGCGGCGATGCGGTCCTTCTCTTCATCGATGTCGCCGACCAGCAAGCGACCGGAGAACCAGCCGCCGCAGACACTCATGCCGTGCTGCCTCAGGGTGGGCTCAAGCACCGTCGCGTCCATCGGGAAGCGGCGGCCAGTCTCCATGCCGGTGAAGCCGGCCTCGCGAGCCTGCCGCAGGCACTCTTCCAGCGAGACGTCGTCGCTCAATTCGGGGAGGTCATCGTTCCACCAGGCGATCGGCGCGATGCCAAGCTTGGCTCTCATTTTCATCTCCGATCATGATTTTCCGGCCGGTGCCGGCTGCTTGCGCCACGAAAAAACTGCCGGAACAATGCTCAGGGAGTGTCGCATCGTTCCGGCAGAGGACGCCCCGAGGGGCGTCCGACAAACTCAGACACCTATGCGCTGGCGTTTACGGCCTTCGGCTTGCACGGAATGGGCCTGGCGAACCTGTTCGCGATCGCTGACTTGCGGTACGCCGACGTCCCACCACGCATCCCCGGGCGTCCAGATGAAGGCGTCGGAGACGATGGTAATGACGGTGGTTCGGTCGGTGGTCTTCGCCCATTCGATCGCCTGGCCGAGATCGGCAAGGCTTTCGACACGCCGCGCCAGCGCGCCCATGGCTTCCGCGTGCTTGGCGAAGTCGACCGAGAACGGCTCCTTGACCCGGCAGTCCTTGATAAGGTTGTTGAAGGAGGCGCCGCCCTTGGCATTCTGCAGCCGGTTGATCACCGCATAGCCGCCATTGTCGCATACCACGAGAATCATCTTATGGCCGGCGAGCACCGACGAATAGATGTCGGAGTTCATCATCATGTAGGTGCCGTCGCCGATCATGACGATCGGCGTGCGGGTAGGGTCGGCCATGGCCGCGCCCCAGCCGGCAGAGATTTCATAACCCATGCAGGAGAAGCCGAACTCGCAGTCGAAAGTGTTGGGCTCCTTCACCCGCCAGTTCTTCATCACCTCGCCGGGCAGTCCACCGGCCGCGGTGATCAGCAGGTCACGCTCGCCCGCCTTGGCGTTCACCACGCCTACGACCTGCGCATAGGTCGGGACCGGCTCGTTGGTCGGCTTCTGGAAGCCGTCAAGCATCGTGTTCCACTTGGCGAACTCGATGCGACCCTTGTCTGTCCAGGCCCTCTCCGCTTTCCAGTCGCCGAGGGCACCTTCGAGTTCGCTCATCGTCTCCAGCGCGTCGCCGACGACGGCGAGCGCCCGGTGCTTGGTGGCATCCCAGCGTGCGGCATTGATCGAGACGAACTTTGCGTCGGCCGAGAAGGCGCTCCAGGATCCGGTGGTGAAGTCCATGAGCCGTGTGCCGACGGCGATGATCACGTCGGCTTCCGCCGCCAGCGCGTTGGCCGAGGTTGAGCCGACGATGCCGATCGGTCCGACATGCGCGGGGTGGTCGTCCGTAACCGTGCCCTTGCCGGCAATCGTCTCCGCGAGCGGGATCCCATGCCTTTCGGCGAAATCGCCAAGAACCTTCTCTGCACCCGAATAACGCACGCCACCACCCGAGATGATCAGCGGCCGCTTTGCGCTTTTGAGGAGGCGCGTCGCTTCGGCGAGCCGGCTGCGATCGGGCCGGGGGCGCGGCACCTCATTCACCGTCTGTTCGAAGAAGGCTTCGGGATAATCCCAGGCGATCTCCTGCACATCCTGCGGCAAAGCGATGAAGGCAGGCCCGCAATCGGCCGGATCAAGCAGCACCGCAACCGCCTGCGGCAACGACGAGATGATCTGCTCGGGATGGACGATGCGGTCCCAGTAGCGCGTGACTGCCTTAAAGGCGTCATTGACGTTGATGGTCGGGTCGCCGAAGTGCTCGACCTGCTGCATGACCGGATCGGGCCGGCGACTGACGAAGGTGTCGCCTGAGAGCATCAGCACCGGCAGCCGGTTCGAATGGGCGACACCCGCCGCCGTCACCATGTTCAGCGCACCCGGACCGATCGAGGTCGCCGCAACCATGATCTGGCGCCGGCGCTTCGCCTTCGAAAAGCCGATCGCTGCAAGCGCCATCGACTGCTCATTCTGGCCGCGCCAGGTCGGCAGCACGTCCTTCACCGCCTCGAGTGCTTCAGAAAGGCACGTCACGTTGCCGTGCCCGAAGATGGCGAAGACTCCCGGAAAAAGCGGAACTTTCTCGCCGTCGACGACCGTGAACTGGTTGCACAGATAGCGCACGAGCGCCTGTGCCATGGTCAGACGGACGGTGGCCCTGGTCATCTTTGTTTCCTCCCTAACGACGGTCTTTCCAAATCTATAGGGAATGCCCATTGACAAATCAATATGTTTGCAACGATCATTGCAAAAATTCAAACCGGGAGGATTTCTTGCTCAGGATTGCTGTGCTCGGCTGCGGTCGGATAGGTAGGATGCATTCGGCAAACATCGCCGCGCATCCCCGTGCAGAACTGGCCACCGTCTATGACATCGACGAATTGTCCGCGGAGGCTGTCGCGGCGCGGCACGGCGTTCGCGCTTCGGGATCCGCCGACGAGGTATTTGCCTCGGCAGATGTAGATGCGGTCCTTGTCGCGACGGTGACTGACACGCATGCCGATTACATCGAAAAGGCGGTGGCCGCTGGCAAACCCGTGCTCTGCGAGAAGCCGATCGATCTCAGCCTGGAAAGGGTGAACCGTTGCGCCGAAGCAATTTTGTCCAAGGGCGTGCCGGTCCAGATCGGCTTCAACCGACGTTTCGACCCCGGTCATCGTGCGGCGTGGAACGCCGTACGATCCGGCGAGATCGGCGACCTGCACCAGGTCATCATCACCTCGCGTGATCCTGGCATGCCGCCCCGTTCCTACTACGAGGTCGCGGGCGGGCTTTTTCGCGACATGACGATCCACGATTTCGACCTCGCCCGCTTCATGCTGGGAGAGGAGCCGGAGGAGGTGTTCGCCATCGGAGGCCGGCTGATCGACCCGGCGATGATGGAGGAACTGAACGACTATGACAGCGTCATGGTCGTGATGTGGACCAAAAGCGGCAAGCAGTGCCACATCAACAATTCCCGCACCTCAACCTATGGGTACGACCAGCGCGTCGAACTGCTGGGCAGCACCGGCATGGTGATCAGCGGCAACCGGAAGCCTCATGAGTTGCTCCGTTACTCGGCCGCGCGGGCCGAAGCCACCACGCCCTACCTCGACTTTTTCATCGAGCGATATCGCGAAGCGTTCGATGCCGAGATCGACGCCTTTGTTACCTGCGTCGAGAAGGCCGAGCGGCCGCTGGTCGGTTTCGAGGACGGGCGCCGCGCTCTGGTCCTGGCCGAAGCGGCGATGAAATCGGCGGTCGAAGGCCGCTTCGTGAAGGTCAGCGAGATCGGATAAGCCATGTACGCGAACTACGGACTGTTCATCGACGGGAAGTGGCGCAAGGCATCCGACGGCGGGACGGCGCCGGTGACGAGCCCGGTGACGGAAAAGCCGCTGGGCGAGGCTCCGGTCGCCACCCGCGCGGACACGGAAGAGGCGCTGGTTAGCGCCGCCCGTGGGTTTTCCGCATGGAAATCCAAGGGTGGTTTTGAGCGCGCGTCCGCCCTGCATGCTATCGCGGACGAGATGATCCGCCGCAAGGACGAAGCCGCGCGGATGATCTCCAGCGAGACCGGCAAACCTATTGCCCAGTCCGAGCGCGAATGGGGGCTGGCGGTCGATCAGTTCCGCTGGTACGCCGAGGAGGCCCGCCGGATCTATGGGCGCGTCATCGAATCGCGCGTGCCCGGCGGTCGTTTCGAAGTTCTGCACGAGCCTGTCGGGATCGCAGCCGCCTTCACCGCCTGGAACTTTCCGGCGGCACTGGTCGCCCGCAAGGTGGCGCCGGCGCTTGGCGCTGGCTGCTCGACCGTCGTCCGGCCGTCAAGTCAGACGCCCGGGACGGCGATGCTGATGGTCGACTGCATCCGCGCCTGCAATCTTCCTGCCGGCACCGTCAGCCTGGTCGTTGGGCCCACGAGCACGACCTATGCGCCGATCATGGCTTCGCCGGCGGTGCGCAAGGTGTCCCTCACCGGCTCGACCCGCGTCGGCCAGCAGATGATCCGCGATGCTGCCGACACGGTGAAGAAGGTGTCTATGGAGCTTGGCGGCAACGCGCCCCTGATCGTCTTCGACGACGCCGATCTGGATGCCGCGCTCAACGTCTCCGTGCCGACCAAATACGCCAATTCCGGCCAGGTCTGCGTCACACCGGATCGTTTCTTCGTCCACGAAAGCCTGCACGACGCCTTCGTCGAGGGCTTTGTGCAACGCGCCAAAGCGTTGAAACTGGGCGACGGGCTCGACCCATCCGTGCAGATGGGCCCGCTCATCAATGCCGGCCGGCTTTCCGAGATCGAAGACATCGTGTCCGACGCTATGAAAGCCGGTGCGAAGCTCGTCGCGGGTGGCCATCGGGTTGCGGCGTTCAATGCCGGCCATTTTCATGAGCCCACGGTCCTGACCGATGTTGCCGACGACATGAGGGTCTTTGCCGAGGAGAATTTCGGGCCGATCGCGGCGATCACCCGGTTTTCCTCGGATGAGGAGGCGCTGGAGCGGGCGAATGCTTCGCCAATGGGATTGTCGGCCTATGCCTTCACGTCGAGCCCGAAGCGTGCGCGCCGCACGGTAGCCGAGCTGAAGGCAGGCATGGTGGGCATCAACAGCTTCGCTCTCGCCGCATCGGAAGCGCCGTTCGGCGGCACGAAATATTCCGGAATGGGTCGCGAAGGCGGCAGCGAAGGTATCGGTGACTACCTCGACACCAAGCTTGCGCAGATTGTGTTCTGAGGAGGCCGCCTTGATCAAGAACGAGCTCAAGCAGATCTGGGCCGAAGGGCGGCCCACGATCAATGGCTGGCTTTCGATCGGCAGTCCATTCACCGCCGAGATCATGGCCGCGCAGGGCTATGACAGCGTGAGCATCGATGTCCAGCACGGCGCGCTCGACTATTCGATGCTGCTTCCGATGTTCCAGGCGATGCGTGCATCCAGGGTGGTGCCCATGGCGCGCGTGCCGTGGCTGGAGCCGGGCATCATCATGAAGGTGCTGGATGCCGGCGCCTATGGCGTGATCTGTCCCATGATCAACACGCCGGAACAGGCGGCTCAGCTCGTCAGCTACCTGCGCTATCCGCCGGCCGGCCAGCGCAGTTTTGGGCCGACGCGTGCCAACTTCTCGGCGGGTGCCAACTACGCGGCCGAAGCCAATGACGAGATCCTGGCTTTCGCCATGGTCGAGACCGCCGAGGCGATGCGCAATCTCGATGCGATCGCCGCAACGCCAGGGCTCGACGGCATCTATGTCGGTCCCGCAGACCTGACCTTCAGCCTGCACCAGGGGCGTCTCGCGCCGTCCTTCGATCGCGAGGAGCCTGACATGATCGCCGCTCTGCGGACGATCGTTGCAGCCTGCAAGAGGAACGGCAAACGCGCCGCGCTCCATTGCGGCACGGCCGACTACGCCGCACGTGCCATCGAATGGGGTTTCGACATGACCACCGTGTCAGGCGACTCCCGCCTGCTCGCAGCAGCGGCCCAGGCGTGTGTTGCCCGCTTTCGCGAATTGACCGGCGCGAAGCCCGCCTCTCTTGAAGCCGGCAAGGGAGGCTATTGATGCCGCACGTTCTGGTCGCCGGAAAACTTCATCCGAGCGGCATCGAACTTCTCGATGCGTCGCCCGGCGTCACCTACGACTATGTCGAAGATGTCTCCGAACCAAGCTACGCACCTCTGATCGGCAAGGCCGATGGCCTCGTCATTCGCACCCAGCCCTTGTCGGCTCCGACCGTAGCACGCGCCGAGAGGTTGAAGATCGTCTCGCGCCATGGCGTCGGCTACGACGCTGTGGATCTATCCTCCCTCAATCGGCGCGGGATCGCTCTCGCGATCGTCGGCGATGTGAACTCGGTGTCGGTGGCCGAGCACGCCATGATGCTGTTGCTGGCGGCAACCAAGCGGCTGATCCGAGCGGATCGTTCGGTGCGCGGTAACGAATGGGGTTGGCGCAACCGGCTGGAGCCAAGCGAACTCTCGGGCAAGCGGCTTCTGATCCTCGGGTTCGGCCGGATCGGCCGCCACCTGGCGCGCATGGCGGCGGCATTCGGCATGGACGTGCGTGCCTATGATCCATTCCTTGAGAGGCAAGGCTGGCCGGAGGGGCCGGTCGCGCCGGTGAGCGATTTGCAAACGGGACTCGCCTGGGCCGATGCGATCTCCGTCAACGTACCCAAGGCCGAGCGCCCGGTGATCGGCCCCGTGGAACTCTCGGCGATGAAACCGACTGCTGTTCTCATCAACACAGCGCGGGGCGGCATCGTCGACGAGGCGGCGCTGATCGCGGCGCTGCGAGCGGGGCGCATCGCAGCGGCCGGTATCGACGTCTTCGACGATGAACCACCCGCCGCGGACCATCCGCTCTTCGGCTTCGACCAGGTGATTCTGACGCCGCACATTGCCGGGCTCACCGCCGAGTGCGGCGAGCTCATGGCAATCTCGTCCGTGCAGAACGTGCTCGATTTTTTCGCCGGGCGGATCGACGCAGCGCTGGTGGTAAACGGAGCCGAGTTGAATGGCCGGTGAAAAACCTCAACTCAGAATCGGCCTGATCGGCACCGGCTTCATGGGCAAGACCCATGTGTTCGGCTTTGCTGCCGCACAACGTGTCTTCGATCTTCCCTACGAACTGGTGCTCCACACGGTTGCGGACAGAACCGAGGACCTCGCCGCGCAGGCGGCGCAGGCCTTGGGGTTCGCGCGGGCGAGCGGGGACTGGAGGCGTCTGGTCGAGGACCCGGAGATCGATATGATCGATATCACGGCGCCGAACGGCTTCCACAAGGAGATGGCGCTCGCCGCCATTGCCGCCGGCAAGCACGTCTATTGCGAGAAGCCGCTGGCGCCCCTTGCGGCGGATGCCCGACGGATGGCCGAGGCGGCGGAAGCGGCCGGCGTCAGGACGCAGGTCGGGTTCAATTATCTCTGCAACCCGCTGCTCGCGCTGGCGCGGCAGATGATCCGCGCGGGCGAGTTGGGCGAGATCCGCAGCTATCGCGGCATTCACGCCGAGGACTACATGGCGGATGCGGAAAGCCCATTTACCTTCCGGCACGATCCTGTCGGCGGTGGCGCATTGGCGGATCTGGGCAGCCATGCTCTGGCCACGGCGGAGTTTCTGCTTGGCTCGGTGGAACGGGTCCTCGGCGATTCCGTCACCGTCATAGCGAGCCGTCCGGATGGCCGAGGCGGGCGCCGGACCATCGAGGTCGACGACATCGGTCGCGCATTTCTGCGTTTTGCCAATGGTGCATCCGGCAGCATCGAAGCGAGCTGGGTCGCCACCGGCCGCAAGATGCAGCACGATTTCGAGGTTTATGGCACCAAGGGGGCGCTCGTCTTCAGCCAGGAGCGCTTCAACGAGCTGCATTTCTACAGCACGGCCGATCCCGGCGGCCGGCGTGGCTTTCGGCGCATCGAGGCCGGTCCGGATCACGATCCCTATGGACTCTTCTGCGTCGCACCAGGCCATCAGCTCGGCTTCAACGATCTGAAGGCTATCGAGATTGCGCGGTTCGTCGATGCGATCGCCGGGAAGCGAGACGAGTCTTTCGGCTTCCGGGCCGGCCAACGCATCCAGGAACTCGTGGAGGCAATTCAGGGCTCGGCCCGGGAGAGCAAGTGGCTGCGAACAGACTGATGCGAGGGAGAGTTGGTCGCCGCCCCGCATGCGTCTGAAATAAACGTTGCATGTTTGTACATTTTGCAATATAGATTGCAGCCGGAGAGAGGTACGTCGGCTGAGTGCTCAAGTCGACGTCGCACAGGGAGGAGAATGTGTCTGTGCTGGACGTACGAAGCGTCTCGAAAAGCTTTGGTGCTATCCGTGCCTTGTCAGATGTTAGCTTCGCGGTTGCTGCCGGCGAGGTGGTTGGCCTGATGGGCGACAACGGTGCCGGGAAATCGACCATGGTGAAGCTGATTGCGGGGAACTTCCCACCCTCCGACGGCGAAATCGCGGTGGACGGCAAGGTCTGCCATTTCCACAAGCCGATCGAGGCACGGGGCGAAGGGATCGAGGTCGTCTATCAAGATCTGGCCTTGGCCGACAATCTGACGGCCGCCCAAAATGTCTTTCTCGGCCGCGAGATGAAGAAGGGGTTTTGGCCGCTCCGAGTGCTCGACAAGCAGGCGATGATCAACCGCTCGGCAAAACTGTTCGCGGAGCTGAAGTCGGAGACGCGGCCGCGCGATCTGGTCAAAAAAATGTCAGGCGGCCAGCGGCAGGCGGTCGCCATTGCCCGCACCCGGCTATCCAACTCCAAGCTCGTGCTGATGGATGAGCCGACCGCGGCGATTTCGGTCCGCCAGGTAGCCGAGGTGCTGGAGCTGATCCGGCGGCTCAAATCGCAAAATGTGTCGGTAATGCTGATCAGCCACCGCATGCCCGATGTGTTCGCGGTCTGCGACCGCATCATCGTGCTGAGACGCGGCTCGAAAGTGGCCGACAAGGCGACGGAGAAGACATCGCCGGAGGAGATCACCGGCCTAATTACGGGAGCGATCCGTGATGCATAGCCAGAGCGACATGCTGAAGGAAGGCCATGCGTCCATCGGTGATGTGGTCGGCATAATAGAGCAGAGCGTTTTCCAGAAGATGATCGCCAGCCAGGCCTTCTGGGTCGCGATCGCGCTTTTCGTGTTGGTGGTCTTCATGACGTGGCTGGAGCCCAGCTTCGGCACGGTCGACAACGTTACCAACACCACCCGCAATTTTGCACCTATCGCCATCATGGGGCTGGGCATGACGGTGGTGCTGATCACCGGCGGCATCGATCTGTCGGTCGGCTCGGTGATGGGGCTGGTCGCGATCGTCGCCGGCCTGCTGCTCACTTGGCACCAGCCTTGGTATGTGGCGTTTGGCGCGGGTCTGCTCGCAGGCATCGCCTGCGGAGCCTTTAACGGTTTCTTCGTGGCCTATATCGGCATGCCGTCCTTCGTGGTGACGCTAGGCATGCTGTCGATCGCGCGCTCGCTGGCGGTCGTGCTGTCCGGCAACCAGATGCTTTACCAGTTCGGACCCGATGCGCCGATCGTCAAGGCCATCGGCCAGGCCAAATGGCCGAGGCACACGCCTGACGGCTGGGTGCCTCATTGGATCCCGGAACTGTCCTCGCAGTTCTGGGTGATGGTGATCCTCGCGCTCATCGTCGGCTCCGTCTTCATTTTCACCGCCTGGGCGCGCCACCTCTTCGCGATCGGCGGCAACGAGAACGCCTCGCGGATGACCGGCGTCCCCGTCGACTGGATCAAATTCCAGGCCTATGTCTTCTGCGCATTTACCGCATCGATCGCGTCCCTGCTGCTGCTCGGCTACAGCGGCTCGGCCATCAACGCGATGGGAACCGGCTACGAGTTGAGGGTGATCGCCGGCACCGTCATCGGGGGGGCCAGCCTGATGGGCGGCTACGGAACCGCGTTTGGCGCTGTGATCGGTTCGGCCTTCCTCGAGGTCATCCGCAACGCGCTGCTGATGGCCGGGATCGATTCGAACTGGCAGGGCGCCTTTGTCGGGGCCTTCATCATTCTTGCCGTGCTTCTCGGCATGCAGACCTCGGGCAAGTCGCTGCGGGCGACGCTGGAGGATATGTTTACCTGGAAGCGCAAATAGAATCCGGCGGCCGCAAGCCGTCGGGGATAGTGGACGTCAAAACAAAGTGGAGGAACAGGTGAAAAAATACATTCTGACGGCGGCCGTGGCGTTTTCCGCGCTGATGGCAGGGCAGGCCTATGCCCAGCAGAAATACGTCTTCGCCCTTGTGCCGAAGAACATGAACAATCCTTTCTTCGACCAGGCTCGTGACGGCTGCAAGAAGGCCGAAGCCGAATCCAGCGGCGCGATCGAATGCATGTATATCGGCCCCGGCGAGCATGGCGGCGGCGAGGAGCAGGTGCAGATCGTGCAGGACCTGGTGGCCAAGAAGGTCGACGGCATCGCCGTCGCCCCGTCGAACGCCGCGGCAATGGCCGTCGCGCTTCAGGCCGCCAAGGAAGCGGGCATTCCCGTGCTTACCTGGGACTCGGATGTGCTACCGGAGAACAAGGACCTGCGTGTCGCCTATATCGGCACGCACAATTACGAAATTGGCGTCAACCTCGCCAAGATCGTGCAGACCATCAAGCCGAAAGGCGGCACCATCTGTATCCAGTCGGGCGGAGCTGCCGCGGCCAACCACAATGAGCGCATGAAGGGTATACGCGATACGCTGGCCGGCAAGGAGTCGGCCGCCTCGCCAGGTGATGCCCTGACCGGCCAGAACGGCTGGACGGAAGCACCGGGCTGCCCTCTCTATACCAACGACGACTTCCCTCTGTCGGTTCAGCAGTTCCAGGACTTCATGGCGAAGACGCCAAACCTCGACGCCTTCGTGCCGACAGGCGGCTTTCCGCAATTCATACCGGATGCGAATCGCGCTGCGGTCGAGCCGTACAAGGATAAGATCGCCAAGAAGGAGCTGGCTCTGGTCGTCGCCGACACGCTGCCGGTGCAGATGGACCAGATGAAGGAAGGCCTGTCGCTCGGCCAGGTCGGACAGCGGCCGTTCGAAATGGGCTACAAGACCATGCTGGCGCTGAAGGACATCAAGGACGGCAAGCCCGCGCCGGCCGACCCGACCTACACCGGTCTCGACGTCTGCACCCCCGAAACCGCCGACACCTGCATCGGAAAGTAGGCGGGGGGCGCAACTCTGCGGCGGGCGAGGGATGACTCTTGCCCGCCTTTGCCCCTGAGAGGCGACAACAGACCCATCGAGCGACTGGCTCAAATCGACCGCTGCCGTCAGGCCTCAGAGACGCTCCGCTGGCCACGGCGTGACCATTTTTAGACGAGTGCCGGGAGTGATCCCATTCGGGAGGAGCAATTGAGAAAGATACGATATGCCGTGGTGGGCGCGGGCTGGATCACACAGGAAGCCTTTATGCCCGGTGTGTCCCAGACCGGAAACTCGACAATCACGGCGATCGTCAGCGGCTCGGCCAAAAAAAACGCCGCCAAGCTCGCCGAATTCTACGGCGTGGAACACGTCTTCAGCTATGAGCAGTACGACCAGATGCTCGCATCGGACGTCGCCGATGCAGTTTACGTGGCATTGCCGAACTCCATGCATGCCGACTATGCGATCCGAGCCCTGAGAGCCGGCAAGCACGCGCTCGTTGAGAAGCCGCTGGCCACGACCGAGGCGGAATGCGAGGCGATGATCGCCGCCGCCAATGAGAGCGGAGCGTACCTGATGACGGCGTATCGGCTGCACAACGAGCCCGGCACTGTCGAGGTGCTGGAGCGCATCCGCAGCGGTGAGATCGGCGATCCCCGCATCTTTGCCGCGGTCTTCTCCTTCGTAGCGTCGTCCGACAATCACCGCCTCAAGGCCGCCTATTGGGGCGGTCCCTTGCAGGACATCGGCGTCTACTGCCTGAATGCCGCGCGCCATATCTTTGCCACTGAGCCGATCGAGGCAGTCGCGGTAAGGAGTTTCGGCAGCGCCTCAGTCGGGGAGGTAGAGGAAAGCATTGCCGTGACGTTGCGCTTCCCCGAGGGCCGGCTTGCACAGTTCATTGCCAGCTTCGGCGCGGACAATTCGGATTTTTACCACGTGGCCGGAACGAAGGGGAGCGTAACGGCCGACCCTGGCTTCCGTTTCGAGACTGCCGTGCAAATGAAGCTTCGGCATGGCGACATCAGAACCGAAAAGACGTTCCCGCAGACAGACCATTTCGCCGGACAGACCGCGTATTTCTCCGACTGCATCCTGAATGCACAACCGCCTGAAGCCGACGGTGGAGAAGGATTTGCCGACGTGCGCGCCCTGCTTGCCATTGAGCGCGCCGCCAGCACCGGTCAGCCTCAGAAGATAGACACGCCGGCACGGCAGGTTCATCCTACTGCGGATATGATCCGCATCTTGCCTACAACGGACCAGCGGCTGCTTCTCTGACGCGCTTTCGCCCGCGGAGCCGGCCAGGATTCATTGCGAGAAGCGTCTCACGAAACGGCATCGCGTACCGCGTTGTACCGTGCAACCGTTCATGCGGAGGCAGTCACGATCTTGTTTCCGAACGTGCTCGACGGGCTGCGCTGGGTGAAATTCATCCAGGCGGCCGCCGACTCGCACGAGGCCGGAAAAGCCCGGACAACCGGCTGGCTTGACTGAACGCATTGGAATAATACGGAGGTCAACTTGAGTATACGCGTTGGAATTATCGGCGTAGGGGTAATGGGTGCGGATCACGCGCGGATGCTCGCATCACCTCAAGCCTGGCTTGCCGCCCGACGGGAGCATTCCGCGCCCTTCATCGCTGCCCTGAAACCATGGTTCGAAAAGCAGCTATCGATGATCTCCTCCGGCTCTGGCCTGGCCGAAGACATCCGGCATGGGCTCGGCCACTGGCAAGGCCTGACCCGCTTCCTGGACGATGGCCGCCTGGAACTCGACACCAACCCGGTTGAAAACGCGATCAGGCCAGTATGCCTGACCAGAAAAAAATGCCCTGTTTGCAGGTCACGAAGTCGGGGCCGAAAATTGGGCGCTGCTCGCCTCCATCGCCACCTGCAGGCTCAACGACGTCAACCCGGTCGCCTACCTCGCCGAAACCCTCGACGCCATCATCAACGGCCATCCGCAGACCCAGATCGAGGAACTCATGCCCTGGCGATTCCGAAAAACGTCAAGCCCAAATCCACAGGCGATCCGCGAGGCGCTCACCCTAAGTTTTATCATTGACGGTCTGACTTGACGTCTGGCCCGAGGGCGGCGTTCGCTACTATTCCGAAACTTAAGGTTTCGCCCTACCGCGTAATTGGGGTCGGCTGTCTTAAGAGGGCCGCTGCCCACGGTGCCTACTTCTTAACGCATTGGCGGACTGGTGCGGCCGAGCAAACTTCGCCCACGCCGCAGTCCAGGTCGCGTGAACAAGGTTTCGGCATTTGCGGTGGCTCCAGCGTGACGAAGGGCGTCCTCGGCTCTTCCCCCGGTCTCGCCGTTCTCGGGAGGAAGGCGCCGGGATCACCGAGCGACTTCACATATCGATAGAATGACCGAATGTCGCTCTCCGGCATGACGCGAACGTTGTACCAAGGCATCGGCGGCAATGTGCGAAGTGTCTTGATGTAGGTTACATACCCGTCTTCGCTAAGGTCTTGCGCGCTCCATCTCAGATTGCTTGCATACGTTGTGCCCCACGGCCCCCGCCAACCTATTACTTTCCCTCTCAATGCCTTGGTGGGGTCGAGTGCGCCTTCGGCTTCCCTGTAGCCGTCAGTATGGCAGTCGTGACAGCTGCCGATGATGGAAACCAGCCGTCCTCTCTCGACAGACACCTCCTCTGCCGCAAACGCTGCCCCCGATGCTGTCAATATTGCTGAGCCAACCAGGAGCTTAATGAAGTGCATGGTAGCCTCCAGCGCCCTCACACCGCTCGCTCAAAGCCAATAACAACGTCGAGACTTTACCACAATTTTGAAAGTTGGGGTGGGGAAAGCAACGGATCGTTGGAGGCAATAGTCCCTAAGAGGCTCCTGGGACACTGTCGACAATCGCAGCACAGCACTACGTTCGACAACTGGGCGCTGCTCGCCTCCATCGTGGCCACCTGCAGGCTCAACGACGTCAACCCGGTCGCCTACCTCGCCGAAACCCTCGACGCCATCATCAACGGCCATCCGCAAACCCAGATCGAGGAACTCATGCCCTGGCGATTCCGGAAAACGTCAAGCCCAAATCCATAGGCGATCCGCGAGGCGCTTACGCTTCCACCGCAACGGTCTCGCTGCTTTCGCCCCTGCGCACCGAGATCAATTCGGGTCTGTCGCGAGGAACGGCCTATCCCGCGGACTGGCGTCCTCGCTTCACCGATGCCTATCGCCTGCAGGCCCAGGCCTGGATCCATTCAATACTCAGCGGAATTCCGGCCGGAGCAAGCTGCTGGACGGATACCGGGCTGCAATCGCTGCCGAGGCGGGTCTGCAATCACTATCAGAAGGGCGAAAGGCAGTTATTGGCGCAATGAGTAAGCCAGAACTGTACAAATAGCTGACGGCATTTGAATTCATAATGACCTCGGCAGCCGACTAATAATCTTCTTTTTCAGGCCCCTCCCGTCAGCGTGTTCCACGCAGCCGGTGCGCTGCTTCGGCTCGTCGCAGGGACACGTGCGTGTTCTGTAGGATCATTTCGAGAAACGCCTCGTTTGATACTGCAAAGTTGTACCATCGTGTCCAACATCAGATGGGACGCAGTCCCAACAAACATGCAGTTCAGACAGTCGATTACGCGTCTTTGTTGAAGTGGTGCTGTACCAAATGCAGTACCGGCCTTGAAACGGTTGATCCAGTTCGTCGCTCATCAGGCCATAAGCCGCGGGCGGCTGTGTACGGCAGGGCTGAACGAAACCTCATTCACGCTCCCTCGCTACTCCGTGAGACCCCTCATTTCCTTTCTCGCAGCCTCAGTCCGGAACTCAAGGTATTTGGCCAAATTGGCGAGATGGACGCCCTTGGCACACTTCTGACTGTCCTCGATCCGCACGAGCGGAAGGGCAATTTCCCCCATGGAAATCTTTCGGACCAACTTCGGCGGCGTCAGGTGGGAGAAATAGTCTCGGCAGACCTCATCGATCGGGATGATGGCCTTGCCACCATACTGAGCCATCAAAAGCAGTGCTGTGTTCATTCCAGGTTGCTATCCCTGTTAGGAGCTTGGCAGACTAGCAAGCCGCCCAACGGGTTCAACGGCCGGGCAGGGGGGCGCGTGCAAAAGGGTGGGCGCGACCTAAGCAACGGCCGGGGCGTTCAAGTCGCTAGAGGGATACCGCCAATACAGTGCTGTGACCGAGTTCGTTTGCTGACGGGCTTCTTAATCGGCGCAAATCGGTCCGACTCCAACCTCCGCAACCAGTTCCAGCATAAATCACTAATAGTCGCGATCTGATCAAAGCCCCGCCGGAAAAAACGGCAAGGCTTTTCCCACGGCAGGTTTGGCGAAGCGCGGAAGGGCACTCTGCCGCCCAGAGTAAGCGGCCTGCACGGTGAAGACGAGAGGGACGCTTTTCCAAGCGCGGAGTTCGAATCCCTCCGAGCCCACCAAGTCGCCTCCCTGCAATGCTGGCCTGGACCTGTCAAATCGTCACGTTAATGATGTCGGTATCGGTGGTTGCGTGTCCCCGCAACCACTTCTGTCATAGTACGATAACCGTCTCGGTCTAACCGAGGCGGTTTTTTCGTGTGGCGAGTTTGAAAATGTCTGGATTGCGTGAGGCCGTGAGGCCGGGCATTAAGGCGCATATTTTGCGGGAAGGCCTTCATGAACCTCAATCATCGGCAGAATGCGCCGTGCAGCGTAACCATCCGGTGTGGACCGCGGCAGACGCCGTTTCGCGTGTTAGACTGCTTGGCATGGAGATCGACACCGACAAGATTGACGCGTGCAGCGGTGGTGCTTCGACGTAGAAATCGGAAAACACGCTCGCGGCAACTCTGCACTACGCAGATGCGCGCCCATCTCCGGCCACGCAACATCGATCCGCAATTCGGAGCCATGTAGTGGTAGGTGGCGGCGCAGGACCGCTACATCGCCAGAGCCATTACCTGAGATAGTGGGTTTGAGGTGGTGGTAGAGGGAAGGGCGCTGGAAACTAACCTTCTCCATTTTCGGCAATTCGCCAACCGTCGCGATCTCGCGATTGAGCAGTGTCCTCCAGTCACTCATAGCCTGTCATCTCGAGATAGCCGCGCCCGGCATGGGTGCCCTCAAATCGGATCGGGCCTTCCCAATAGGGAGAGCGTGTGTCCATCCAGGCTTCTGGGTTTAGCGTCCGGATGGTCACATCCACTCCGTTTTCCGGCAATTGCACCCTCCAGCGGATCGGCACGCTACGTCCCGCGACTGCCGCCGTTTCGAGCGGCGTCACCCTTAGCGCGCCGGGGGCCTGCGGCTGCGGCCTGCCGTCGGCCTTGATCCATGTGGCCGATGTAAAGCCCGCGCCTCCGTCGCGCAGGCGAAAGCCCATCATCTTTTCGCCGCTGTCGAAATGCAAGGAGAACCAGTCCCACCCGGTCTGATCCTCAGCCAGCGGCTGCGAGGACCATTCGTGGTCCAACCACGCCTGACCGGACACCGCGATCACGCCCGCCGGAAGGGTCAGTGTACCGGTCACGTGGTAGAATGGTTGCGAGTAGTAATAGCTCGCCTGCCCCTTCTCGGATTTCACCGAGTAGCCCTGCACTCCCTGCGGCACCAGAGGGCCTTTGGCGTCCAGTGCCAGTTCGTAGGAAAACGCCTGTCCCGCCGCGTGCAGATCGAGCGCCGACAGCGCATCCGCCTCTGGCAGGGCCCGACCTGCCATCTGCCAGTTGTCAATCCAGGCCGCAAAGGGTGCAGCCGAAACCCCCGCCTGGCCGATGCCGCCCCGTGCCAGCCGTTCGGCCACGAATTGGCGCGTTCGCGTCGTCAGCCCGGCGTGGCCCATCCAAAGCTGCGGACTGGACCAGCCGGACCGCTCCACCGGGGCCAGGGCGGATCGGAAAAGAGTCCATTGCACGCCATAGTCCGCTCCATCCGCAGCTTGCAGGTTGGCCGTCAAATACCACCATTCGATCCGGTAACCGGGGTGCGGGCCGTGGTCTGCCGGAAAGTTGAATGCAGTCCCCGGCTGCGGCACTGAAAACCCGTCAGCCTCTGTGCCAAGCCCAGCAAAACCCTGGCCAAAGGCAGGTGCGGCCAAGCTCATGTAGATCAGCAATGCTCTAACGCTCATGTGCAAATACCTTCAGCAAATCCGATGGCGAAAGACGCGCCAGCCGCCAGGCAGGCACGGCGGCTGCAAGTCCGGCCGCCAGCAACGCGAGCGCCGCCAGCCGCGCCCAGTCACCGGGAAAAAGGTGCATCGGCAGACGCCAGCCAAAAGCCTCCACATTCACCACCGCCAGTAGAACAAAGGCGAGCCCGATACCTACAGGCAGAGCGGCCAGCATGGTCAAGGCTGCCAACAACAAGCCGCGCCAAAGCTCCAGCCATACGAGGTGGCGGCGGGGCAGACCCATGGCCCAGACCGGCGCCAGTTGCGGTAGGCGCATCCCCGACACGGTCATGAGGCTCGCAAACATCGCCAGCCCCGCGACTCCCAGCGTCAGCACATTCAGCGCGGCTGTCACTCTGAATGTGCGCTCAAACACTTTGAGCGAAAAGACCTTGATCCCGGCCTGGTCAATCACGTTCTGCGCGGGCAGCCCGAATTCCGCCCGCAAACCCGCAGCCAGTGCTTCGGCCTTGCCAGGGGCAATCCGAATGGCATAGCGCAGGCGGGAGACGTCAGGATAGTGCTGGAGCAGTGTGTCGATCCCGATGATCACTTGGCCGATCGGGTTGCCATAGTCGGCATAGACGCCGACGATGCTGGCCCGCCAGCCACCGGGCAGCGTGATCTGGTCCCCTAAGCCCAACTCCTGGCGCCGCGCCAGTTGTTCGTTGATCAGGGCGCCGTCGCCTGTGGCGATCCGGTCCCACACCCCCGGCACTGCAGAGAGGATCGGCCAGTTGTCGCGATAGGTGCCATGATCGGCCACGCCGTATATTGCCGCGGGCTGGCCTGCGACCCGGCCCTCAATGCTCCAGATCGGCAGGACCGCGTCGCTGCGCTGGGCCAGCCAGTCGCGTATCGCCGTGGCCTCTGCTTCGGTGCGGGCGGTCACGTAAAGCTCTGAGGCGAGACGCTGATCGAGCCAGCCGGTGAAGGTCAGCCGAAAGCTCGACACCATCGTGCTGACGCCCACATTGACGGCCAGCGCAAGCAGCAGTGCCATTAGCGCCAATGACAGGCCGGGAAGCTGTTGACGCGTGTCGGCCCAAAACCATTCAGCCAATGGTCCACGCGCCAAGCGGCCGCCAAGGTGCAATATCCCCGTCAGCACGAGCGGCAGCGCCAGTGCCGCCCCCAACAGCAGTGCCGCCAGAAGCGCAAAGCCCGCCTCGAGGCCGGATCCGAAGTGTGCAATTCCCGCCGCCGTCAACAGGAGCACCATCGCAGCCACGCCTTGCGCGCGCAGGGCCCGCTCCGAAGCCCGCGCCCAGGCCCGAGGCTGGGCCGGCGCAAGCAGCGGCAGGTGCCATAGCCGCCAGAGGCTTTGTGCGGCCGCTACCAGCGTGCCGATTACCGCGATCGCCAGCCCCGCTGCCCACACTGCGGGGCGGATCGACAGCGTTCCCGGCACATCGGCCCCGTAAAGTCCGCGCAGGGTGGCGGCGACGTCGGGCAAAAGGGCCGAGGCGACTACATAGCCAAGTGCCACGCCCACCAATCCCGCGAGGAGGGCGAAGATCAGCAGCTCGGCGATCAGCAAAAGGACCAGCACGCGGGCCGGCAAGCCCAGTGCGCGCAGCGTGCGAAACACCGGGCGGCGCTGTTCAAAAGCCAGACCGATGGCGGAATGCACGATGAAGAGCCCCACCGCAAAGGCAAGAAAACCGAAAGCCGTCAGGTTCAGGTGAAAACTGTCGGTCAGCCTGGCAAGATCCCCCGTTTCACTCGGCTCGCGCAGGGTCAGGCCGGGGGCTGTCACCTCTAGAGGGGCACGGCCAATCGGTTGGTCCGGCCAGAGCAAAAGACGAGAGATCTTGTCCTTTGCCCCAAGCAAGACCTGCGCCTGCCCGATGTCGGTGAGGACTGTGCCAGGCGGCAAACCCTCGGCCACGCGCACGGGAGGTGTTGCTTGCTCGGTTAGTCGTGCCGCGGTTTCCGGAGTTGCATAGAGCACCCCGGGCGCCGTGATGAACGGCAATAGCTCATCACCCACTGCAACATCCACCTGCTGCGCCTGCGGCGGCAAAGTCAGTGGGTCAATGCCGAGGACGCGCAACCGCACATCCCCAAACCGCATTTCACCTTCAATCACCGGCGAAGCCAGCCAGCCTGCTCGCCGCAGTCTCACAAACACCTGTTGATCCATCCGGGTCCCGTCCTCACGCACCAGTTGCGCGAGCCGGTCCTGCCCAAGGATCGCCGCTGCACGGTCATAGCTCGCCCGCGCCTCACCGTTGATCGCCTGAATCGCTGACCACAACGCCGTTGCCAGCGATAGCCCCAAAAGCAGCATCGCCAGTTGGACAGGCCGCCTGCGCCAATGCGACAAGAGCGCTGACAACCCGGTCCACACCATCAAGCCAGCCGTCCCGCGTGCAGGTGAACGTGGGCGTTCAGCCGGTTTGCCAGACGGTTGGAATGGGTAACCATTAACAGGGCGGCACCCGTTTCAGCCACCAGCGACAGCATAAGATCGAGTACAGCGTCCCCTGTTGCCTCATCGAGATTGCCCGTGGGCTCATCGGCCAAAACCAGCCGGGGCCGAACGGCTAGGGTCCGCCCAATCGCCACCCGCTGTTGTTGCCCACTCGACAGCTGTTCAGGGTAGCGCGTTAGGACCTTGGCCAGGCCCAGCCGTTCAGCAAGGACCTTCAGCCACGCCGGATCAGGACGGCCGGCAAGTCGAGCCTGAAAGGCAAGGTTGGCTGCCACATCAAGCGAAGGGATCAGGTTGAACTGCTGGAACACAAGTCCGACTGTTCCCCGCCGCAGGGCGGCAAGGGCCGTATCGTTCAGCCCCACAATATTGGTACCGCCAAGGTGGATTTCTCCCGCATCAGGGCTGTCGAGCCCTGCAACGAGGTGCAAAAGCGTGCTCTTGCCGCTGCCAGACTCGCCGGTCAGCGCAAGGCTCTTGCCCGCCTCCAGCGAAAGATCGATCCCGTGCAGAACATGCAACGGCCCTTCGCCAGTGGGGTAGAATTTGTCGATCTGGTCCAGCCTCAGCAGCATGTTACTCCCCGGAGGCCCGCGTGCTTCTGACACGGCATGCCAGTGAAATAGCGCCAAACAACGACCCCTTTCATACAGCCTCCAAACCCACTGCCTTAATTGGACAATGGTTTTCTTCAGAGGCTCGCGTTTTGCATCTAACGCGACCTCCACTTGGAATTCGATGTACAATTACGATCTAGAGCGGTTCTCAGCTAGGCGGGATAGGCGTTGACCGTGCCGTCGCAACTCACTCTCCAAACGGAACTGGAGCGCTGCCTTCAATTCCTCAGCAGTGCCGATGCCGTTGCTGAAAAGCGCCATGATTATGCCTGCAGCCTGGTCACACTCAGGCGTGCTTGGCTCTATGCCAGCCTCACGGGAATACGCGATCAAACCTTTCGGGCAAAGAGTTCCTCTTCGATCTTTGCGCGGTTGTTTCCATACTTTTTTACCAGCCTGAGGGCATCAGCCCGTTCGAGATGGTGCTTCTTCATGAGGTACCCGACTTCATAGTCTTCGCCACCGTCGACCCGTGCTCTGTCTTGCGGACCACGCTTTGACTTGTCGTCTGCCATGACAACCTCCATGGGCGATCGCCTCGCCCAAACGTGTCAAGGATAATCCTCTAATCGACGGGGACAAGGACGTAGTCGCCAACCATGTCGAAACCGCACAACTCCGCGGTCGCAGGGATAAGCCGATCCCTTACGGGGAACGCTTTGCTCGTCCGCCGTTCGAAGCGTCGAGGTCTTCTGGGCTGGTACACGTTCTTGCGGCCGTGGGAGGAAGCTTTCCGCGCGACATCACGAATGGAGTCCCTTGATGCATCGAAGGTCGCCAAATAACCCGCTTCGGCTGTGGCTGCTTCCGGTTTTGCGTTCGCGAGCGCTTCAATCTCAATCAAGAACGGCATTTCAAACATGCCATCGTAGCCGAGAAAATGGAGGTATTGTCCGGCCTCGTCGTAGCTGCGGCTTCGGTTCGGAAAAGTCAGCGCCAAGGTTGAACATACCTCAAGCCGTCAAGAACCGCGTAGCGAACGTCTGTTGCAGGCTCGCGGCCTTGCGTCTCTTCGCATTGTGCGCGTTCAGAATTACGGCGGTTTCGAAGCTAAACTGCCACTCGCTTGATCCCGCTGCCCGGCCAGCGATGGAGCCGGGCTACTCCAGCACAGACTCTGCCGTCGATCACCTCGATCGGCACGGACTCCAGACCGACATCGTCGAACAGCCGCGCATTTGACCGCGTTCGCCAAATTAATGGCCGGATCTTTGCGAAGCCTCCGCATTTTTGTGGGGGGAAGCCCTCCCAGCATCATCGTGATTGGACTTCACGATCGGTCGGAGTCACGCTGGCCGCAGGTATAAGAAGGATATGGGTGGGCCAACTATCGTCCGAATAGGAGGCTAAAATGAAGCACCAGACGGTTGAGCAACTGCAGATCGTCGCCGAGATCGATCAGGACTACCTGCGCCAGGCCATGTCGCGCAGCGAACGTCTTGAACGCTGGGCGGAGCTCCTTGAACGGAACCCTGACCGGCGACTCTCGACGCTACACCAAACCGAGTATCAGCCGGTTAGATCACGCGGGGCCATGCGCGGCGACGGCTCGCCGATCTCAGTCGCTTTCGAGGATCCTGTCCTCCGCGCCGCCGGGTTGGAAAGCGACAACTACGGCGAAGCGAAGCGGTTCTTCGAACTGACCGACAGGCAATTGCATGAGATCATCTGCTATTGTCATTTCGGCGCGACGGTGAGCGCCGTAACGGCCGCCCGTCACATCCGTGCGGCGATTGCCCGGAGACAGCCCGGCATGTTCGCTCGGATGCGTGAGGCGTTCGTCGGATAAAGCCGGAGCCGTTTCGCAGCATCATTTTTGAAGCGGCTCGCATGGAAAGCCGCCGCCGTAGCGCGGGCAAGCGCTCCCCACGCGGGGAGGCTGCGTTGCATGAGGGGGTGCGGCTTTCCGCAGGAGCACGCCGACGCCCCTCCTGCATCTTTTCCATCCGAACCGGAAAGATCCCAATGCTGCCAGTACATCCGTGGTCAGCGCCGTGGTTCAAAGGCTCGAACAGAGCGACATGCGCGCCGGATAAGCGCTATACATTCGCTGTCGAAAATTCGGTGCTTCATGGTGGGTCGAAGGTCGCGGACCTATGTCGATCGGGACCGGGAAAGCCAAATCGTGCCAAATTTTCGCGAACTGTATATATCTCTCGATGCACATTCAATCAAGGCTCGATAAGTTTGTCTCGTAATTGCGGATTAATATAGTCTGTTGTCGGCAAAATTAAGAGGGATGAATTACAATAAAATTGCTTATGGCTCCGCCTTTCGGACGGCCAAAAGCGCCGGTAAAAACGACTGATTTCATTTCAAATATTTTCGGTTTGAGGAATTAAAAATTTGGCACTCCTATCATTCGAGTGCCAAAGGGGCTATGTTAAGTGTTGCAGTCGCTCTATGTGCGGCGGCAGAAAGAACCCCCAATGAAATTCCGGCCACTCCACGACCGCGTCGTCATTCGGCGCGCGGAAGGCGATACCAAATCCAAGGGCGGGATCATTATTCCCGACACCGCCAAGGAAAAGCCTCAGGAAGGCGAAGTGATCGCCGTGGGCCCGGGCTCGCGTGACGAGAGCGGCAAGCTGATCCCGCTCGACGTCAAGGCCGGCGATCTCATCCTGTTCGGCCAATGGTCCGGCACCGAGGTCAAGATCGACGGCGAGGACCTCCTGATCATGAAGGAGAGCGACATTTTGGGCATCGTCGAGAAGATCAAAGCGGCCAAGAAAGCCGCCTGACCGGGCGATTTCCGATCCCGCAATTTCAAGACTGAACTGGACGTAAAATCATGTCTGCCAAGGAAATCAAATTCGCTACCGATGCCCGCGACCGGATGCTTCGCGGCGTCGAAATTCTGAACAACGCCGTTAAGGTGACGCTCGGCCCCAAAGGCCGCAATGTCGTCATCGACAAGGCCTATGGCGCGCCGCGCATCACCAAGGATGGTGTCGCCGTCGCCAAGGAAATCGAGCTTGCCGACAAGTTCGAGAACATGGGCGCCCAGATGGTGCGCGAAGTGGCCTCGAAGACCAACGACCTCGCCGGCGACGGCACGACGACAGCCACGGTGCTGGCCGCTTCCATCCTGCGCGAAGGTGCCAAATTCGTTGCCGCGGGCATGAACCCGATGGATCTCAAGCGCGGCATCGATCTTGCTGTGGCTGCTGTGGTGAAGGACATTCAAGCCAGGGCCAGGAAAGTCAAATCTTCGGACGAGATCGCCCAGGTTGGTACGATCGCCGCCAATGGCGACGCGTCGGTCGGCGCCATGATCGCCAAGGCGATGAACAAGGTCGGCAATGAGGGCGTGATCACCGTCGAAGAAGCCAAGACAGCCGAAACCGAACTCGATGTCGTCGAAGGCATGCAGTTCGACCGTGGCTATCTCTCGCCCTATTTCGTCACCGATGCCGAGAAGATGCGCGCGGAGCTGGAGGACCCTTACGTTCTCATCCATGAGAAGAAGCTCGGCAATTTGCAGGCGTTGCTGCCGATCCTCGAAGCTGTGGTGCAAAGCGGTAAGCCGCTGCTGATCATCTCGGAAGACGTCGAAGGCGAGGCGCTAGCAACGCTGGTCGTCAACAAGCTGCGCGGCGGCCTCAAGGTCGCAGCCGTCAAGGCGCCAGGCTTCGGTGACCGGCGCAAGGCGATGCTGGAAGACATTGCCGTGCTCACCGCCGGCCAGATGATTTCCGAGGATCTCGGCATCAAACTCGAGAACGTCACGATCGACATGCTCGGGCGGGCTAAGCGCGTGCTCATCGAGAAGGATACGACGACGATCATCGACGGCGCCGGCGAGAAAGCCACCATCCAGGCGCGCGTCCAGCAGATCAAGTTGCAGATCGAGGAAACGTCCTCGGATTACGACAAGGAGAAACTCCAGGAACGTCTCGCCAAGCTGGCTGGCGGCGTTGCTGTCATTCGCGTCGGCGGCGCGACCGAGACGGAAGTCAAGGAAAAGAAGGACCGCATCGATGATGCGCTGAACGCCACTCGTGCAGCCGTGGAAGAAGGCATCGTTGCCGGCGGCGGTGTTGCGCTTTTGCGCGCCAAGGCAGCTTTGACTGAGCTTACTGGCGCGAATGCTGACATGACGGCAGGTATTTCGATTGTGCTGAGAGCACTTGAAGCGCCGATCCGCCAGATTGCCGAGAATTCCGGCGTTGAAGGTTCGATCGTCGTCGGCAAGCTCTCCGACAGCAAGGATCACAATCAGGGCTTCGACGCCCAGAACGAAGTCTATGTCGACATGATCAAGGCCGGTATCGTCGACCCCGCCAAGGTCGTTCGGACGGCCCTGCAGGATGCCGGCTCGATTGCCGCGCTCCTGATCACCGCTGAAGCAATGATCGCGGACATTCGGCAGAAGGTTTCGCCCGCTATGGGTGGCGCGGGAGGTATGGGCGGAATGGGCGGAATGGACTACTGAGCGGCGCCTGAAACTATAGCCAGGACGACGGAAGGCCAGCGACGCGGGCACATGCGAGCCGATATCTCGGCGATCATCGGTTCGCTCGACATCGTGTTCGGGGAGATCGATCGATAGGCTCGTCGCTGTCGTATTTGCTGCTAAAAATGGTCTTGGAGACAAGAACATGACCGACACTCTTGCCGAGAAAACATGTACGCCTTGTCGCGGCGGCGTCCCGCCGCTCACGCGTGATGAAGCCCAACGCTTCCAGGCACAGGCTCCTGATTGGGAGCTGGGTGACGATGCCCACCGCATCCAGCGGAGCTTTCGATGCCGCAATTTCCGGGACGCGCTCACCCTTGTTCAGGAGATCGGTGAGCTCGCCGAAACCGAGGGCCATCACCCCGACATCAGCTTCGGCTGGGGTTATGTGACGGTTTCCCTGAGCACCAAGAAGATCAAAGGACTGCACGAGAACGATTTCATCATGGCGAGCAAGATCGATCGGATGCTCGATCGCGCGGGGCGGCCCCTCGACCGCCAACGGTGACACGGCAAATCCATTGCCAATCAAGTGAGGTCGTTTATGCCACACATCCGTCGAGGGGCAGCTCGATCTCGACCCTGATCGGATGGTTCATGGCCTTATGGTCCAGCGACGATCGCAGCGAAAATAAGCACCTTTGCGCTTGCCTTGAAGGCATCCTATTCTGGAGGGTAGTATCCGCTCGTGGGCATAGAATGTCGGTACTGCCTTCCTTAAGAATTTACGCGCCGCTCAACGCGGTGCTGGCTGCGACTGGGCTTGTGGCGGTGGCTACGCTCACGACACCGGACCTGTCCGGACGAAGCAGACTGGCTTTGGCTGCCGTGCTCGCGGTCATTTGGGGCGTCTATCTCCTGGAATTGGCCGAGAAACTGCTCAAGCGCCGGGCGGGAGACGTTCGGGACAGGACGCCGGCAATCGCCATTGATGTGCTCGCGGTTTTGGTTCCACTCGCCGCATTTCTGCTCGTCGGCACGCCCGACCGGAGCCTCTACTGTGCTGTCTGGCTGCTGAAACCGCTGCGCGATTCAACTTTCTTCCCGCTGCTGGGCAGAATCCTGACCAACGAAGCGCGCAACCTGATCGGCGTCGCCACGGTCTTCGGCATCGTTCTTTTCGGTTTTGCGCTCGCAGCCTATGTCATCGAGCGCGACGTCCAACCGCAACAGTTCGGCAGCATCCCCCAGGCAATGTGGTGGGCCGTGGTCACGCTGTCCACCACCGGCTATGGCGACGCTATTCCGGAAAGCTTCGCCGGCCGCGTCCTTGCCGGGGCGGTCATGATGAGTGGCATCGGCATCTTCGCGCTCTGGGCTGGCATTCTTGCCACCGGCTTTTATCAAGAAGTCCGTCGCGAGGATTTCGTCCGCAATTGGCAATTGGTCGCCGCCGTGCCGTTGTTTCAGAAGCTCGGCCCGGCCACACTAGTCGAGATCGTGCGCGCATTACGACCTCGCATCGTGCCGGCGGGCGCTGTGATCTGCCGCAATGGCGAGACCGGTGACCAGATGTTCTTCGTCGTGGAGGGGCGCGTCAGCGTCGCGACGCCGAACCCGGTGGATCTGGGCCCTGGCGCCTTCTTCGGCGAGATGGCGCTGATCACCGGCGAACCGCGCTCGGCGACCGTCAGCGCCACAACGGTGGTCTCACTCCTGTCGCTACACTCGGCGGATTTCCAGATGCTGTGCAGCAGCAGCCCGGAGATCGCAGAAACCATCCGCAAGACCGCGCTCGAGCGGCGCGGCGCGGCACCTAAGGGTTGACCGTACTAGGTGTTCGTCAGAGGAGGATGTGATGGCAAGGCTGCCAGTTGCCTGCCGATGGTGGCTGGCTGGAACTACATGCGTTGCCGCTGCCGAACCACCCTCAATGCGAGCGCGACATTCGGTTCGTGATCTCCACCTCATCCCCGTCCCGCGCAGCGGGTTCGTTCTTCGGCCCCAAACGCGACATTGGCTCGGCGAGAACAGCTCTTGGCGTTGCGGCGCTGCATCTCGACCGCACCATTAAATTCGAAAGCGGAATCTCTTGCCCGTTGAATTCGAGCACGGCAGGGAGCGTCCTTGTCGGGGCACGTGCTTTTTGGCTGATTGCGGTCGCGAGTTTGGGTTATGCGAAGTGGCCATCGGCGGGCATGGCCATCTATCGAAAAGCGCACATGACTATTCGCACCAGGCGTCCGGTCGCCCACCAGATCACCGACACAACAATGATCGATGCGTAGCCGTCCACGGCATAGTGCCAGCCAGTGAACACCGATCCGTACAGGATCAGGGCTGCAAAGGTCCAACCCAGAACGCCAAGCCAGCGATTGATCGATGACAGCAAATAGGCGTTCAATGCGGCAAAGGCGACATGCATGCTTGGCATGGCCGAGATGCCGCCGCCAAGACTTGCCCGGCCGCTTTGGTAAGCCATCAGGAGATATGCCGCGGGTTCCCGCACCATGTAACTATGGTCCAGCCTGTCCAGGGCCGCATTCAATCCGTGGAAGCGATCCACGCCGACAAAGTGGTGGTAGTAAACCGGTCCGACCGATGCCAGCGCCAGGGCCAAGACCGTTCCGAGGACGGACAACGTCAGCGCTGCTGCGCAGAGATAGCGGATGCGGGCAATCTCGTCCGACCAGAGCGACACGAAAAGGATGGTGCCGAACCACTGGTAAAACCAAATGACTTCATAGCTGTTGAAGACGACGAACGACCAATTGTTGCTGTCGAGCTTATGGACGATCTCCCATGGCGGCATCCCGTGCAGCCATTCATCAGCGTCGGCCAACCAGTTGTCGGCATAGTATGGGACGACGGACGGGATGGCGATCTTGTAGGTAGAGAACGCGGTCAAGCTGGCAAAGAAGAACAGCAGCACCAGCAGACAACCGCGCCAGCGCCCTTGAACCAAATCCAGTGCGTAGCGAACCGGTTGCCGCCGGCCATGGATTAGCGCGGTACAGCAGACGCCACCGATAAACAACACCGGAATGCCAACAAGAAACTTGTGAGAATAGATTGAGGCTGACGTATAGAATACTTCTGGATATAGTGCAGATGCGCCTAATACGTATGTCGCCATGAACAAGGAGAGGCGCAATTGCCATATGGCGGAGGGCCTGTAGCGAGAGGCTTCCGTGGTTAGGGCCAAACCAATTTACCCGTTCTTAACGTTTCGCCGGAGAGACACGTACACCGATAAGGTAAAAACCTTGCCGCCAGGTTTACTTTTCCCCGGTGGTCGACATTTGCCGGCTGGCCCGCATGCGGTGGATTGATTCCCCTGAACAATCTTGCATCCGCATTGCTGTCCATGCCCCCGCGTCAAGGAATTCCCCCAGAGCCTCGAGCCGGCCGGTTGCTTAAACACGGGTCCACCGCTCCCTCGGTTGACTTATCATAAGTTTTAGCTTATCATAAGTCATGGTTTATGATTATGCAGGAATGGTGGCCTTGGCCGATCCGACGCGCCGCAAGGTGTTCGAGCTCATCGCCGATCGGCCACGCTCGGTCATCGATCTGACGCGAGTGCTTCCGGTCTCGCAGCCGGCGGTATCGCAGCACCTCAAGGTTTTGAAGGAAGCCCGGCTGGTCCGCGCAGAGCCGAAAGGTGCCAGCAACATCTATCATCTCGACCCGCATGGGCTCGGCGAGATGCGTGCCTGGCTCGACCGCATGTGGGGCGATGCGCTCGACGCCTTCAAACGGGAAGTCGACAACAGCAAGGAGAAGAGGAAATGACGACCATGATCAAGCCCGCGCCGGTCAGGAAGTCGGTGACGGTGGAGGTGCCGCTCGACAAGGCATTCGATGTGTTCACCACAGGATTCGGGCGCTGGTGGCCGGCTTCGCACTCGATCGGCAAATCCGCCCTGACGACCGCGGTGATCGAACCGAAAGCCGGCGGCCGCTGGTACGAGATCGGCGAGGATGGGTCACAATGCGATTGGGGCGAGGTTCTCGCCTGGGATCCGCCGTCCAGGCTGACGCTCGCCTGGCGCATTGGAGCCGGCTGGCGCTACGATCCGGCATTGCTGACCGAAGTCGAGATCCGCTTTGTCGCGCTCGGCGAGAACGCGACGCGTGTGGAACTCGAGCACAGGCTTCTGGAGAACATGGGCGAAACCGCAGAGGCGATGCGCGAGGCCTTCGAATCCGAGGGTGGCTGGAGCGGTCTCCTGGACCGCTATGCGGCTGAGGCCAAGCGCCACGCCGCCTGATCGGGAAGCCTTCCAGTCCAATACCAGCGAGGCCCTCGCACTGTCGGCCTCGCCGTTTTTGAATCAGTGTCGATCTGCCCATCTGGTTGACCGGGGGGATACGCTGCCCTTTACCTGCCGCCGCGAAGGTTTGCAGCGCCGCAGGTTTGTAGAACGTCCTCTCCTCCTACCATCCGGTATGCGCCGCGTCGTTTGGACGCGCGAACGGCGCTGTAGCAATTTGTCGTTGTGCATGGTCCTTTCGCAAAATCGATTCCGATTGTCAGGGTCATGCGTTAGACCTGACAGGCACCTTATCCGGAAATCCGATGGCGGGAGGCGCTGGTGGAAGGCCAGGACGAACAGATGACCGGCGCCAGGGCAGCCGAGGAGCGCCGCGCCGACATCTATGACGAGGACGGCGTCATCCTGTCGTCGTTCCTCGCCCAGATCGGTGCCGCGATCGCCGATCGCGATACGCTGACGCTGAAGCGTGAAGTCGACGATCTGCACCAGTCGGAACTCGGCCACCTGCTCGAGGCCCTGCACCCGGAACAGCGACGCGCGCTGGTCGAATTGCTGGGCAAGGATTTCGATTTTTCCGCGCTGACCGAGGTTGACGAGGCGATCCGCCGCGACATCGTCGACAGTCTGCCCAATGCGCAGATCGCCCAGGCGGTGCAGGATCTCGATTCCGACGACGCGGTCTACATTCTCGAAGACCTCGACCAGGAGGACCAGGACGAGATCCTGTCGCAGCTGCCGTTCACCGAGCGGATCAGGCTGCGGCGTTCGCTTGACTATCCCGAAGAGACCGCCGGCCGCCGCATGCAGACGGAGTTCGTCGCGGTGCCGCCGTTCTGGACGATCGGCCAGACCATCGACTACATGCGCGAGGACAACAATCTTCCCGACCGTTTCAGCCAGATCTTCGTCATCGATCCGAGCTTCAAGCTGCTCGGCGCCATCGACCTCGACCAGATCCTGCGTACCAAGCGCTCGGTCAAGGTCGAAGAGGTCATGCATGAGACCAGGCATGCCATCCCGGCCACCATGGACCAGGAGGAGGCGGCACGCGAATTCGAACAATACGATCTTCTGTCCGCCGCCGTCGTCGACGAGAACGAGCGGCTGGTCGGCGTGCTGACCATCGACGACGTCGTCGACGTCATCCAGCAGGAGGCCGAGGAAGATCTGCTGCGCATGGGCGGCGTCGGCGACGAAGAACTCTCGGACAGCATCTTTTCGACCTCGCGCTCGCGCGTGCCCTGGCTGCTGGTCAATCTTTTGACGGCTTTCCTGGCGGCCTCGGTGATCGGCCTGTTCGACCGCACCATCGAGCATATCGTGGCGCTGGCGGTGCTGATGCCGATCGTCGCCGGCATGGGCGGCAATGCCGGCTCGCAGACCATGACGGTCACGGTGCGGGCGCTGGCGACCAGGGACCTCGACATCTACAATGCCGGCCGCATCATCCGCCGCGAAATCGGGGTGGGCTTCATCAACGGCATCATCTTTGCCATCCTGATCGGCCTCGTCGCTGCTGCCTGGTTCCACGATCGCAATCTCGGCGGCATCATTGCGGCTGCGATGATCATCAATATGTTCGTGGCGGCTCTGGCGGGCATCCTTATCCCGCTGCTGCTCGACCGCTTCAAGATCGATCCGGCTGTGGCTTCGGCGGTTTTCGTCACCACGGTCACCGATGTCGTCGGTTTCTTTGCCTTTCTCGGGCTCGCCACATGGTGGTTCGGCGTGCGCTGAACGTCACCTCAATTGACTTTTACGTAAATGCCATGCGAGGCTTTGAAGGTGCCTTGTCCGCCGATTCTGGTACGCGCCTGGGCGCCGGCGGCGCCGGCCAGTTGGAACTCGCGGCGTGGCCGGGGCATTGGAGTGACGATGCGGGAATATTATTCGATCACGGAGCTGACCCGCGAATTCGACGTGTCGACGCGGACGTTGCGCTTCTATGAGGACGAAGGGCTGGTGCAGCCAGTAAGACGCGGCCGCACTCGGCTGTTTCGTCCGTCGGACCGGCATCTCATCCGCCAGATCATGCGCGGCAAGAGGCTCGGCTTCTCGATCAACGAGATCCGCGAAATCATCCAGATGTACAGGGAGCCGCCCGGCGAGGTCGGCCAACTCAAATTGATGATCAAGCGCATCGAGGAAAAGCGCGAGGATTTGCGCCAGAAACGCCGCGACCTCGAAGAGACGCTGGCCGAGCTCGATCAGGCAGAGGAATCCTGCGTCGAGCGGCTGGTGGAACTCGGCGTCACCACATGAGCGTGGCGTCAGCGCCGGCTCAAATCCAGCGCCGCACCCTTTTGGCGTAGTCCCGGTATTTCTTGCCGAATTTGGCCGTCAGCACCTTCTCCTCGCTCTCGATCGTCAGCTTCTGCGTCAGGAACGCCGCGATGACCGCCAGCGGCAGGAACCAGGCGATCCCAGTGACAAAGGCGAGGCTGACCAGCAGCAGCGTGTTGGCGAGGTAGATCGGGTTGCGGCTGACGGCGAAGGGTCCGGTAGTCACCAGATGGTCAGGCACGCCGTTCGGGTTGAGCGTCGTCTTGGCGCGGATCATGGTGCGGATTGCCGTGAACCAGAGCGCGGCAACCGCCACCAACCCCACAAGGCCGGCGGCGAACAGGATGTCGCCGAGAAGATCGCCGATCCACGGTAGCGGATAGAACAGCCCTAGCGCGACGCTGACGATGATGGCGGCGATATAGATCAGCGGCGGCCATGGGATGTGCCCCAGCCTCGGCTGCCCAGGATTTTGCTGCACGGGTTTCGGGTGACTGTCGCTCATTATTGTCCTCCCTCGATTAGCGCGTTCCCGGTTCCGCCGCCTCGGTTTGGGCGGTGCAGGTGCCGGCGAGCTCGCCAATATGCGCCTTCCACTCCGGGGACTGGTCGTTGCTGTAGAGCCGGTCAAGCGAGGCTTCGCCCTGGAGAGTGTCCAGCATGCAGGCACAATAGCTGGAGCAGAACTCGGTGTCGCGTGCCTGCTCGCAGGATATCTGGCAGGATTTCAGAAAACTCACCTCCCTGGTTTCGGCCTGCGCCGGCATGAATTGCGAAAACAGCCAGACCGAGCCGATCAGCACCGGCTGATGGATCAGATAGAAGGCAAGGCTGTGCCGGCCGATGAAGACCAGCGGATTTGCCCAGCGGCCGGGCGCCAAGGCCGACAGCCGCGTCAGCGCGCCGGAGGTGGCGGCGAGCTTGGTAACCGCGATGCCGGCAAGTACGGCGCCGAACCAGGGCAGCAGCGGAACGTAGTCGTTGGAGCGCGGGTTGGTCGCCGACAGGCCGACCCACCACAAAGCCGGATGATCGAAAAGCTCGGATCGCAGGTAGAAAGGCGCAGCGATAACGAGGGCCGCCACGGCAAGCGTCAGCAGCGCCGGGAGGCGCAGGAACGCCAGGCCGAGCAGGCTGGCGAGCGCGATCTCGTGCAATATGCCGAAGAAGATGAAGCCGTCGGGCGTGGCGATGCGGGTGACCAGCGATATTGCGAGCGCTGCCCCGGCAACCATGGCGAAGCGCTTCCAGAAGCCGGTCCAGCGGATTTTCTTGCCATGGGCGAGATAGAGGCTGATGCCGACCAGGAACAGGAAGCTCGAGGCGATGCAGCGCGCGTAGATTTTCCACCAGCCGAAGGCGGTGAGGCCGGGATCGGTGTAGCCGAAGAATTCGAGGTCCCAGGTGAAATGATAGCTCGCCATGGCAAGCAAAGCGATGCCGCGTGCAATGTCGATAGCGGCGATGCGCTTCGACTTCGGTTGATCCTGAACGGCTGCGGTCGGCGTGTCGATGCTCATGGTCTCGCTGTCTTGGTTCAGCCCCGGCAAGACGACTATCACGGTTGCCACCGTCAAAAGAAGCAGGGCCTTGCGTCGCGTTGGTACCGGTCGGCATCAGAGCTGCTTTAGGCCAAAGCCGGAAAGCCTTTGGCCGGCGTGCTGGCGTTTTTCGGACTGGGCGCGGTTTTCGCGACACTCGGCCTGCTGGCGGCGGCCTGCGGCTTCGTCACCTGGCGCTATCTGCCCAAATCGCTTTGATGTTCGAGCGCCGCATGGCGCTCGCGCACCCAGTTGTGGAAGCGGTGCAAGTCGTATTCCTCGGGCATCAGTACGCCGGCCTTGTGGCGCATCGAGCGCAGGCCCATCTGGTTGACCTCGCAGATATCAGCATCCTCCTCCAGCACCTGGGTACCGAAGGCGACGATGTTGTCGATATCCGCGGCCGGATCGGCGAGCGCTTCGGGCGAAAAAAGCCATTCGGCGGTAAGTTCGGTCTGCTCCGGCCCAAGCGGCACCAGCCGCACGGTCCTGACATAGTCGACATGGCCGACGACGAACATCGACGGCATGCTGGTGGCATAGGTCTGCCCGGCGGCACGCTCGCCCGGCGTCAGGCCGGAAAAGACCGAGCCGTGGACGCGCCCGTCGCGCGACCAAGTTTCGGCCCCGGCCCGCAAGCCGCCGGCAAATTCCGGCGCGTCATTGTCGGCGTGGCGCGCCCATTCGGGGTCGTCGTGCCGGCCCATCAGGCCGCGGCCATAGATCGGCACCAGCCGCGACAGGTCCTTGTGGACGCCGGGGCAGTGCAGGCACTCGTTGAAATTTTCCCAAAATACCTTCCAGTTGCAGTTTATCACCTTGCGCAGCACATGGCCGCTCAGCAGCGTTTCCAACGGCCAGTTGGCGAGGCTGCCGGATGCCGGATCGAAGGATGTTTCAGCCGAGCCGGCAGCGTCTTCCGCCAGATTGACGAAGACAAAACCGCGCCACACCGAAAGCGCGACCCGGTAGAGCGGATGATCGGCCTTGTCGAAGCCGTCCGGCAGCGATTTCGACGGCACGCGCACCAGATCGCCGTGCAGCGAATAGGACCAGGCATGGTATGGGCAGGTGATGAGCCGCGCCTTCAGCCGTCCTTCGCTCTGCTGGCAAAGCTGCGAGCCGCGATGCCGGCAGGTGTTGTGGAAGGCGCGCAACTCGCCGGTCTCGTCGCGCAGCACGACGACCTCCTGCGTGCCTATGCGGAACGTCCTGAAAGCCAGCGGCTGGGCAAGGTCGGCCTCGCGGCAGACGAGCAGCCAGTTGCGATACCAGATGGCCTCGAGATCGCGCTGATAGGCCGCGATGTCCCAATAGGCTGATGACGGCAGCGTCGGCTCGGCCCGCGTCAGGCCGTTGTAGGGACCGCGCTCATTCGGGCTGGGTTGCATGCCGGCTTCCTCCCCATCCGCCAGCCGACACCCGGCTGCGAAAATTGTCAATCGCGGCGCCGGCCGACCGGGCTTGGCGAGGCGGCGCATTCGCCACACGATCCGGCGGAATTTGGTTTGCCGGGCGCGGCGATTCTGCCTATAGTCACTGATGTCGTCGGTTCCGTTTGGAACCAAGAGGGAATGCGGTGAGGGCAAGTTGTTTGCCCAATGCCGTGGCTGCCCCCGCAACTGTGTGCGGTAGTCCTCTCCATATGCCACTGAAGGTTCGCCTTCGGGAAGGTGGGGAAGGGCGCTGATCCGCGAGCCAGGAGACCTGCCGGCGACAGGAAACTGACTTCTATGCCCTCGGGTGGAGGGCGAAAGGACAAGACATGAATACCGCTTCCGTTTCGCTCGGCGCTTCCGCCTCCTCGCAGTCGCGTCTCATGCAGCTGGCGCTTGCTGCATTCCTCGGCATTTTCGTCATGGGCTTTGTCGGCTTCTCGCATATCGATGCGGTCCACAATGCCGCGCACGACTATCGCCATTCGATGGGCTTTCCCTGCCACTAACAAGGGGCTGACATCATGACACTGTTTCGCAACGTCGTGTTCATCGCGGCGATCGCAGGGCTTGTGGCCGGCGTGGCTCTCGCCTGCATGCAAGCCTATGCCACGGTGCCGCTCATCCTAAAGGCGGAAGTCTACGAACAGGCCGGCGGCGGCCATGACCATGCCGCGGCACCTGCGACACCGGCTGAAAACGCCGCGGGCATGACGGCTATGAGCAGCGCCGCGCCGGCACCGGCTGAAGCAATGGCTCCGGCGGAAGACGAAGGCTGGGCGCCGGCCGACGGTTTCGAACGCTTCGGCTTCAGCGTCGTTGCCAATATCGTCACCGGCATCGGCTTTGCGCTGGTCCTGGTTGCGGTTTCGGAATTCGCCGGCGGCATCGGCAATTGGCGCCAGGGCCTGTTCTGGGGGCTGGCCGGCTTTGCCGCGTTCACGCTGGCGCCGGGCCTCGGCCTGCCGCCGGAACTGCCGGCGATGCCGGCGGCCGACCTTGTCCAACGCCAGATCTGGTGGTGGGCAACAGTGGTGGCGACAGCGGCCGGTCTCGGCCTTATAGTCTTCCGCAGATCGCTGCCGCTGGTGGCTCTTGCCGTGGCGTTGATCGTTGCGCCGCATATCGTCGGCGCGCCGCAGCCCGATAGCTTCGAGACGGCGATCCCGGAAGGCCTGCACCACCAGTTCGTGGTGGCGGTGACGCTGACCAATCTGGTGTTCTGGCTGGTGCTCGGCGCGGTCGTCGGCGTGGTGCGCGGACGCTTCACCGGCACGGCGACCAGCCTGCGCGACAGCTTTGCCTGACCGCGCTGCCGGGGCACTGACCCTGGTCATCGGCGGTGCGCGCTCCGGCAAGAGCGCGCATGCCGAGAGCCTGGTGACGGTCGGCCCGCCGCCTTGGAGCTATATCGCCACGGCGCAAGCCTATGACGACGAGATGCGCCAGCGCATCGCGCTGCACCGCTCGCGCCGCGGCGCCGGCTGGACGACCATCGATGCGCCGCTCGACCTTGCCGGCGCGATCGGAGCGCTGCCTGACGGCCAGCCGGTGCTGATCGACTGCCTGACGCTGTGGCTGACCAACCATATGCTGGCCGACCATGATGTCGAGGCCGAATGCCGGAGGCTGGCCGATGTGCTGTCGCGGCCGCGTGGGCCGTGGTTCGTGGTGTCCAACGAGGTCGGCCAGGGCATCGTGCCGGACAATGCGCTGGCAAGACGGTTTCGCGACGCCGCCGGCCGGCTGAACCAGGACGTCGCAGCTGTTGCCGGCACCGTGCTTTTGATGGTGGCGGGGCTGCCGCTCAAGGTGAAATGACATGGCTGATACTATCGATCCCAAGGACGAGGAACGCCACCGCGCCAAGATGGCCAAGCGCAAAACGGTGCAGGACGCCGAGGTCGCGGCCAAGACGGTCGAGAAGGGACTGCTGATCGTCAACACCGGACCGGGCAAGGGCAAGACCACGGCCGCCTTTGGGCTGGCGCTCAGGATGCTCGGCTATGGCAAGCGCGTCGGCGTCGTTCAGTTCATCAAGGGCAAATGGCACACCGGCGAGAAAGACGCCTTTGCCGCCTTCGGCGACCGTGTCGTCTGGCACGCCATGGGCGAGGGCTTTACCTGGGAGACACAGGATCTGAAGCGCGACATCGCGGCGGCCGAGGCTGCCTGGGCGAAAGCGCTGGAGCTGATGGCCGAGCCGTCGATCAGCCTCGTGGTGCTCGACGAGCTGAACATCGCGCTGCGCTACGACTACCTCGATCTCGAAAAGGTGGTCGCGGCGCTGAAGGCGCGTCGCGAAGGCCTGCATGTCGTCGTCACCGGCCGCAACGCCAAACCGGTATTGGTCGAGGCGGCCGATCTGGTCACCGAGATGGGCGTGACTAAGCACCACTTCTCCGCCGGCGTGAAGGCGCAGCAGGGGATCGAGTTCTGAGGGGGTTGCTGGGGAGGCAGAGGCGCGGTGTCTCGACCTCTCAAGATTTGGGTTCCTCGCCCGCCGCGAAGCGGGGGAGAGGTGGTCGCGAAGCGGCCGGAGAGGGGCTTTCGTAGAGCGCGGTTCCCCTCTCCGTCTCGGCTTCGCCGAGCCACCTCTCCCCACTTTCGTGGGGCGAGGAACCCAAGCTGGAACTAAGCTGCGAACCTTCAAGGCTGAAGGCGCCCTATTTTGTTCTTGCTTTGTGCCGGCAGCTATGCTACTAATTTCGGTATGGTGCTAATTGGCTCCAACGACCCGCCGCATGGTGGGTTTTTGTTTCGCCTGGGATCGGGCGAAGATCACAACAGAATTACGACCGTCGAGATTACCCCAAACAGTGCGATCAGCAGAAAGTCGGCGATCCGGTAGAGTTTCAGTGCCGCCGGATGTCAGGGATAGAGTTCTGGTCGCTTGCGAAGCTGGAGATTGTTCGTGGACCAGGCGGTAATCGTCTATCTTATTCTCAATGATGGTCAGTTTGGTGCCGCTGACGAACGCGAATCCATTTATGCGCTCGAGAATCGGCTAGAGAAAGCTATCGAGGATGCATCGGTCGGCGAGTTTGACGGTGACTTGTTTGGTGAAGGCGAATGCATCCTCTACATGTATGGGCCAAACGCTGAACGACTTTTTGTCGTAGTCGAACCCTTATTGAAATCTTCTCCCGTAGCTGCCGGTGGGTACGCGATCAAAAGGTTTGGCGTGGAAGCCGATCCGAGCGCAAAGGAAGTCCGTGTTACCTGGTAGGTCGGGTTTGCCGACCCATTCGGACGTTCACGCGGCGATGACGATCACCGCGACCACGCCGAACAGCGCGATCAGCAGTAAGTCGGCGACGCGGTAGAGTTTCAGCGCCCGTCGGATGTCGGTGCTCTCGACATCATCGCGCCGGCCGCCTTCGCCCATCAATGCGTCTTCGACCATGACGCCGTCATAGGAACGGGGGCCGGCGAGCGCCAGGCCGAGCGCGCCGGCCATCGCTGCTTCCGGCCAGCCGGCATTGGGCGAGCGGTGTTTTTTCGCATCGCGCCGCACGGCGTGCCAGGCGCCCTTGGCGTCGGCGCCCTTGACCAGAAAAGCGGCGAGTACGATCAGCAGCGCCGTCAGCCGCGACGCCGGCAGATTGATCCAATCGTCGAAGCGCGCAGCCGCCCAGCCGAAGGCTTCGTGGCGGGGGGTGCGATGGCCGATCATCGAATCGGCGGTGTTGGCGGCCTTGTAGGCGACGCCGCCGGCGAGCCCGCCGATACCGAGCCAGAAGGCCGGAGCGACGACGCCGTCGGAGAAATTCTCGGCCAGGCTTTCGATCGCGGCGCGGCAGACAGCGGCCCTGTCGAGCTTTTCCGGGTCGCGACCGACGATCCGCGAGACGGCAATGCGGCCCATATCCAGTCCGCCGCTGTCGAGGGCGTCGGCGACGGCTTCGACATGCTCGGCCAGGCTCTTCTGCGACAGCAGCGACGTCGCCAGGATTGCGGTAACCAACAAGCCGAGGGGAATGCTCCAAAGCAAGGTTTCGAGCCAGAGGGCGAGGGCGGCCGGCACCAGCACGATCACCAGCAGCGTGACGACGCCCCAGCCGCGACGGTGGGCGTCGGAATCAGTGGCGCGGTTGAGCCTGCGGTCGAGAAAGGATATCAGCCTGCCGAACCAGGTGACGGGATGGCCAATGGCATCGAAGAGCCGGGCCGGGTAGCCGAGTACAAGTTCGATGGCCAGCGACAGGAAAGTGATCAGGATCGGCATGAAGGCTCTTGATGGAGTGACGGCGGCAGTGGACCACGGCGGAAGCCTTGGCCGGGCGAGGGCGCTTTTCCCTCACGCGCCGCTGCCTTTCGTCGACCTCTCGACCGGGATTAATCCGCACTCCTACCCGCTTTTCGATTTGCCCGCCACCGCCCTGTCGCGATTGCCGGAAACAGCGCGCGGCCGCGACTTGGCTGAACGCGCGGCAAGCGCCTATGGCGCCCCGTCGGCGGCGAATGTCGCAGCGGCGCCCGGCACGCAGATCTTGTTGCCGCGCGTCGCTTCCCTGGTCAGCCCGGGCACGGCGCTGGTGCTCGGGCCGACTTATGCCGAGCATCGGCGGGCAGCGGCGATCGCCGGCCATGCGGCGGCTGAAGTCGATGATTTCGAAGCCCTGGCGGCGGCCGACCTTGCCGTCGTCGTCAATCCCAACAACCCGGACGGGCGTGTCGTCGAGCGCGAAAGATTGCTTCGACTTGCCGGGACATTACGAGCCAGAGGTGGGCTGCTGGTGGTCGACGAGGCTTTCATGGATGTCGGCCCGCGCAGCGAAAGCCTGGCCGGCGACGTCGACCAGGGCGGCATCGTCGTGCTGCGTTCGTTCGGCAAGTTCTTCGGCCTGGCCGGCCTGCGGCTTGGCTTTGCACTGGCCGATGCGCTGACGGTCGAGCGGCTGGAGGCGCAATTCGGGCCATGGGCGGTTGCCGGGCCGGCGCTCGAATATGGCATAAGGGCGCTTGCCGATACCGGCTGGCAGGCCGGGATGCGGCGCCGTCTGGCCGAGGATGCCGCACGGCTCGATACGCTGTTCGGCCGCTTCGGCGTGCCTGTCGCCGGTGGCACCGCGCTGTTCCGCTATATCAGGCTGGCGAACGCTGCCGGCCTGTTTTCGGCGCTTGGCCAGCGCGGCATCCTGCTTCGGCATTTCGCCGATCGTCCGGATGTGCTGCGCGCCGGCCTGCCGGGAGCCGACGAAGAATGGCGGCGGCTCGAATCCGCACTTGCCGGCTGGGCCTCGCGGCGCGACGATAATGCCAAGGGAGAAACGACCCAATGATCCATGTCTGCTCGCTGTCCAAAGTCGAGGAAACGGTAACGAAGACCGGGGCCGGCCGGCTGCTTTCGCTGCTTGCCGCCGGAACGGAGGTGATGCGACCGGCCTCGATCACCAGGGAAAACCATCTGCATCTGGTCATGCATGACATTGCGGTGGCGCAAGAGGGCATGACGATGCCGGGCGAGGAGCATGTTCTGAACCTGCTCGATTTCGCACGGCAATGGAATCGCTCGCGGCCGCTGGTGGTGCATTGCTATGCCGGCATCAGCCGCTCGACCGCCTCGGCCTACATCATCGCGGCAGCGCTGGCGCCGAAGCGCGACGAGGCCGAGTTGGCCGAGACGCTGCGCGCGCTGTCGCCCACGGCGACACCCAATCCGCGGCTGATCGCAATTGCCGACACGCTGCTCGATCGCAGGGGCCGGATGATCGAAGCGATCCAGGCGATCGGGCGCGGCGCAGATGCTTTCGAAGGCACGCCGTTTGCCTTGGGGATCGATGGCTAGAATCGGCCCATCGAGACGGCGCGGCAATCGTGGATCGCCGCACTCTTCGGCCACGGTAACGGCATAGATCCTAGGGTCTCCGCGACGTAGCGGAGACCCTAGGATCTATGCCGTTACATCTGAGCGTCCAAGCCTTCGCTGAATATCAACACAACCCTACGCCAACCAATCCGCCAGCTTTGCCTTGCCCACGTCCCTCAGCAGGCCGATGAAGCCGTCGGCCTGATGCTCGGCGGTCAGCCGGCCTTTTTCGGCGGTGGCAATGCTGGCGTCGCCGACCACGCCATTCGGGTTGAGGTCGCTGGAGATCCAGGCGAAGGCGTGCGTTCCGGTGTGGCGCAGCAGCGAAAATTCCTTTTCGGCGCGGGCGACCTTGGACACGAAATTGTCGGCCTTCCCCATATCGACGAGGTCGGGCCGGAAATGCAGCATCAGCGAGGTCTCGACGTCGCCGCCATGAATGCCGTGGCGGTCCTCGAGCTCGGTGTACATGCCGGCCGGCCGGCCAAAACGCTGCCAACTGGTCTTTACCGCCAGCATCTTTGCCCGCACGCGCAACTCGCGGGTGACGATGCCCATGATCTCTTCATTGCCGCCATGCGAGTTCACGACAATCAGTTTTCGGACGCCGGCGCGCGCGACCGACAGGCCAAGTTCGGTCCACGCCTCGACCAAGGTCGTCGCCGGCAGGGTGAGGGTGCCCGGTGCGTGCAAATGTTCGTTCGACTTGCCCACCGCCTGGACCGGCAGGATGCGGATGTCGAGATCGCCGGGCAGGCGCGCGATCACCGTTTCCAGCATGCCGTTCATGATCGAGGTGTCGGTCGAGACCGGCAGATGCGGGCCGTGCTGCTCAATCGCCGCCAGCGGCAGAACGGCAATGGTCGCCTCAGGATCGACGGTCGCGTATTCGGTGGTCCGGTAGTCACCCCACCATACGCGTTTTTTTGCAGCGGTCATGTCATGCCCTCTTGAACCGACAAGCCCAGACCTAACGCGGGAACGATCGGCTGTCGATCATCCCGCCGCGATGACCTCGATCTCGATCTTGAATTCCGGCCGGGCAAAACCAGAAACGATCATCAGCGTCGAGGCCGGCGCAGGGCTGGCGAACAGCCGGTCGCGAACCTCCATATAGGGGCGCAGGAAGGCGCGGTCGGTGACGTAGGCGTTGATGCGGACGATGTCGGACAGGCTGAGCCCGGCCTCGCCGAGAATCGCCGATATGTTCTGGAAACAGAGCTCGGCCTGTGCGCCGGCCTCTTCGGGGATCTGGTCGTCCGGGGTGATTGCGACCTGGCCCGAACACAGCACCAGCCGCTTGCCGGGCGGCAGTTCGACGCCATGGCTGTAGCGGGCGAAGGGCGGCTTGATCGACTTCGGCGTGAGAAATTTGAACATGGCAATCTCCGTTCACGGCAGCCTAAAGCGGGATCGATGCGGGCATCAAGATGGCGGTGCATGTCACGAGGGCGATTGTGGACAGGCGATCAAAAAATAGGCACGATGCCTTTCGTACAGCATGACCCGTCCGGCCTTCGCGCCGCCATTGCTCAGGCGGGCATTGCACAAGCGGGCGGTCCCGGCGCAACGCGCCGGTGGCATGTGTCTTGCTTCTTGAAACAATGGTGTCGAGCCCGGCGCGTGACGCGCCGGAGCGAACAAAGGGTGGTGTGGATGTACGGAAAACTCAAGATTTCGGCGGGCGCGATCGTGCTGCTTGGCGCAGGCACGCTTGCCGCGGCAGCGAACGAAAAAGTCACCTTCGGCACCAACTGGCTGGCTGAGCCGGAGCATGGGGGTTACTACCAGGCCGTGGTGGACGGCACCTATGCCGCCTGCGGCATCGACGTGACGATCATGCAGGGCGGCCCACAGGTCAGCGGCCGGCCGCTGCTGCTGGCCGGCAAGATCGATTTTTACATGGGCGGCAATCTGCTGTCGGCCTTCGATGCCGTGCAGCAAGGCATACCGATGCGCGTCGTGGCGGCCGACTTCCAGAAGGACCCGCAGGTCATCATGTCCCATCCCGGGCAGGGGCTGGACAAATGGGAAGACCTGAAGAACGCCGAGCAGTACATCCTTGGCGACGAAGGTGCGCAGACCTTCTTCCAGTGGATGGTCACCGACCTCGGCTTCGATGCCGCCAAGCGCGCGCCCTACACCTTCAATCCGGCGCCGTTCATCGCCAACAAGAAGTCGATCCAGCAGGGTTACGTCACCTCGGAGCCATTCGCCGTCCAGAAGCAGGGCGGTTTCACGCCGAACCAGTTCCTGCTGGCCGACTATGGCTGGGACACATATGCAACGACGGTCGAGACCATGCAGGAGACGGTCGACAAGCGGCCCGAGGTGGTCCAGTGCTTCGTCGATGGCTCGGCCAAGGGCTGGTACAATTATCTCTACGGCGACAACAAGGCCGCCAACGAGATGATCAAGAAGGAAAATCCGGATATGACGGATGAGCAGATCGCTTTCTCGATCGAGCAGCTGAAGAAGTTCGGCGTGGTCGATTCCGGCGACAGCGAAAAGCTCGGCATCGGCGCCATGACCGATGCGCGCATCCAGAGTTTTTACGACAAGATGGTCAAGGCCAAGGTCACGCCGGCGGGCATCGACATCAAGAAGGCCTACACGCTGGCCTTCGTCAACAAGAGCGTCGGGCTCGACCTGAAGAAGTAGGCCGTGAAGCTGGAGAAAGTGGCGCAACAGCCAGGAAGTGTACCAGGGCCGACGCTGTTGGCGCTGCGCGGTGTCGGCAAGGTGTTTTCCAACGGCGTCACCGCGCTCAGCAATGTCGAGCTGACGATCCGGGAAGGCGATTTCCTCAGCCTGCTCGGGCCGTCGGGCTGCGGCAAGTCGACGGCGCTGCGGCTGATTGCCGGCCTGTCGACGCCGACCTCGGGCGTGCTCGACTGGCGCGGCAGCGGCGCCCTCGAGCGTTCGAATATCGGCGACCGTTCAAATATCGGCTTCGTCTTCCAGGAGCCGACGCTGCTGCCCTGGGCCGACGTCTTCGACAATGTCTGGCTGCCGCTGCGGCTGAAGGGCGTGTCGCGTGCCAAGGCGGCGCCGGCGGTGATGGAGATGCTGGCGCGGGTTCACCTGACCGGCTTCGAGAAGGCGGTGCCGCGCGAACTGTCGGGCGGCATGAAGATGCGCGTCTCTATCGCCCGCGCCATGGTAACCAAGCCGCGCATTCTGTTGATGGACGAGCCGTTCGCCGCACTCGACGAGATCACCCGCTTCAAGCTCAACAACGACCTTCTCGAGCTATGGCAGGATGAGCGTTTCACCGTCGTTTTCGTCACCCACAGCGTCTTCGAAAGCGTATTCCTCTCCAACCGCATCGTCGTCATGGCGGCGCGGCCGGGCCGGGTGTTTGCCGAGCTTGCCGTCGATGCATCCTATCCGCGCGACGAGGCGTTTCGCACCTCGCCCGACTATGCCGCGCTCTGCCGCCAGGCATCCGACGTGCTGATCGGCGCTATCAACTCAACTGCCGGACCGCATCATGACGGCCATTGAAGAACAGATCCCGGCGCTCGACCCGGAGGAGGCGCGCCGCGTCCGCCAGGAGCGCTTCGAGCGCATCGGCAGATGGCTGCTGCCGCTGGCGATCATGATCCTGGCCATCTGGCTGTGGGACCGCATCTGTGTTTGGAACGACATTCCGAAATACATACTGCCGCGCCCCGGCGTGGTGCTGCAAACCCTGCACGACGATGCCGGGCTGCTGTTCTCCTCGCTGCTGGTGACACTCAGGATCACCTTCTTGAGCCTGCTTCTCGCCGTGGTCGGCGGTGTCGGGCTGGCAGTGCTGTTCGCTCAGTCGAAATGGGTGGAGATGTCGTTCTTTCCCTTCGCCATCGTGCTGCAGGTGACGCCGATCGTCGCGATCTTTCCGCTGATCAATATCTATGTCGACAACCAGACGACGAAGCTTTTGCTTTGCGCCTGGATCGTCGCCTTCTTCCCGATCCTCTCCAACACCACGCTCGGCCTCAATTCCGTCGACCGCAATCTGCGCGACATGTTCAAGCTCAACGGTGCGACCCGCTGGCAGCAATTGCGCTATCTGCGGCTGCCGGCGGCGATGCCTTATTTCCTCGGCGGGCTGAAGATCGCCGGCGGCCTGTCGCTGATCGGCGCGGTGGTGGCCGAGTTCGTCGCCGGCGCCACCGGCCAGTCGTCCGGCCTCGCCTCGCGCATCATCGAGGCCGGCTACCGGCTCAACGCGCCAAGGCTGTTCGCGGCGCTGATCCTGATCTCGCTCACCGGCATCCTGATCTTCCTGGTGCTGTCGCTGATTTCGCATCTCATTTTGCGGCGCTGGCACGAGAGCGCACTGAGGCAGGAGCGGTGATGGTGAGCAGCGCCAGCACCCCCCTCTGTCCTGCCGGACATCTCCCCCTCAAGGGGGGAGATTGGATGCTATCCAGGATTTCGCTAATCGCCAACGTTGCAAGACGAGCGCCATGGGCGAGGCTGCCAATCTCCCCCCTTGAGGGGGAGATGCCAAGTAGTGGTAAAGAGGGCAGGACAGAGGGGGGTACGCCTTGATACCGGCTTCTGGTTCCTACTATCTCTCCAAGGTCCGGCTTCATGCCTCCCTGACGCTCGGCCTTGCCGCTCCTTCCGACGCCGACGGTTTTGCACTCGCCGACATCGCCGTCGCCGACGGCAGGATTTCCAGCATTGCGGCGCATCGGCGATCGGCAGCACCGGCAGCCGCCCTCGACCTCGGCGGCCGCATCGTGCTGCCGTGCTTCGTCGACTGCCACACCCATATCGACAAGGGCCATATCTGGCCCCGAAAGCCCAACCCGGACGGCACCTTCATGGGCGCTTTGAACGCCACCGGTGCCGACCGCGCGGCGCGCTGGAGCGCCGACGACGTTGCCCGCCGCATGGATTTTTCGCTGCGCTGCGCCTACGCGCACGGCACCAGGGCGCTGCGCACGCATCTCGACAGCGTCGCGCCGCAGGAAGAGATCTCCTGGCCGGTGTTCGAGGCGATGCGGGAGAAATGGCGCGGCCGCATCGAGCTGCAGGCGGCCTGCCTGCTCGGCATCGAAGGCGTGCGCGACAGGAAATGGTTCGAGAGGCTGGCCAAACGGGTGGCTGCCGCCAAGGGTGTCCTCGGCGTCGTCACCTACATGGTGCCGGATCTCGAAGAACTGCTCGACCAGGTGTTTGCGCAGGCGATCAAGCATGGCCTCGACCTCGATTTCCACGCCGACGAGACCGACGATGTCTCGGCGATCTCGCTGAAGAAAATCGCCGAAGCAGCCCTTTGGAACGGTTTTGACGGGAACATCCTGGTCGGCCATTGCTGCTCGCTGGCGCGCCAGCCCGACCTCGACGTGCTCGACACGCTGGATAAGGTCGCCAAGGCCGGCTTGGCGGTGGTGTCGCTGCCGATGTGCAATCTCTATCTGCAGGACCGGCGAGGCGACAGGACAACGCCGCGCTGGCGCGGGGTGACGCTGCTGCACGAGATGAAGGCGCGCGGCATTGCCGTCGCCGTCGCCTCCGACAATACGCGCGACCCGTTCTATGCCTATGGCGATCTCGATATGCTGGAGGTCTATCGCATGGCGACGCGCATCCTGCATCTCGACCATCCCGTCGCGGACTGGCCGCAAGCTGTCACCGCAACGCCGGCCAAGGTGATGCGGCTCGATGGTTTCGGCACGCTTGCCGCCGGAGCGCCGGCCGATTTCGTCGTCTTCAGGGGGCGAAGCTGGACGGAATTGCTGTCGCGACCAGAATCGGACCGCATCGTGGTGCGCGACGGCCAGGCGATCGAGCGCCAGTTGCCCGATTATGCCGAACTCGATGATCTGATGGTGGAATGATGGATATTGTGGCGCTCAAGTGCGACCTGGACGGCCTCAAGGTCGATGACCATCCGGCCATCGTCCAGCAGAAGAGCCGCGACTTCTACTGGTACAGCCCGGTGCTGAAGCAGCAGCTCGAGCACGTCACCGGTGACCTGATCGTGACGCCGAAAACCGAAGACGAGGTCGTCCGCATTCTCGCCGCCTGCCACCGGCACGGCGTCCCGGTGACGCCGCGCGGCAGTGGCACCGGCAATTACGGGCAGGCGATGCCGCTGTCCGGCGGCGTGGTGCTCAATCTCGCCGAGATGAACGCGGTCAAGATGATCGCGCCGGGCCGTGTCGTCACCGGCCCCGGCGCCGTGCTCGCCGACATCGACCGAGCGACGCGGGCGCATTCCGGCCAGGAGCTCCGCATGTCGCCGTCGACCTACAACACCGCATCGATCGGCGGCTTCGTCGCCGGCGGCTCCGGCGGCATCGGTTCGATCCGCTGGGGCGGACTGCGCGACCTCGGCAACGTCATCCGGCTGAGGACCGTGACGATGGAGGCTGAGCCGCGGGTCATGGAGCTCACCGGCGAGGACGTGCTGAAGGTGATGCACGCCTACGGCACCAACGGCATCATCACCGAAGTCGAGATGCCGCTGACCGCCAGCTATGACTGGATCGACGTCATCGTCGGCTTCGACGATTTCATGGATGCGGCCGGCTTCGGCAACGATCTCGCCATCCAGGACGGCATCCTGGCGAAACTGATCACACCGATCGCAGCACCCATCCCCTACGATTACTTCAAGCGCCACCAGCGGTTTTTCCGGCGCGGCCAAAGCATCGTCGTCCTGATGATCGCGCCGCATGCGATGGATGCCTTCCTCGCCTTCACGGCGCGCAGTAAGGGCGAGATCGTCTTTCGCGCCGACAAGGAGGCCGATCTCAAGGGGCTGCCGCCGGCCTATGAGCTGACCTGGAACCACACGACGCTGCGTGCCATCCGGGTCGATCCGACGATCACCTATCTGCAGACCCGCTATCCGTCGCCGGACCACCTCGGCCACGTCAAGGCGATGGTCGACCGCTTCGGCGACGAGGTGCCGGCACATCTCGAATTCATCCGCTTCGACGGCGCCATCGGCATCGCAGGGCTGCCGCTGGTCCGCTTCACCACGGCGGAGCGGCTCGACGAGATCATCCGCATCCACGAGGACAATGGCTGCTGGATCTTCAACCCGCACCGCTACACGCTGGAAGAAGGCGGCATGAAGCGCACCGACGAGGTGCAGCTCGCCTTCAAGCGCGAGACCGACCCGCAAGGGCTGCTCAATCCCGGCAAGATGATCGCCTGGGAGAACCCGGACTATGATTATCGCTCGGGCAAGTCGTTCCTGTTCAAGGGGCTGGAGAAGACAGGTTGAGACGATGACGGGCGTGTGGCGCTGTACCCCCCTCTGGCCTGCCCTCTTTGCCACCACTTGGCATCTCCCCCTCAAGGGGGGAGATTGGCAGTTCCATCGTCTCGACCATCTTCCAACGTCGTCAACTGGCGAAAGCGATACTGACAGCCGATCTCCCCACTTGAGGGGGAGATGCCCGGCAGGGCAGAGGGGGGTGCTTGGTGCCGACTTGCGAGATGTTCTCCTGTGAACGTCTTCGTCCTCTACGCTCATCCTGTGGAGACCAGCTTCAACGCCGATCTGCACCGGACGATCATCGAGCGGCTGAAGGCCGCCGGCCATGTCGTCGACGACTGCGATCTCTATGCGGAGGGTTTCGATCCCAGGCTGACGCGGGCCGAACGGCTGTCCTATCACGACGAACGCAGCGACGGCGATCCGGCGTCAGCCTATGTCGAGCGCTTACTGCGGGCCGAGGCGCTGGTGCTGTCGTTTCCGGTGTGGAACTTCGGCTATCCGGCCATTTTGAAAGGCTTTTTCGATCGCGTCTTCCTGCCCGGCGTGTCGTTCAAGCTGGTCAACGGCAAGGTGCAGCCGTCGCTGCACAACATTCACAAGGTCGCGGCGGTCACCACCTATGGCGGCAGCCGATTCCGCGCCATGCTGATGGGCGACCCGCCGCGCAAGCTGGTCAATCGGGTGCTGCGCGCCACCATCAAACCCGGCGGGTCGGTCTCCTATCTCGCGCATTACTCGATGAACCTGTCGACGGACGAGACGCGGACGAGGTTCATCGCGAAGGTCGCGGCCAGGATGGACGCGTTCTGATGCGGGAGGGGACTTTTCCTTCTCCCCTTGTGGGAGAAGCTGGATCGGCGCGTAGCGCCGAGCCGGATGAGGGGTGCTGGAAGAAACGCGGCGTGGGACGATTGGGACGGGAGCGCTAAACGCTAATTCCGTTGAGGTAGCGATCCTTCCAACACCCCTCATCCGACCGAGCTTCGCTCGGCCACCTTCTCCCACAAGGGGAGAAAGAAAAGAGTTACATCCGCACCCGCTCAGATTTCGGATCGTACATCGGCTTAAGCGACGCTTCCGCCGCAAAGCGCTCGCCGGCGATCTCGATTTCGTAGGACGACGCCAGCACGTCCGCCTCGCTCTCGCCCTGGCACGGCACGTAGCCAAGCCCGATCGCGCCGCCGAGATGATGGCCGTAATTGCCCGAGGTGATCGGACCGACGATCGTGCCGTCGCGCAGGATCGCCTCATTGTGGAAGAGCAGGGGTTGCGTGTCTTTCAGACGGAACTGCACCAGCCGGCGTGACAGGCCGGTTTCTTTCTTCTTCAGCACCGCTTCGCGACCGAGGAAGTCTCCTTTGGCAGTCTTCACGGCGAAGCCGAGGCCGGCCTCCAGCACATTGTCTTCGTCGGTGATGTCGTGGCCGAAATGCCTGAAGGCCTTTTCGATGCGGCAGGAATCCAGTGTGTGCAGGCCGCATAGTTTTAGCCCGACATCGGTGCCTGCCTCCGCGATCGCCTCGAAGACATGGGCAGCCTGGTCGGTCGAGACATAAAGCTCCCAGCCGAGCTCGCCGACATAGGTGACGCGGTGGGCGCGGGCCAGCCCCATGCCGATTTCGATCTCCTGAAACGTCCCGAACGGGTTGTTCTCGTTGGAGAAATCGTTCGGGCTCAGCTTTTGGATCAGCTTTCTCGAATCCGGGCCCATCAGGCAAAGCACGGCTTCGGCTGCCGTCACATCGGTGATGACGACGAACTCGTCGGCAAGATGTTTTCTCAGCCAGGCCAGGTCGCGCTGCAGCGTGGCGCCGGGCACGACGAGCAAGAAGGCTGTTTCGGACAATCGCGAGACGGTGAGGTCGCTCTCGATGCCGCCGCGCTGGTTGAGCATCTGGGTGTAGACGATCTTGCCCGGCGCCACGTCCATGTCGTTGGCGCAGAGCCTTTGCAGGAAAGCGCAGGCGTCGCGGCCTTCGACGCGGATATTGCCGAACGAAGTCATGTCGAACAGGCCGACGCCGTTCCTGACCGCAAGATGCTCCTCGCGCTGGTTGTCGAACCAGTTCTGCCGTTTCCAGGAATAGCGGTATTCGCGCTCCTGGCCGGGCCTAGCGAACCAGTTGGCGCGCTCCCAGCCGGCGACCTCGCCGAACACGGCGCCGCGCGCCTTCAGGTGTTCGTGCAGCGGCGAGCGCCTTATGTTCCGCGAGGTCGCCATCTGCCGGTAGGGGAAATGATCGGCGTAGAGCAGGCCGAGCGTTTCGGAGACGCGCTCCTTGAGATAGCGGCGGTTCTTCTGGAACGGCTGGGCGCGGCGGATGTCGACCTCCCAGAGGTCGAAAGGCGCCTCGCCGTCATTGATCCATTGCGCCAGCGCCATGCCGGCGCCGCCGGAGGAGACGATGCCGATCGAATTGTAGCCGGTCGCCATCCAGTAGCCGGAAAGCTCCGGCGCCTCGCCGAGATAGTAGCGGTCGTCGGGCGTAAAACTCTCGGGACCGTTGAAGAAGGTGTGAATGCCGGCGGTGGCCAGCATCGGCATGCGGTTGACGCCCATTTCGAGGATCGGCTCGAAATGGTCCATGTCCTCCGGCAACTGGTCGAAGCAGAAATCCTCGCTTATGCCGTTCATGCCCCAAGGCTTCGCCACCGGCTCGAAAGCGCCGAGCATCATCTTGCCGGCATCTTCCTTGTAGTAGGCGCACTCGTCCGGCACGCGCAGCACCGGCAGGCGTGCCAGCCCGGCGATCGGCTCGGTGACGAGATAGAAATGTTCGCAGGCGTGCAGCGGGATGGTGACGCCGTTCTGGGCGCCAAGTTCGCGTGCCCACATGCCGGCGCAGTTGACGACGATATCGGCTTCGATCGCGCCCTGCTCGTCGCCTTGTGCCCAGGACACCCCGGCGACACGGCCGGCCTTGGTGTGGACCTTGGTCACCTTCACATTCTCGACGATCGTCGCACCGCGCTGGCGCGCGCCCTTGGCCAACGCCATGGCGATATTGGCCGGGTCGCACTGGCCGTCGAGCGGCAGGTGCACGGCGCCGACCACATCTGACACATTGAGATGCGGGTACATCTGCTTGACTTCACGAGGCGAAATCTCGCGCACATCGACATCGAAGGCGCGGGCGAGAGACGCCTGCCGATAGATCTCGTGCTTGCGCTCCTCGGTAAGCGCCACCGTGATCGAGCCGACCTGGCGCATGCCGGTGCCGACATCGGTCTCGGCCTCCAGCTTGACGTAGAGGTCGGCCGAGTATTTCGCCAGCCGCGTCATGTTCTGTGAGCCGCGCAGCTGGCCGATCAGGCCGGCGGCGTGCCATGTCGTGCCCGACGTCAGCTGCTTGCGCTCGAGCAGCACGATATCGGTCCAGCCGAGCTTGGCCAGATGATAGGCGACCGAGCAGCCGGAGACGCCGCCGCCGATGATGACCGCCCTCGCTTTGGGAGGAATGGCCTTGGTCGGAATGGTTTTGGTGGGTGAGGCGCTCATGCGGCCTCACGGCGATAGAAGGAGGCGAAGCGGCGCAGGCGTGTGGCGGCCTCCATCAGCACCGGCTCAGGCTGGCAGAGGCTGAAGCGGATGTGGCCGGCTGCAGCCTGGCCGAAGCTCGAGCCGGGCATGACGCCGACCTTCTCCTGGTCGAGGAAGGCCCAGGCGAATTTTTCGTCGTCCGGCTCGATCGCCGATATGTCGAGCATGACGTACATGCCGCCTTCGGAGCCGCGCACGGTGATGTTGTTCATACCGCGCATGGCATCGAGAACGACGGCGCGCCTTGCGGAATAGCGCTCGGCGATCTCCTTGACGCCGTAATCATTTTCGAGCGCCTCAGCGCAGGCGAGGCTGATGAAGGCCGGCAGGCCGTAGGTCATCACCAGATTGAGGTCGGTCAGCAGCGAGACCATCTCCTCGGGCCCGGTCAGCCAGCCCATGCGCCAGCCGGTCATGCCGTGGCTCTTCGACATCGAATTGATGACCAGCGTGCGTTCCGCCATGCCGGGCAGCGAGCGTGGTGAGACGTGCTCGCCGCCGCCCAGCGTCCAGTAGACCTCGTCCGACAGCAGCCATAGGTCATGCTCGCGGCAGATCTGCGCCAGATCCTCCAGGCGCTCTCGCGAATAGACGGCGCCCGTGGGGTTGTTGGGCGTGTTGATCAGGATGGCGCGGGTGTTCGGCCGAAGGGCGGCGCGAATGTCGGCGGCGCGCGGCTGAAAGCCATCCTCGGCGGGGGTCTCGACGACGCTGAACTCGGCGCCCGCCGCACTGAAGGTGTTGGGATAGGTGGCGTAATAGGGCGCGACGACGATGGCATGGTCGCCCTGGTCGAGAACCGCTTGAATGGCCGCGTAAAGCGCGGCCTGCCCGCCCGGCGTGGCGATGACCTGGTCGGGATTTGTCGCAACGCCGGTGCACCGCATCGAGGCCGCCGCCATCGCCTTGCGCAGGCGTGGAACGCCGGCAAGCGGCGTGTAGTGGTGATTGCTGGCGCGAACCGCCGTCACGCAGGCTTCGATCGTCTCGCTCGGCGTGTCGAAATCGTGGTCGCCGACCGACAGCATGATGATGTCCTCGCCGGCCTGCTTGCGCGCCCAGGTAGCGGAATGAACCTCCCAGCCATCCTTGCCCGAAGGCACGATGCCGGAAATGCGCGATGATGGCCTGGGCATTATGCTGCTCCCGAAATTTCATAACCGGCCTGTTCGAGCCGGTCGCGCAGCGCGGCGATGTGGGCCGGTCCGACTTCGCAGCAGCCGCCGACGATGCCGGCGCCGGCCTCGACCCAACCGACCGCCTGGCCGGCATAGGCATCCGGATCAAGGTCGTGGCGGGCGTGCAGCACTTCCACGGTACCGCCATGCTTGAGCGCCTCAATCGAGGTGAAGCCGTTGGCATAAGCGCCGACCGGACCGCCGAGAGCGATCAGTTCGGGCAGCGCTGCAGCGATCGCTTCGGGCCGGCAGCAATTGATCAGCCGGGCCGCGACGGGCAGGCCGGCAAGAGCGCCCGACGCCGCCGCAATGGCTTCGCCGCTGCGCAGGCGCGGCGTGCCGTGGTCGGCAAGCGTCCACGACACCCATAGGGGCTTGCCGCTTTCCGACGCCGCGGTGACGGCGGCGCGCGCCTCTTCGGCCGACGCCATGGTTTCGCACAGAAACAGATCGACGCCGTCCGCCTGCTCGGCAACGATACGGCGATAGATGTCGAGCGTATCCTGGAAGGATATCGTCAGCGCCGGCGCATAGCTGCCGAACAGCGGCGACAGGCAGCCGGCGATCGCCGCGTCGCCGGCCTGGTCGCGGGCTTGCCTTGCCAGTTCGATGCCGCGCTTCTGCAGCGGCTTGAACAGCTCTTCCGCGCCTTCGCGTGCCAGCCGCTCCGGCGTGGCTGAATAGGTGTTGATGGTGATGACGCGGGCGCCGGCGCGGATGAATTCCGCATGCAGGTCGCGCACCAGATCCGGTTCGTCGATCAGCACCCTGGCAGACCACAGCGGCGTCGGCTCGGAACTGCTACGGCGGACCAGCTCCTGGCCCATGCCGCCATCGGTGAGGATCACTTTCTTCATGCTCTGAGCCTCTCGTTCTTTGGATCCCATAACGGCTCATCCTTCTGCACGACCGCCCGAAAACGTTCGCCGAAGATCTCGATCTCGACCGCGGTTCCCGGCTCGGTGAGGTCGGCGCGCAGCATGCCGAGCGCGATCGACCTGTCGATGCGATGACCCCAGCCGCCGGATGTCGTCTCGCCGACGATCCGGCCGTCATGCCACAGCGTCGACATGGTGGGCGCATCGCAGTCGCCGGGGTTTTCGACAACCAGCGTGACGAAGCGCTTCTTGATGCCCTGCTGCTTCTCGTTTTGCAGCGCCGTCTTGCCGCGGAAGTCGGGCTTATCCCATCTGACGAATCGCTCCAGCCCGCCCTGCAGGATCGAGTAGTCGGTCGACAGGTCGCCCTTCCAGGTACGGTAGCCTTTTTCGAGCCGCAGCGAATCCAGCGCGTACATGCCGAACGGTTTTAGTCTATGCCTCTTCCCGGCCGCCCAGACGGCGTCGAAGATGGCTGCGGTATCGTCGACCTTGCTGTGGATTTCCCAGCCGAGCTCGCCGGCGAAGGACACGCGCACCAGCTTTGCCCAACGTCCGGCGATACTGGTTTCCTGATGCGTCAGCCAGGGCAGGGTGAGGTCGGCTGCGCAGAGTTCGGCGAGGATTTTTCGCGAGTTGGGGCCGGCGAGGATCTGGGTGGAGTATTCCTCCGTCCTGTCGATCAGCTTGAATGTGGCGTCCTTCGGGATGCGCGACTTCAGCCATTCGAAATCATGCCACTGAGCCACAGCGGCGGCGGTGATCAGCGTCATCAGGTTCTCGTCGTGGCGGACCACCGACATTTCGGTGACGATGCGGCCCTTGTCGTCGGCAAAATAGACGAGGCCGATGCGGCCGGGTTTCGGCACCAGGCCGGTCACCTGGAGGCTCAGCCATTCGGCGGCACCCGGACCGTCGAGATTGAAACGGGAGAACCCCGGCAGGTCCAGAATGCCGGCGGCATCGCGGACGGCGAGGCATTCCTCGCGCACACGATGCTGCCACGGCCCGTCGCGGCGGAAGGTCAGCGTGGATTCTTCGGAGATGTCGTCGCCTGCGTTCGTATACCAGGTGGCGCGTTCCCAGCCATTATAAGCATCGAACCGGGCGCCGAGTGCCTTGATGCGGTCGTGGAGCGGCGACAGCTTGCGGTCGCGCCCGGCCGGCCAGGCATGGCGCGGGAACTGGATGGCATATTCGTTGCCGTAGATCTCCATGCCCTTGGCGACGCAATAATCCGGGGCCGAGGCAAAGGCGGTGAAACGGCGTGGATCGCAGGACCACATGTCCCATTCGGTCTGGCCTTCGGTCACCCACTCGGCCAGCACCTTGCCGGCGCCGCCGCCCTGGGCGATGCCGAAGGTGAAGACGCAGGCCTCGAAGGCGTTGGGCACGCCGGGCATCGGCCCGATCAGAGGGTTGCCGTCCGGCGCATAGGGGATCGGCCCGTTGATGACCTTTGAAAGGCCGGCGGTGCCGAGGATCGGCACGCGGGCGACAGCATCGGCCAGGTAATGTTCCAGCCGATCGAGATCGTCGGGAAACAGCTGGAAGGAAAAGTCGTCGGGCATCGGGTCGTTGTGGCCGACCCAGTGGGCGCGGCAATTGCGCTCATAGGGGCCGAGATTCATGCCGTTCTTTTCCTGGCGCAGATAATAGGACGTATCGACGTCGCGCAGCAGCGGCAGCTTCTTGCCCTGTTCCTTCGACCACGCCGCCAGTTCGGGGATTTCCTCGAACAGGATATATTGATGGCTCATCACCATCATCGGCACCTCGCGGCCGAACATCCTGCCGACTTCGGCGGCGCGGTAGCCGGCGGCGTTGACGACGATCTCGCAGCGGATCTTGCCTTGCGCCGTCTCGACCACCCACTCGTGATTGTCTCGGCTCACGCCGGTGACCGGACAGAAGCGGATGATCTTCGCGCCCATGTCGCGCGCGCCCTTGGCCAGTGCCTGGGTCAGCTGCGCGGGGTCGATATCGCCATCATTCGGATCGTAGAGCGCGCCTTTCAGCTCATGCGTCTCGATGAAGGGGTAACGGCGCTTAATCTCGTCGAGCCCGACCACGTCGATATCCATGCCCTGGTAGCGGCCCATGCCCTTGGCGCGCTGGAATTCCTGCATGCGCTCCGCGCTATGGGCCAGCCTGAGCGAGCCGGTGACGTGGTAGTTCATGGGATAGCGGACCTCGTCGGCCAGCCGGCGATAGAGCTCGGTCGAATAACGCTGCATGTTCATCAGCGACCATGACGAGGAGAAAGTCGGCACGTTGCCGGCGGCATGCCAGGTCGAGCCGGAGGTCAGCTCGTTCTTCTCCAGAAGCACGCAGTCGGTCCAGCCCGCCTTGGCGAGATGGTAGAGCGAGGAGGCGCCGACGGCACCACCTCCGATGATCACAACGCGTGCCGTGGTCGGCAAACCGGCCATGTTCTTCTCCGACTATTTGTTTTGATGCATGTCGTTGTCCCAAAACCGCCACGCACTTTTGGGCGACATGCATTCGTTCAATAGACAGGCGGCGAAACCACCCAGATGACGACAGCCGGCTCGGCTCCAGGATTGCGCCATCGGAACGGCTTGCCGTCGAAGCGGAAGGAGTCGCCTTCGCCAAGCCGGTGCCAGATGCCAGCAATTTCGATGTCGAAACTGCCCGAAGCGACGTAGCCGGCTTCCTCGGTCGGCCGGCGCGCCTCGGCCTTCATCTCGGCACCCGGAGCGAAGACCGAACGCAGCATCTCGAAGCTACCGCCGAGATCGGGCGACAGAAGCTCCTCCACCAGGCCGGAATCGCTTGTGCCAAGCGTGCGCCGGTTGCCGGCGCGCACGACCACGCCGCGCTCGGTCTCGACAGGCACGTCATGGCTGAAGAACAGGCTGACCGGCACGCCGAACAATTCGGCGAAGGCCCTGAGATCGCCGAGCGACGGGACCGACAGACCGCGCTCGACCTGGCTGACCCAGCCGACGGAACGGCCGAGCTTCAGTGCGATTTCAGCAAGCGTCAAGCCGCGCGCCTTGCGCAACGCGCGAATGTCGCCGGCCAGCAGCCGTTCGCCGCTGTCCTGTTCCGATCTGGCGGCGGTTGAGGGCAAAGCCATCCCTGTCTTGGTGAAAAATTCTCAGCAAATTTCATTTGATGGCGGGTTCATGAAAAAATCAAGAGGATTTTCACGCAACCACAAGATTTACTTGCGCCATTTTGACGGTTCGGGCAAAGGCTCGGCGCAAGCGGCGAGTGGGGCGTCCGGTCGAGGCGGGTAGGCTATCGGGCGTTCAAAAAGACGCGCAAGGATGCTCCATCACTTCTAGTCGGCGCATGATCCTTCCGGAAAATCGGTTCGGGATCATACGCAAAAGGACGGCCCATGCTGGAAAACAACTCCCGGATTGCGGCGGCGATCGTCGATGACGCGATCACCTCGCGGCGGTCGGTACGCGCCTTCTTGCCCGATATGGTCGACGACGAGACCATCCGCGATATTCTCGCCGTTGCCGCGCGCGCGCCCTCAGGCACCAATATGCAACCCTGGAAAGTCTATGTGACCAAGGGCGAGGTCAAGCAGCGCATCACCGACGCCATCCTCAGCTCGGGCATCCGCGCCGAAAAGGCCGAGTGGGACGAGTATCGCTACTATCCCGACCAGTTCTTCGAACCCTATCTGACGCGACGGCGGGCCAACGGTTTCGGCCTCTACGGCGTGCTCGGCATCGGCCGGCGCGAGGTCGACAGGATGCGTGCGCAGCACGACCGCAACTTCGTCTTCTTCGACGCGCCGGTCGGCATGATCTTCACCGTCGACCGGCGGCTGAACAAGGGGTCGTGGATCGACTACGGCATGTTCCTGCAAAACATCATGGTCGCCGCGCGGGGCAGGAGCCTGCACACCTGTCCGCAAGCCGCCTTCGCGCCCTATCACCGGCAGATCAGGCCGGTGCTCAACATTCCCGACGAGGAGATCATCGTCTGCGGCATGGCGCTCGGCCATGAGGATACGTCCAAGCCCGAAAATGCCTTCCGCACCGACCGCGCGCCGCTGGAAGAGTGGGTGACGTTCGCGGAGTGACGTGAAGCGCCGTCCGGCTCTACTGCACTTCGTAGCCGACTTCCTCGCTCGCATGGCAGAGCGCTTTCCAGAACGAGCGGGCAAACGAGCGGAACACATAGATGTCGAACTGATCGGCGCCGGTGCGCTGGATCTGCGCGAAGATGTCGTGATGCATGGTCGAGCGGCCGGCGCGGATCGGGAAGGCCGGCAGCGCGAAGTCGATGGCGAAGAATTTCGCCAGCACCCACTCGGCCTTCGGCCCGGCGATACGGATCGCGGTGCGGCCGTGCGAAAGGTCGGTCACCGTACCGATGGCCGAAGTGACGACACTGGCAAAGGCCGGCGCCAATCCCTCGGCTTCATCGACCACAGTGAACTTTCCCGGCGCAAAGCCGAACACCGACCTGGCGCCGTTCGTCACACCGCCACCGGCGCCGTCGGGCAAAGCCAGGCCGGTGACCGCATGGATGCCGGCCATCAACTTCTTCTCCTCGCCGGGCCAGGCGGCGAGCTGCAGGATCGAACCCGGCCTGGTTTCGGAGAGGATGATTTCGACACCATGCTCGAAATTGCCATGCGAGCCCGGATGCAGCACCGGCTCAAGCGGCGATTGGCGTTCAACCATGCATGCGGCTCCCGTCCGGATCGAAGAAATGGTTGGAGACGATCTCGACCGGCCCGAACCGGTTGCGCAGCGGGTCGGAGACATAAGCGCGCGTGCCGCGCCGCGCCTTGCCGCCCTTGACCAGGGCAAGCGCGATATATTTACCCAGCGCCGGCGAATAGCAGCAAGCGGTGATGTGGCCAAGCGAGCCGTGCGGATTGGCTTCGTCAAGCTCCTCGACGATGTGTGCGCCGCCATTGAGCGGCTGGTTGTCGAGCGAAACAATACCGACGAGTTCCAGGCGGTCGGGCGCGATCAGCCCCTCGCGGTCCATCATCGCCGAACCGATGAACGGCTTCTTCTTCGACAGCATCCAGTCGAGATGCAGGTCGCGTGCCGTGGTACGGCCGTCGATCTCGGCACCGGTGACGTGGCCTTTCTCGATGCGCATGGTGCCCAGCGCCTCCAGCCCGTAGGTCACCAGCCCGAACGGCTTGCCGGCTTCGATCAGCGCCTCCCAGACATGGGTGCCGTAGCCGGCGCCGGAATAGACCTCGAAGGCCATTTCGCCGGAGAAGGACAGCCGGCAGATCATCACCGGCACGCCGGCGATTTCGCCGTGGACGATGCCCATGAAGGGCAGGGCGGCATTGTCGACGGCAGTGCCGCTGACGCAAGCAGCCAGTATCTGCCTTGCCTTCGGCCCGCCGATGGCGGCACCGGCCCATTGGTCGGTCACCGAGGTGACGTGGACCTTCAGCGCCGGCCAGATCACGTCGAGGAAATATTCCAGATGCTGCATCACCTTGCCGGCATTGGCGGTGGTGGTGGTCATCAGGAAATCCTGCTCGCCGAGGCGCCACGTGGTGCCGTCGTCAAAGGCGAGACCGTCCTCGCGCAGCATCAGCCCGTAGCGCGCCTTGCCGACGGCCAGCGTCGAAAACATGTTGGTGTATAGGCGGTCGAGGAATTCCGCCGCGTCGGGGCCTTGCACCGCGATCTTGCCCAGTGTCGAGACATCGACGATGCCGGCGCTCTCGCGCGTGCCTCTCGCTTCGCGGACATAGGCCTGCTCGATCGTCTCGCCGGGATGGCCGTAGATCATCGGCCGATACCACAGGCCGGCGGAATACATGGTGGCGCCGTTGGCGACGTGCCAGTCATGCATCGGCGTCAGCCGCTCGGGCTTCAGATCGCCGAAGCGTTCGGCGGCTAGCGAGCCGATCGACACCGCCGAAAAGGGCGGGCGAAAGCGCGTCGTGCCGACCTGCGGGATCGGCTTGCCCAGCGCCTCGGCCATTATGGCCAGGCCGGGTATGTTGGAGCTCTTGCCCTGGTCGGTTGCCATGCCGAGCGTGGTGTAGCGCTTCAGATGCTCGACCGAGACGAAGCCTTCGCGATGCGCCAGCCGCACGTCATCCGCCGTCACGTCATGCTGGAAGTCGACGAAGCTTTTTCCTTCGGCCTTGATCTCGAACACCGGCGCCGGATCGGGATCGCCAGGTGCTGCCTCGACGGCAGGCAAGGCCGCCGGCGTGGCGGTTGCGCCCGCAGCGGAAAGACCGGCGGCGCGACCTTCGGCGATCGCCTCGGCGGTGGAGAAACTGCCGGTGAAGGCGCCGGCGCCGATCCATTGCTGTGTCGTCGGCTTGGGCGGCAGGAACGCTTGCAATGCTTCGTTCCATTCCGCTTTGGCTCCGGCCTGGCTGGCCAGATGAATGGTCGGCGACCAGCCGCCCGACATCAATAGGCAATCGGCGTGGATGCTGCGCGCATCGCCGGAAAGCGCGCCGTTGACCATGTCGAAGCGCTGCACCTTGAAGCCGGAAAGCGCCTTGCCGCCCTCGGTGGCGATCACCGCGTGGCCAGAAAGGATCTCGGCCTCGGTCTCGCCGGCCAGCTTGCGCATTTCGCTCGAAAGCTCAGGGCGCACGTCGATGATGGCGACGACCACGGCGCCGGCCTTCTTCAGCGCCAGGGCCGCGCGATAGGCGCTGTCATTGTTGGTGAACAGCCCGATCCTGTCGCCGGGCAGCACGCCATATTCAATGGCATAACGCTCGGCAGCATGCGCCAGCATTACGCCTGGCCGATCATTGCCTGGAAAGACCAGCGGACGCTCCAGGGATCCGGTGGCCAGCACCACCGACTTGGCGCGGATCGTCCAGTAGCGATGGCGCGATTCGCCCTTGCCGGGCGTTTCCTTGTGGTCGGTGACACGTTCGAGCGCGGCAAGCGTGTTGCCGTCATAATAGCCCCAGACGGTGGTGCGCGGCAGCAGGCGGACATTGTCACGGCCTTCGAGCTGGCCGGCGGCGCGCGCTGCCCAGTCGGCGGCCGGCATGCCATCGATCGTCTCGCCCGACCAATTGGCCGAGCCGCCGAAATGCGGCTCGAGCTCGGCCAGGATGACGCGTGCACCCTGATCGGCAGCCGCCCTGGCGGCCATCAGCCCCGCCGGGCCGGAGCCGACTACCAGCACATCGCAGAACGCGTTCATGCGTTCGTAGCGCGCCGTATCGGGAGCCGTGCCTGCCTTGCCCAGGCCGGCGGCACGGCGGATGAAATGCTCACAGAACATCCAGAAGCGAGTGCCCTTCAGCGGACCGATCACCGGTCCCATGAAGGTCTTGTAGTAGAAGCCGGCCGACAAAAGCTTGCCGCCGAGCTGGTTCACGGCACTGACGTCCCAGGCAAGCGAAGGGAAGCGGTTCTGGCTGATTGCGGCCAGTCCGTCATAAATCTCGACCGTTGTGGCGGGGATGTTCGGCTCGCGAACCTCGCCCCTCAACACTGTGACCAGCGCGTTCGGTTCCTCGACGCTGGCGGTCAGCACGCCGCGCGGGCGGTGATATTTGAACGAACGCCCAAACAGGGTGACGCCGTTGGCCAGCAGCGCCGAAGCCAGCGTGTCGCCGGCATGGCCGGTATAAGGCGCGCCGTCGAAGGTGAAACGGATGGTCCGCAGCCGGTCGATGCGGCCCCCGGCCTCTGTACGGCGCGGGCTCATGGCTTGTCCTCGGCCCGGTGCCGCGCAACCGAGTTGTGGTCGCCGCGCGCGAACGCGGTGCTGGAGATCTCGTGCGTCAGCGTGTTGCGCACGACCCTGAGATGGGCGCGGCAGCCGCCGGAATGCTGCCAGATCTCATTGTGGTCGCCGGCTGGATTAAGCCGGTCGTAGACATAGGCGTTCCAGGCGTCGAGGTTCTGCGAGGCGGGCTGTGGGCGCTGGCGATTGCCGTCGCCCTGATAGGTGAATTCGATCACGTCGCGCGGGCCGCAATAGGGGCAGGTGATGAGCATGGATCTCTAACCTAATGCAGCCGGGGCGTGGCGCCCTGGCCCTTGTCGTCGATCACCAGGCCACGGTAGAAGCGGTCGAGCGTGAAGGCCGCGTTGAGACCGTGCGGCTCGTCCTTGGCAATGGTCCAGGCAAAGCACCAGCCGGAAGCCGGCGTCGCCTTGAAGCCGCCATAGCACCAGCCGCAGTTGAGATACATGCCCGGCAGCGGACCGGTGGTGATGATTGGCGAGCCGTCCATCGACATGTCGCAGACGCCGCCCCATGAGCGCAGCATGCGGACACGGGCCAGCCCAGGGAACAGCGCCAGCATCTCGCTCATCACCTCATCGACGATCGGCAGGCTGCCGCGTTGGGCGTAGCTGTTGTAGCCGTCGAGATCGCCGCCATAGACAAGGCCGCCCTTGTCCGATTGCGACATATAGAAATGGCCCATGCCGAAGGTCAGGACCGTATCGATGAACGGTTTTAGCGATTCCGTGACGAAGGCCTGCAGCACGTGGCTCTCGATCGGCATCGTCTCGATGCCGGCAAGCCGCATGACCCGCCCGGTGCTGCCGGCAACCGCGACCGCTACCTTTTTTGCGCGGATTTCGCCGCGCGTTGTCGTGATGCCGGTGATGCGGTCGCCGTCGCGCAGGAAGCCGGTGACCTCACAATTTTCGATGATGTCGACGCCGCGGCGATCTGCGCCGCGCGCATAGCCCCAGGCGACGGCGTCGTGGCGGGCGGTGCCGGCGCGCCGCTGCATCAGGCCGCCGACGATCGGGAAACGCGCGGTGGCTGAGACGTCGAGCGCCGGCACCAGGCGCGCGATTTCGGCCGTGGTCATCAGTTCGGCGTCAACGCCGAGATGGCGCATGGCGTTGCCGCGCCGGGCATAGTCGTCGAGCTGAGCAGGTGTGTGGGCGAGGTTCAGGCAGCCGCGCTGCGAGAACATGACGTTGTAGTTGAGGTCATGGGCCAGGTTCTCCCACAGCTTCATCGAATGCTCGTAAAAGCGCGTGTTGGCCGGCAGGAGATAGTTGGAACGGACCGCCGTGGTGTTGCGGCCGACATTGCCGGAACCGAGCCAGCCCTTCTCCAGCACCGCGACATTGGTGATGCCGTGCTCCTTGGCTAGGTAGTAGGCGGTCGACAGGCCATGGCCGCCGCCGCCGATGACGATCACGTCGTAGGACGCCTTCGGGTCGGGCTTGCGCCAGGCCGGCCTCCAGTCCTTGTTTCCGGTCAGCGCGTTCTTGAGAAGCGAAAAGGCCGAATATTCCGCCATTCTTATTGTCATCCATTTCAGGCTTTGCGGCAGACTATAGAGCAGGCCGCCAACGCAAAGCCAAGATTGCGCCATCGCTTTTCGACTCCCCGACTTCGACTGGATTGGCCGACTTCGATTGGATTGGCCGACTTCGATTGGATTGGCCGACTTCGATTGGCGGACTTCGAAAACGAGCCGCCTGGCATGACTTGCCCCGTGATATGAGCGTCTTTATCAAGGACGTGCTTCAAAACTGCCGATGCCGCCCGCGAGTCGCCAGAAAAATCATGTTCTTTCGTTTACTCCGCCTGGTCCTGATCGTTGCGCTTGTTGTCTTGGCGCCGCCGTCGTTCGACGCGATGGCGCAGGCGCTCGGGCAGGGTGCCGCCGGGCTGGTTACAGACCAGCAGAAGGTCATCCAGAGCCTGACGGCCAAAACCGACGATCTCGAGAAGAAGATACAGCAGGATGGCCAAGACGATGCCACCCTCGTGGAAATCCGCCTGCAATTGGAGGATCTGTCGCGGGCGGCGCTCACCAGCGCGCTGGCGTTCCGCTCGCGTCTCGGCGATATCAACGATCGGATCGAGACGCTGGGACCTCCGCCGGCCGCGGGCCAGCCGACCGAGCCCGACATCGTGACCGGTGAACGCCAGGCGCTGGCTTCCGAAAAAGCCGAGATCAACGCCGTCATTGCCAGCGCGCAGAACCTGTCGATCCGCATCAGCGGGCTGATCGAGAAGATCGGCAACATGCGCAGCGAGCTGTTCCGCAATCAGCTCACCAAGCGCTACGTGCTGTCCGATGCATTGAGCCCGGAGGTCATCTCCGATGCCAACGACGAATTTACCAGTTTCTACAAAGCGGTGTCGTCCTGGCTGAGCTTCGCCTTCAAGTTCAAGTTCCAGGCAATTCTTGCCGCGACGTTGATGGCGCTTGCGCTGGCCGCCGTGCTTTTTGTCGGCGGGCGGCGCCTGTTCGGCCGCGTCTTCGAAGCCGATCCTTCCATCGAAGATCCATCCTATCTCAGCCGCCTGTCGGTGGCGTTCTGGTCGACATTGCTGCCGTCGCTGGCGGTTGGCGCCTTCCTTATCTCGACGGTCTTCTTCTTCAATTATTACAATGTCTTGCGCGGCGACATCGGCATCTTCCTGAATTCGTTGGTTGCCGTTATCGCGGTGGTGTTCTGCGTCAACCGGCTGACCAATGCGGCGCTGGAACCGCGATTGCCGAACTGGCGTCTGATCCCTGTCGAAACCGGCCCGGCGCGCTGGCTGGTGCGGCTGACGACTGCCATGGCCGTCGCCATCGGCATCAATTATTTCCTGTCGGTCGTCAACGACAAGATGGGCTCGCCGCTATCGCTGACCATCGCCAGAAGCTTTGTCGCCACCATCAGCGTCGGCGTCATCCTGATCCTGATGGGGCTGCTGAAGCCGTTCAAGGCTGCCGACGGGAGCTGGCGCCCGTGGCCGGCATGGCTGCGCTACACCGCCGTCGCGCTAGGGCTATTCACCATAGCGTCGGCGCTGCTCGGCTTTATCGGCCTTGCTATTTTCGTCTCGGTGCAGGTCGTGGTTACCGGCACTATCCTGGTCACCGCCTATATCGGCTTCCTGTCGGCGCGGGCGATCGGCATGGAAGGTGGTTTCGCCAACACTTCGATCGGGCGCTGGCTAGCGGCCAATTCAAGCTACGAAGAGACCGCGCTCGACCAGCTCGGGCTTGTCGTCAGCGCCGCCATAAACATCATGATCGTGCTGGTGTTCCTGCCGCTGATCCTGTTGATGTGGGGCTTCCAGCCCGGCGACATCCAGGCCTGGGCCTACAAATTGGCGACGGGCCTCACCATAGGCTCGGTGACGATCTCGGTCACCGGCATCCTCACTGGCGTCGTCGTCTTCATCATCGGCTATTTCCTGACGCGCTGGTTCCAGGGCTGGCTCGACGGTTCGGTGATGGCGCGCGGCCGGGTCGACACCGGTGTGCGCAATTCGATCCGGCTGGCGGTCGGCTATGCCGGCGTCGCGGTCGCGGCACTGGTCGGCATCTCGGCGGCCGGTATCGACCTCTCCAATCTCGCGCTGGTCGCCGGCGCCCTGTCTCTCGGCATCGGTTTCGGCCTGCAGAATGTCGTCTCCAACTTCGTCTCGGGCCTGATCCTTTTGGCCGAGCGGCCGTTCAAGGTCGGCGACTGGATCGTCGCCGGTGACATCAGCGGCACGGTCAAGAAGATCAGTGTACGCGCCACCGAGATCGAAACGTTCCAGCGGCAGTCGGTGATCCTGCCCAATTCGAACCTGATCAACAATGCGGTCGGCAACTGGACGCACCGCAACAAGCTCGGCCGCATCGATATCAAGGTCGGCGTTGCCTATGGCAGCGACATCAAGCACGTGCATGGCGTCCTGTTGGAGATCGCGCGCAGTCATCCGTTGGTGCTGAAAAACCCCGAACCCTTCGTGCTGTTTTCCAATTTCGGCCCCGCCGCGCTCGAATTCGAGATTCGCGTGTTCCTGGCAGACGTTCTTAGTGGCAATATCGTCCAGAACGACATCCGCTTTGCAATCTTCGATGTGTTCGCCGACCAGCATATCGAAATTCCGTCGACGCCGCGCGCCGTCGTCGAGACCAAGAAGCACGAAGCGTGGCCGATCGACGACGACAAGATCGAAGTCGAATTCGCCGAGCGAGCGCAAGCAAAAGCCTTGGCAGTGGCCGAGGCGAAACGTCTCGCCAAATCAGCACGCAAGGTGCGGAAGCCCGATCCTGACTAGCTGATTGGAGCTTGCCTTCAAGCCCTCGGAAACCAATTGCGGCATGAATGCGGCATTCAGTTGCCGTTCAGCTTGCATTGCATATAAGCTCACCTGCAAACGGCGAGAATGCCTTGCGAAATGCAACAGAGGCGGTGGCAACACCGATACTGCAAAATGTGGAAGTCTCTCGTCGCCGCCATCGCTTTTCTGGCCGTGGGCGGTTCGGCCCATGCCGCCAGCGCGGTCAACAAGGACGCCGAGACCCGCACGCTGATCGTGACGGAAGGCGGCGGCAAGACCGAGCTGGCGCTGGCCGCTGGCGAAACCGTGGAATTTTGCCCGAGCGGCTGTTTTGTTACCTTGCCGAATGGCGACCTCGAGGCGCTGACCGGTTCGGAGACGATTGAGATCTCGGGCGGCGTCGCGCGCATCAAGTAAAGTCGACGCCATGATTTTTGAAGGCCGGGCAAACGCCCGGCCTTTTATTTGCTTCCGGTAATCGGCGATGAAGGTATGCACTTTTCTTCGAAGCTGCGCAGGACGGGCTCTAGCAGCGCCTTCATACCGAGCAGGGCGAAGGCGTAGGTCTAACTGCATTCGACGGGCTGGTGGCGCGGGCTTTTTTGACGATGTCGCAAACAGGCTGCAAGCGCGGCGCCGCGCCGCCCTATAGTCTGCTCGCAATGGCATCTTGGAGTCGCGGGCAATGGCAGGGTTTCCGGAAAAGGCGAAGGTCGTCATCGTCGGGCTGGGCGGCATCGTCGGCGCATCGGTCGCCCATCACCTGATCGAGCGCGGATGGGACGATATAGTCGGCATCGACAAATCGGGCATCCCGACGGATATCGGCTCGACGGCGCATGCCTCCGACTTCTGCTACACGACCAGCCATGATTTCCTGTCGTGCTGGACGACGCTCTATTCCATCGATTTCTACGAAAAGATGGGTCACTACGCGCGCATCGGCGGCCTCGAGGTTGCCCGCGTCGGCGACGACGCCCGCATGGCGGAGATCAAGCGCAAGATCGCCTCGGCGAAGGCCTTCGGCACACGCGCCCGCCTGATCGATCCCGCCGAGATCAAGGAAAAATTCCCGCTGATCGAAGAACAGATGGTACAGGGCGGCCTGTGGGATCCCGACGCCGGCCTCGTCATCCCGCGCTCGCAGACCGTCGCCGGCAAGCTTGTCGATCAGGCGGAAGCTTCCGGCAAACTCAGGGCGTTTGCCAATACGTCCGCCAGGTCGCTCGTCATCGAGAACGGCCGCATCAAGGGCGTGGTGACCGACCGCGGCACCATCGAGGCCGACTATGTCGTGGTCTGCACCGGCATCTGGGGACGACTGATCGCGGAAATGGCGGGCGAGGACCTGCCGGTCATGCCGATCGACCATCCGCTTACCTTCTTCGGGCCGTACACCGAGTTCGCCGGCACCGGCAAGGAGATCGGCTGGCCGCTGCTGCGCGACCAGGGCAACTCGGCTTACATGCGCGATACCGGCGATCCCAAGACCGCCGAAGGCGGGCAGATCGAATGGGGTTATTACGAAGAGACCAATCCGCGCCTTTGCCATCCGCGCGATATTCTCGAGAAAAACGAGGCGCGGCTTTCGCCGTCGCAACGCGATCTCGACATGGAGCAGATCCTGGCGCCGCTCGAGCGCGCCATGGAACTGACGCCGATCCTGGGCGAGCTGGGCTACAATGAGAGCCATTCCTTCAACGGCCTATTGCAGGTGACGGCGGACGGCGGCCCCTCGATGGGCGAAAGCCAGAAGGTCAGGGGCCTCTGGTATGCCGTGGCGATCTGGGTCAAGGACGGCCCCGGCATGGGCAAGCTCATCGCCGACTGGATGACGGACGGCCGCACGGCGATCGACCACCACGCCATCGACTATTCGCGTTTCTATCCGCACCAGACGAAAGAACAGTTCATCTGGGATCGCTGCATCGAAACCGCGATGAAGGTCTACAACCCGGCGGTCCATCCGCGCGAGCCCTTCTCCAAGGCTCGCAATGTCCGCCGCTCGCCCTTCTGGGAGCGCGAGAAGGAACTCGGCGGCTATTTCATGGAGCTCGGCGGCTGGGAGCGCGCCCATGGCTACGCCGCCAACGAGCATCTGCTCGAGAAATACGGCAACCGGGTGCCGGTGCGCCAAAACGAATGGGATAACCGCCACTTCTGGCGCGTCTCGAACGCCGAGCATCTCGCGATGAGCGAGGATTGCGGCATCGTCAATCTGTCGCATTTCGCCATGTACGACGTGGAAGGCACGGACCATGTCGCGCTGATGGAATGGCTGTGCGCGGCAAAGATCGGCGGTGACGGCAATATCGGCAAGGGCATCTATACCCATTTCCTCGACGAGGAAGGCATGGTGCGCGCCGACCTGACCGTCATCCGCATGGCCGACCGCTGCCGCGTCATCGACGGCGCCGATGCCGGGCCGCGCGACTTCCAGTACATGCGCCGGACGGCAGAGGACAAAGGCTTCGACGTTACCGTCACCGATGTGACCGAGAGATATGTGACCGTCGGCATCTGGGGTCCGAACGCGCGGGCAACATTGGGCAAGGTCGTGGAAAACCTCGACGGACTGACGCCTGAGAATTTTCCCTTTGCCGCGATCAAGCCGGTCAGGATCGCCGGCAAGGACGTGACCGCCTTCCGCATCTCCTATGTCGGCGAGCAAGGCTGGGAACTGCACATGCGCTACGAGGACGGCCTGGCTGTCTGGGACGCGCTGCGGTCGACCGGCGTGATGGCCTTTGGCGTCGAGACCTATGCCAACAGCCGCCGCATGGAGAAGAGCCTGCGCCTGCAAAACGCGGACCTCTTGACCGAATACAATCTGCTGGAAGCCGACCTTGCCCGTCCGAAAGTCAAGGAGGCCGATTTCTGCGGCAAGGCAAAGCATCTGGAATATCGCGCCCGGGTGCATCAGCCGGCCATGCTTTGCACGCTTATCATGACGGACAATACAGATTCGAATGGTGTTCCCCGCTATCCGGTTGGCACGATGCCGGTGATGGACCCGCAAACCGGTGAGACGCTCGTCGACGAGCTCGGCCGCCGCTCCTTCACGACCTCGGTGGCCTATGGTCCGACCCTCGGCAAGAACATCGCGCTCGCCTACCTGCCCTGGGCGTATTGCCAGGAGGGCCGCAAGCTGAGCGTCGAATATTTCGGCGAGAAGTACCCGGTCGAAGTGGCCGCCGTCGGCTACAGGCCGCTCTACGACCCGGAGAACCTCAATCCGCGCAGCTAAGCGTTGCTTGCCTGCCGATTCTCCACACAGGCAAGCCGAGCAGTGCCAGCAGGACCTGAATGCAGAAGCCCGATTCATCGTCGGGCTTTTCGCTTTGTGGAGCGATGATTCTCGCTTTCCGTCGCGCTGCGATTGGGGGGTGCCTTTGCGGCGGATCGGCTGGGACAGAAAAAACGATGCGCTTGTGTTTCAGCTGAACCGGAATATCCCGGTTCGCGTCAGCTGGACCTTCGCAATTCCCATTGTGCTGCCCTTCCTGAACGAGTGGGCGAGCCGACCCAAGGATGCACTGATCCATACCTCTATCTTTGCAGCGCTTCTGTTTGCGTCGATATTTCTGCACGAACTGGCGCACGCCTGGATCGGACGCCGACAAGGCGTCGCCACCGACATGATAGAATTATATCTCTTCGGCGGGCTCACGCGTTTCAAACGCGCCGCAGCGCCATCGCCTGCCTGGGCGCGGATTGCGATAGCGGGTCCCCTGGCGAACGTCGCGCTCGCCGCGTTTTTCGATGCGGCCTATTATCTGGTTTTTGGAGAACTCATCCCAGTTGCGCCCGAAAGGCCATTCGGGTGGCTGCCGTCAAGATCGGCCGGTCCTCTGGAATGGACGCTTTGGATTGGCGCATTGTTGAACGTGTCACTTATCATTCTCAACATCCTGCCCGCCTACGATCTGGATGGCGGCGTGATTGCAAGACATTTGTTCCTGAGACGCTTCGGCGTCCGCCGGGCCGCGCAGATCGTCGGCATCTGCGGCATCGTACTTTCAATTCTGCGTTTTGCGATCATCTTGCCTGCCGCGGTTGCAGGTATTCTGTTGTGGCTTCCGCCGTCATTCAAGCCGAACTGGAGGGCAGCGCGCGGGGTCGGTGCTAGAAAACCGAAGCCGGACCCATCCTCCGAGACGGATGTCGAGAAGGCCGTGGAGTGGCGGGGACGGGGCGGGCACCGCATCCACAAATGAAATTCGTTTTCCGGCGGTTCGCAAAAATGTGACCGGATGAGCCCGGCTCTCCACCGGGCTTTTCTCTTTGTCGATCGGCGATTTTCGCTTACCGTGCGGCGTGTCTGGTTTTGCCCGTGCAAGACATCTCGTCTCGGGTGCCGCCGCGCTGGCGTCGGTGCTATGGCTGACTGCAAACTCCCGCGCCGCCGAGCCGGTCGACATCGAACTGGTACTGGCAGTCGACGTTTCGCTGTCCATGTCGCCGGACGAGCTCGAAATCCAGCGTCATGGCTATGCGGCGGCGCTGACGCATGACGATGTCCTGCAGGCAATCGGCGAAGGCGCTCATGGCAAGATTGCCGTCACCTATGTCGAATGGGCTGGCGCGACCTGGCAGCAGGTCGTCGTGCCGTGGACGGTGATCGCCAATCGTGCCGACGCCGAGCGGCTGGCAGCGCAGCTTTCCGCTCATCCGCCGGCCAGTGCCAGGCGCACCTCGATCTCCGGCGCGCTGGAATTCGCCAGCGATCTCTTTGCTGAAAGCGGCTTCCAGGGCGTCAAGCGGGTGATCGACATTTCGGGTGACGGCCCCAACAACCAGGGCGCACCTGTCGATATCACCCGCGACGCCGTGATCAAGCAAGGCATCACCGTCAACGGCCTGCCGCTGATGACCAGGGGCGGGTTCAGCAGCGCTTACGATGTCAACAATCTCGACCGCTACTACAGCGACTGCGTCATCGGCGGGCCGGGCTCCTTCATGATCCCGGTCAATGACTGGACGCAGTTTCCGGAGGCCATCCGCCGCAAGCTGGTGCTGGAGCTTGCCGGTCCGGCCTCGCCGCAGCGAGCGGCGGAAGAGGCGGCGCATCCGCCATTGGTGCTGGCACAGGACATCCCCGTCACCGACTGCCTGGTCGGCGAAAAAATGTGGCGCGACCGCAGCTGGATGTACAACAGCCGCTGATGGCGGAGTTTGCTGTCGATGGTGACATACCGCAGTGCAGCATCTGCTTCATTGACAAGCCTGCGGGCGTCTGTGACACAATTCCCCATCCGAACACATAAAAGGGGAACCGACATGAACAGGATCGGAATTCTTGCCGCAAGCTTGACGCTTGCCGTCGGATTGTCCGCGCCGGCGATGGCCGCCACATCGGTCAGCATCGGCATCAGTGGATGGACCGGCTTTGCGCCGCTGACGCTCGCCAAGCAGGCCGGCATCTTCGAAAAGCACGGCCTCGACGTCACCTTGAAGAAGGTGCCGCAAGCCAGCCGGCCGCTCGCCATCGCCAGCGGCGACCTGCAATGCGCCGCCACCACGGTCGAGACCTGGCTGGTCTGGAACGCCAATGGCGTGACGACCAAGCAGATATTCCAGCTCGACAAATCCTACGGCGCCGACGGCATCGTCGCCCGCAACGACATCAAGACCGTCGCCGATCTCAAAGGTAAGTCGGTCGCGTCTTCGGCGCCGGGCACCTCGCCCTATTTCATGCTGGCCTGGGTGCTCAACAAGAACGGCATGTCGACCAAGGACGTGACGGTCGTCAACCTGGAGCCGGATGCGGCGGCGCAGGCGTTTCTCGCCGGCCAGAACGATGCGGCGGTCACCTATGAGCCGTTCATCTCGGCGGTGCGCGAAAAGTCCGACCAGGGCCATATCCTTGTGACCACTCTCGACTATCCGATGGTGCTCGATACGGTCGGCTGCACGCCGGAGTTCCTCAAGGCCAATCCGGATGCGGGCAAGGCGCTTGCCGACAGCTATTTCGAGGCACTCGACCTGATCAAGAGCGATCCGGCGAAATCCTATGAGACGATGGGTGCCGACGTGAAGCAGTCGGCCAAGGAATTCGAAGAGTCGGCCAAATACCTGAAATGGGCCGACAAGGCTGAAAACAAGCAGTTCTTCACCAAGGAATTCCAGGACTTTTCCAAGACCGCCGGCGAGCTTCTGCTGCAGATGGGTTTGATCAAGGAAGCGCCTGACGTCTCGACATTGGCCGACACCAGCGCCGTCGCCGACTAACCGGCAGGATTGTCGCCCGGCGGCGGCGCGTGCGCCGCCGCTTTTTCATTCAGATCAGAGGACGGTCGAAGATGCCGCGCCCCTTGCATCCGGTCTCGCCGGGCATTCGAACCGTGCTCGGCATTTCGTTCTTCGTGCTGTTCGTGGCGTTCTGGGCGTGGATCACGCTTGGCGGCCACGTCAATCGCATTTTCCTTGCCGATCCGCTGTCGATGGTGAGAGACGGTTGGCGGCTGCTGGTCGAGGACCGCTTCTGGCTCGACATCCTTATCACCATCTGGCGCGTCTTCGGCGGGTTCCTGATGGCGGCCATCGTTGCCGTGCCGCTCGGCATCGTGATGGGTGCCTGGAAGCCCGTGGAGGCGTTCCTGGAGCCGTTCGTCTCCTTCGCCCGCTATCTGCCGGCATCGGCCTTCATCCCGCTGCTCATCCTGTGGGCGGGCGTTGGCGAGCTCGAAAAACTGCTGGTGATCTTCGTCGGCTCGGTGTTCCAGATCATCCTGATCATCGCGGTCAAGGTCGGCGGCACACGGCGCGACCTGGTCGAGGCGGCCTACACGCTTGGCTCGTCCGACAACGGCATCGTGCGGCGCGTGATCATTCCGGCCAATGCGCCGGAGATTGCCGAGACCCTGCGGCTGGTGCTCGGCTGGGCCTGGACCTATGTCATCGTCGCCGAGCTGATCGGCTCGTCGTCGGGCATCGGCTACATGATCATCAACAGCCAGTCGCGGCTGGCGACAGGGCAGATCATCTTCGGCATCATCGTCATCGGCCTGATCGGGCTGTTGTCCGATTTCGCCTTCAAGGCGCTTAACCGTTGGCTGTTTCCATGGAGCCTGGCGTGAGCAAGCTGCTCATCGAAGGCGTCTCGCGCACCTTCGCCGGTGTCGGCGGTGGGCAGCCGGTCAAGGCGCTGATGCCGATCGATCTGGCGGTCGCCGCCAACGACTTCATCACCATCCTGGGGCCATCCGGCTGTGGAAAGTCGACGCTGCTCAGGATCGTCGCCGGCCTCGAAGCGCCGAGTGGGGGACGTGTTCTGCTCGACGGCAGGGTGGTGGACCGGCCCGGTCCAGACCGCGGCATGGTTTTCCAGTCCTATACGCTGTTTCCGTGGCTGACGGTCGCCGAGAACATCGCCTTCGGCCTGCGCGAACGTGGAATGGCCGAGCACGAGCGCAGCGAAATCGTCGCTTCTTACGTCGATCTCGTCGGGCTGAGAGGTTTTGAAAACCATTGGCCGAAGCAGCTTTCCGGCGGCATGCAGCAGCGCACCGCGATTGCCCGGGCACTGGCCAACGATCCGGAGATTCTGCTGCTCGACGAGCCGTTCGGCGCACTCGACAACCAGACCCGCGGGCTGATGCAGGAACTGCTTCTCGGCATCTGGGAGCGCCGGCAAAAAACGGTGCTGTTCGTCACCCACGACATCGAGGAGGCGATCTTCATGGCGTCGCGCGTGGTCGTGATGACGGCACGGCCGGGCCGCATCAAATCGGACGTTGCCGTCGACCTGCCGCATCCGCGCCACTACACGCTGAAGACCAGCCCGGAGTTTTCGGCACTGAAGGCGCGGCTGACAGAAGATATCCGCGTCGAGGCGATGCGCACGGCGCAGATATAGTCGGGTCAGCAAGGCGCCTGAACGGCTCAGAGACTTCGTAAGTCCTTGATAAGCACGTAAAGATGCAGCGGGTCCGTCGGCGATTGCGCGAATCCGTAGCGCTCGTAAAACGTGCGGGCGCCGTCGTTCTTGGCGTGGACGACGACCGCGCGGATACCTGCAATATCGGCCGCCTGCAAACTGCGCAGGACGGCATCGCGCAACAGTCCGCCGCCGACGCCTTTGCCTTGCCAGTCCAGACTGACCGCAAGACGCGCCAGCAGCATTACAGGCACCGGATGGCGTGCGAGACCTTTCGTCAATCGCTCGGGCGCACCCTCATATTTAACTTCACCAACGACCAGGGTATAAAAGCCGATCACATCTTCGCCAGAGAGACCAATGTAGGTCTGCGAAGCATTGGCTTGCTGGTTTTGGAATGCATAGCGTACGAGAAAGCGATTGAGCGGTTCTTCACCGCAGTCGAACATGTCCACCAAATGCTTGCGGGCCAGTTTCTCGATCTGGAATTCGCTCACGCTGGATCGCGACCGGAAAAGATGCTTGGTTCGTTCAATAGGCGCTTGAGGCGGGGGAGATCACGCGTTGGCGCGTCGAGCGCTGCCATGAACGCGACCCATTTTTCGGCGTCGAGATGGAAGCTGCGCCGGTCGGCTAATGTTTCTTCGGCTCGTGCAAGCGCGCTTTCAAGCACGAAATCGCTGAGCGAACGGCGTTCAGTCGCGGCGGCGGTTGCGAGTGTACGCTTTGCCTGGGGGGTAAGGCGCAAGTCCAGTTTTTCCGATCTGGTGGTTCTGGTCGTCATTGGTACCTCTCGATTGAGGGATACCACATTTCGCCAGACAATGTCATGACAATTTCGGCCGCGCCCGCGAAACGTGCTGGATCAAGCCGCCAGAAGCTGCTTGCGGTCGACGCGTTCCTGTTGCGGCGAGCGGGCGTACAACTCGCGATAGCATTTGGAGAAATGCGAGGCGGAAACAAAGCCGCAGGCGACCGCCACTTCGACCACCGGCAACGACGACTGGATCAGCAGGTGCCGGGCGCGGTCGAGGCGGATCTCCAGATAGTAACGGGCAGGGGAGCGCCCCATCTCGGTGCGGAACAGGCGCTCAATCTGCCGGCGCGACAGGTCGACATGGTCGGCGACCTCGATCAGCGAGAGCGGCTCGGAGAGATTGGCTTCCATCAGCTCGATAATGGTCAGAACCTTGGAATTCTGCACGCCAAGGCGGGCGCGCAGCGGCAGGCGCTGGCGGTCGGTCGGGCTGCGCACGCGATCGGTCAGCACCTGCTCGCAGACGCGGTTGACGAGGCTTTCGTCGAAATCGTCGCCGATCAGCTTCAGCATCATGTCGAGCGCGGCGGTGCCGCCGGCGCAGGTGTAGATGTTCTGGTCGATCTCGAAGAGGTCGGCGAAGACATTGGCCTTGGGGAACGCCTCGGAAAAGCCTGGCAGGTTCTCCCAATGGATGGCGCAGCGCTTGTTGGACAGCAGGCCTGCGGCGGCCAGGATATGCGCGCCGGTGCACAGGCCGCCGACGGCAACGCCGCGATTGTACTCCTCGCGCAACCAGGCAAAGGCCGATTTGTTCTGGTAGCGCTCGACATTGATGCCGCTGCAGACGATGGCCATGTTCGGCCGGTCCGGTCCGGACATTTTCTTGCGCTCTTCCTCCAGCGAGGTGTTGACGGCGCATTCGACGCCGTTCGAGGCGCGCACCGGCTTGCCGTCGATGCTGGCGAGCCGCCAGCGATAGGCTTCATAGCCGAGCATGCGGTTGGCCGAACGCAATGGATCGAGCGCCGTCGCGAAGGCGATCATGGTGAAATCGGGGACCAGGAAGAATACGAACGATCGCCGGATCGGGTGCTTTACGACGTTCACGGGTAGATCCTCACGCTGCAATGGCGCGAACAGGATGTCGCGATTAGCATAGCGACATCAGGAAAGACGTTTCCTGTCAATTGGCTAGATGGCAACGGAGCGACTTTATTTGCGACACGGGTCGCAAATGGGCAATCGCTATGCGGCGAAGGACGCGACATGCCGCCGGATCGACCAAACGAGCCTACGCAGTCTGCGCACACGAAAACGCCGCCTCGGCAAAACCGAAGCGGCGCTGGATCGACTTCGAAGCAGCGCTAGGCTGCTTCCGCCGGGATTGCCGCGTCTCAGGCGACGAAGCCGAGGCGCGCGGCAGCCATGGCACCGGTCTGGCCAGGCATGGTGTTGGCCAGGCGCTGGCGCTCGAGCGCGGTCGTCAGGTTCATTTCGCGACGGGCAAAGAGGCGGGCAAAAAGCTTCATGATCATCTCCATTCGGTTGCTCAGACGGGTCGCCTTCGCTTGATGGAGTGGGGCAGCTCGTTTGTTGATGATGATATAGGCTTACGTGAGGGGAAACTAAATCGCAAAAGCGAAGCACTTGATATGAAAAGCGACACGGAATGCGACAAATTTGGGCATTCTGCCCCGGATTTTCGATTATTTACAATGTGTTGATTGCCAGTGCGGGCTGCTATGCGACTTGCTCATATGCGGCATGCGACGGCGACATGGCTCGGGAAAATCATTGGAGTACAAACAAAAAGGCCTGCCGGGCTGATCTGCGCGGCAGGCCTTCAGCTGTTGATACACACGGTTTACTTTGCTCCAGCCCAGGATCCCACACCATGGCGAGTGCCGGCCTTGGCATCGGCAGCTTCAGGCCAGCCGATATCCTTCTGCAGTTCAATCGGCAGCGCGCGGATGGCGCGTTCCGTCTGGTAGCGGGCACGGGCCTCGCTGAACTCGGTCGCGATCCGACCGATGGATAACAGGATAGACATCTCATTCTCCTTCGCGTTGGGCCGGGTTGTCCCGGCGCTTGCAGCGTCAGGCGGTACACCGGGTTTGTTTCAGCTTCATTTCGTGTCGATTGCAGGTCCGTGTCATGGTTGTTTCGGGACCACTTCGATGCGTCCTGCCTTCGATGGAGTTGACTATCCTCCCAAACTGATGTTCAATCAAACGAAATGGAATGATGGTTTGCATCAGAAAAATTGAAGGTCGCTTGCCATGAACGCCCCACTCAATCATCCGCTGCCGCTGCTCGATCTGGATGTTCTGCGCACTTTCGTCGCGATCGCCGAGACCGGCAGCTTCACCACTGCGGCCAATGCGGTCTTCCGCACGCCGTCGGCCGTCTCCATGCAGATCAAGAAGCTGGAGGACATTCTCGGCCGCTCGGTGTTCGCGCGCGACGCCCGTTCGGTGACGCTGACCACCGATGGCGAGATGCTGCTCGGCTATGCGCGCCGGCTGCTGTCGATCAATCGCGAGGTGGTGTCGAAGTTCATCATTCCAGACATTGTCGGGGTGGTGCGGCTCGGCTCGCCGGACGATTACGGCGAACGTGTGCTGCCGCATGTGCTGAAGCGGTTCGCACAGTCGCATCCATCGATCGCGGTCGACGTCACCATCGACCAGAGCGTCAATCTGCGCCGGCGCATGGACGACCGGGCGCTCGACATCACGCTGCTCACCAACTCCTACAAGACCAGCGCGATCGGCGCCGAAGTGCTGCTCACAGAGCCGATCGTCTGGGCCGGTGCCAAGGGCGGTTGCGCGCATCTGCGCGAGCCGCTGCCGGTCTCATTGTGGGAAGAGGGCTGTGCCTGGCGGGCAGGGGCATTGGAGGCGCTTGGCCGCGAGGGCCGCAATTACCGTATCGCCTATATGAGCGCGCACACGGCCGGCCAGCGCGCCGCGATCATGGCGGATCTTGCGGTGGCGCCGCTGCCGAAATCCTTCCTCGGCAGCGACATGGTCGAGCTGTGCCCGAAGGACGGCATGCCTGACATCGGCACCTACAACCTCGCCATGGTGGTGACGCCGGACGCCAGCGCGCCGGTGAAGGCAGTCGCCGACCATATCCGCGCGACGTTTGAGATGTTCAGGGAAACTGGGAAGTTCTGACCCAAACTACGACCTGAGCGGCGCAACCAGATCGCGAGGGGTTCCGTCGCGGCCTGTCCTCTGCAGCGACAACTCTCCTGCCTTGGCATGGTAACTGTCAGTTTCGTTGGTCAAGAAGGCCACTATACTGTCCCGCGCGCGTCGCGCCTCCGGCATGTCGATCAACGGCCAGACATGGAACATGCCTTGCTCGTGGACGATCTCAATTTCGACGCCGGCCGCGCGCGCCTTTTCCGCGAAGATCAGATTGTCGGGGGTGAGCAGATCGCGTGAACCGGTCAGCAGCAGCGTTTTGGGCAGCACCGACAGGTCGCCGTAAACCGGGCTGATCCGCCAGTCGGTGGGATCTATGCCGGCGCTGTAAAGTCGGATCGCCTCGCGGCCGCCGGCAATGCCCAGCCACGGATCGTTGCGTTCGGCCTCATACATTTCTGGGTTGGCGAGCGACACGTCGAGACCGGGCGAAATCAGCACGTGGCGTGATGGCAAGGGCAGGCCATTTTGCGCAGCCATCATCGTCAGCACGACGGCCATGTTTCCGCCGGCGGAATCGCCCATGAAGATGATGTCATTCGCGCTGGTTTCGCCGAACATCAGGCGGTAGACAGCGCCGACCATACCAAACATGGCGTGGAAATCGTGTTCGGGAGCAATGGGATAGATCGGCACAGTGATACCGAACCCGAGACGGTCGGCCATGTCGGCGATCAGCCGCCAATGATAGGGGGTGATTTCGAAGACGTAAGCGCCGCCGTGCAGGTAGAGAATCCGCTTCCGCTCGCCAGCCTTGGGCGCGATCTCGTAGACGGGAAAGCCGTTGATCGTGCGGGTTGTGATCTCCAGGCGTGACCGCAGCGACGCAGGCGGCTGATGGTTTTCCGTCTTGCGCGCATAGGCGATCCAGCGCTGCAGGTTCTCGGGGCTGGAAAACGCCTTCTTGCGGCTGTACCTGAGGACGAACGACACGACATGGCTTTTGAGACTGGGCATGCAGATACACGGACTTCGGCTGAGCCGACTAAGAGAACCCCCCGACTATTTCGAAGATTGTGTCGCCACCAAAAAAGTCAAGATTGATGCAATCTCAACACGGTCGTTTGATCCCAGCTGTCGACAAAGCGTCCGGCCATGAAGTCTCTGGCCTACCGGCGCAGCTCAACGCCGCGGCAGCAACGCGGCGCGCAGCCAATTGCTGGGTGCAGCCGGAGCCGCATTGCGGCTCCGGCGAATACCGAGCAGCTTGCATTGTCGATGAATTTCATCCGCGCTGCATGCCCCATCCGACCGAAAGCTGCCTTTCGCTCGAACGCGGCGACACCGGCCAGCCAATGTCCTTTTGGATCTCAGGCGGCAAGCTGTTGAGGATGCGCAGCGACTTGCGCGCTTCGCGTGTTTTCTTGAAGGCCGCACCATAGCGGCCGAAGCTTTCGAACATCGACATCTTGATCTCCTTGGAGCGTTGCGGTGGCCGAAAACTGTTTCCGCCTGCCGTTCGATGCCGGTTAAATGCTCCGCCTATGTATCTGGCGGATTTCACGAAAACGCGATTTCGTTTCCAGATCGGCGCGATCTGGAAACATTTGCATACAAATGAAAAATGGAAGGTCTGACGGCCTATCGGAGGCGAGTCATCCCCGCCCGCGCCGCGCGGCGTGGCCTTCGCGCGAACGCCGCCGCGGAGCGGCGTCGCCGGCAATGCCGTCTTCGCTCACCGTCTTGCGCGGCGGCAGTTTCACCGCCGCCGAGAGCTTGGGGAACGGGTCGATCTTATTCGGCAGCGCCATGGCATAGACGAAGTGCTCCTGGAATTTCGGCTCCAGCGCCGTCTCGATCTTCTCGATCTTGCTGACGGTTTCCTCGATCTCGCGGCGATAGCCACGGTTCAACAGCGCCATGCGGGCGCCGGCGCCGGCCGCATTGCCAACGGCTGAGACCTTGTCGAGGTCGCAATCCGGAATCAGGCCCAGCACCATTGCGTATTTCGGGTCGATGAACGAGCCGAATGCGCCGGCGAAGTGGATGCGGTCGACATGATCGGTGTGCTGCTTTTCCATCAAAAGCTTGGTGCCGGCATAAAGGGCGGCCTTGGCAAGCTGGATAGCGCGCACATCAGTCTGGGTGATGGTGATCTTGGGCTCGCCTTCCTTCAGCACATACGAGAAGGTGCGGCCATTGGCGACGACGCGAGGCGAGTGGCCGCTCAGCGATCCATCGACGACGCCGTCCTCGGAGATGATGCCGGCGAGATACATCTCGGCGACCACCTCGATGATGCCGGAGCCGCAAATACCGGTGACGCCGGTCGCCTGCACGCTGTCGAGGAAGCCCGGCTCGTCGGACCAGAGTTCCGAGCCGATGACGCGGTATTTCGGTTCCAGCGTTTCAGGATCGATGCGGACGCGCTCGATGGCACCCGGTGCGGCGCGCTGGCCACCGGAGATTTCCGCACCTTCGAAGGCCGGGCCAGTTGGCGATGAGGCCGCCACGACCCGGTGGCGATTGCCGAGCACGATCTCGGCATTGGTGCCGACATCGACGATCAGCATCATCTCGTCCTGGCGGTGCGGCCCTTCCGACAGCGTCACTGCGGCAGCGTCCGCGCCGACATGGCCGGCAATGCAAGGAAGCATATAGAGCCTGGCGCCCTGGTTGAGCTTCAAACCGATATCCGATGCCTTGATGTGCACGGCGCCGGAGACGGCTAGCGCGAAGGGGGCGCCGCCGAGCTCGGTCGGATCGATGCCGAGGAACAGATGGTGCATGATCGGATTGCCGACGAACACGGAATCCAGGATGTCGTTGCGTTGGACGTTGCCTTCGGTGCAGACTTTGTCCACAAGCCCCGAAATGGCCTCGCGCACGGCGACCGTCATACCTTCACGGCCGTCCGGGTTCATCATCACGTACGAGACACGGCTCATCAGATCCTCGCCGAAGCGGATCTGCGGATTGGATGTGCCCGACGAGGCGGCGACGCGGCCCGACAGCAACGACACCAGATGCATGGCGATCGTGGTCGAGCCGATATCGCAGGCAAGTCCGTACGCCTCGTTCTTGAGGCCGGGCCACAAAGCGATGACCCGTGCGGTCTCGCTGTCGGTGTCCTTGTGGATGGCGGCGGTCGCGGTCCAGTTGCCTTTGCGCAAAATACCTTGCACCTGCGGCAACAGATGGAAGTCGAAATCGAGGCTCTTGAGGCCCCAGTCCTTCATCAGCGCGATCTTCAGACGGTCGAGGTCGCCGAGCGGCTTGTGCATGTCGGGTTCTTCGATCTCGACATAGCACATGCGGATTGCCGCATCGCGGGCGATGACCCTGGTGTCGGCGTCCTTGCGGATGGTCTGCGCGTTGATGACGGTGTCCTGCGGCACGTCGACGACAAGATCGCCGAGAATCTGCGCCGAGCAGGACAGCCGGCGGCGCTCGGGCAGGCCGCGTACGCGCTCGTAGCGCTCTTCCTTGGCGCCCTTGGGCGAGAGGTGATCGTTGGAGGAAACGATCTTGTGCTTGGCGAAATTGCCTTCCTGCACCTCGATCTGGCAACGCCCGCAAGTGGCACGCCCGCCGCACACGCTCTCGACATAGACACCGAGCTGGCGCGCGGCATCCAGAACCGGCGTGCCGACCGGAAACCGCCCGCGCTTGCCCGACGGCATGAACAGCACGAGCGGATCGGTGATGTTGACGGGAGAGTTCATACGTTCCAGACTTTACTTTCTACGCAGCTCGGGTCTTGGCCACGGCAGCGATGCCGCTGTGTCTCGGTTCCTCCCCAGTCCTAGGCCCCATATCGTGTCGGCCAAGACCTGGCTCAACCCCGCGCCATACGCGCTTCGCGGCCGCCGCGCCTGCGTCCGCCATTGCCATTGCCATCGCCCGGCGCGTTGACCTGCGTCCGGGCGGCAACGGCCTGGCCGCCTTCAGCAGGCTTGTAGTCCTTGTAGGTCCTGATCCAGTTGGTGCAGTTCTCGTCGGTGCCGTTCAGCACGTTGGCGCCGCGCACCGCTTCCATTTCCTGCGGCCGCACCGGGTTCATGATCGCCGAGGTCATGCCGGCGCCGATCACCATCGGGATGAAGGCGGCGTTGATGCCATGACGGTGCGGCAGGCCGAACGAGATGTTGGAGAGGCCGCAGGTGGTGTTGACCTTGAGCTCCTCGCGCAGCCGGCGTAGCAGGGCAAATACCTGGCGGCCGGCATCGCCCAGCGCGCCGATCGGCATGACCAGCGGGTCGACGACCACATCATGCGCCGGAATGCCGAAGTCGGCACAGCGCTGAACGATCTTCTTGGCGACGGCGAAGCGCACATCGGGGTCCATCGAAATACCGGTCTCGTCGTTGGAAATGGCGACGACGGGAACGTTGTATTTCTTGATCAACGGCAGGATGGCTTCGAGCTTTTCCTCCTCGCCGGTGACGGAATTGACCAGCGGCCGGCCCTTGGCGACCTTCAGCGCCGCTTCGATTGCCGCAGTCACGGAGGAGTCGATCGACAACGGCAGGTCGACCAGGCCTTGCACGATCTCCAGCGTCTGCACCAGCAGCGCCGGCTCGGTGGCGTTGGGATCGACTGCAGTGACGCCGGCATTGACGTCGAGCATGGTCGCCCCACAGGCGGCCTGCTCCAGCGCATCCTTGATGACGGTCTCAAAATTGCCGGCGATCATTTCGGCGGCCAGTTTCTTACGGCCGGTCGGGTTGATGCGCTCGCCGATCACGCAGAAGGGCTGATCGAAGCCGATGATGATTTCTCGTGTCGCCGAGGCGACGATGGTCCGGGTCATGAAATCTCTCCATCGTGATATAAAGAGTTCTTTATATCGTTATCTGTTTCTGATCAAGCGAATGCTGACGATTCGCGCTGTCAATGCGCGGTCTTGACCATGTCGACCTGGGTTTCAGTGAGGTCGTCATGCAGTATGTGGTCGAGCCGGTCGGCAACGAGCTGGTCGTCGCGGCGGATTTCGCGTTTCCACGGCCGGCGACCCTTCAGCACGCCGGATTCGTCGACGATCTCGGCGACGTATTCTTCCTGGCGGTAGGCCATCACATGGACGCCGGATACACCGGGAATTTCCTTCACCTCATTGATGATGTCGATGCAGAGCTGCTTGCCTTCCTTCTTCTGATCCTGGGCGCCTTCCAGGCGCTTGACGATCTGATCGGGAATGTGAATGCCCGGTACGTTGGAGCGGATCCATTTGGCCGTCTTGGCCGAGGCCAGCGGCCCGACGCCGCACAGGATGAAACATTTCTCGGTATAGCCGAGATCGCGGACCTTCTGCATGTAGGTGCGGAACATCGGTACGTCGAAGCAGTACTGGCTCTGCACGAACTGTGCCCCGGCGGCGATCTTCTTGCCCAGCCGATAGGGCCGGAAATCGATCGGCGGCGCGAACGGGTTGATGGCCGCGCCAAGGAAAAGCTGCGGCGGCGTCGTGAGTTTTCGGCCGGACAGGAATTTGCCGTTATCGCGCATAACGCGGCAGGTTTCGAGCAGCGACATGCAGTCGAGATCGAACACCGGCTTGGCGCCGGGCTGGTCGCCGGCCTGCACGCCGTCGCCGGTCAGGCACAGCATGTTGGCGACGCCCATCGCAGCACCCCCAAGCACGTCGCCCTGGATGGCGATGCGGTTCCGGTCGCGGCAGGCGATCTGCATGATCGGGGCATAGCCCATGCGGGTCAGCAGCGCGCAGATGCCGACCGACGACATGTGGCAGTTGGCGCCGGAAGCGTCGACGGCATTGATGGCGTCGACCCAACCGTCGAAAATCCTGGCGCGGTTGTAGACGTCTTCCGGATCGGCGCTGTCAGGCGGATTGAGCTCGGTCGTCACTGCGAACTCGCCGCGCCTGAGGACGCGTTCCAGCCGGCCACGCGAGGTGTGGCCGGGCAGGGGATCGAGCGGCAAATGGATGCCGGCCGGATTCTCGTCTGGCTGACGGCCGATCATGCCGACGCTCCGGTCTTCGTAGTATTCCGGGCCGCATTGCGGGCGGCCGCGGCCTGCGCGGTGACCCGCAGCCACGCGGAGGTTTCGCGCAAGGACTGATCCACCGGCTTCTGCACTTCCAAAATCTTGTCGCCATGCACCATGTTCCGCGAACCTTCCCAGGCTTTGACCCAGACGCAAGGCATGTCAGGCTCGACCTCGCAATTGCCGTTGGCGCGGACACCGCCGCAAGGGCCGTTGCGCAATTGCTTGGGGCAGTTCATTGGGCACGACATGCCGGTCGAGGAAAGGATGCACTGGCCGCACATGCGGCAGTCGAACATGAAACCCTTGACGCGCTTTTCGACGAATTTCACAGGCCCTTCGACACGGCTGTAGCCGATGCCCTTCCACAGCGGATGGAGGAGCAGGAACATGTCGGCGAATTTGCCATAGAACCATTCGAGCAGCCGCGAATGCCGCACAGACCAAAGGCGCACCGCGAAAGAGCGCTGCACACGCCGCTGTGGCGACACGTCGGCCGGCTTGTAGTCGGATTTCGGCGCCGCCTTCTTGACGATGGTCGCCTGGGTCACGCCGGCTTGAGCCGTCGTCGCCGGCATTGATTGGGGATCAGACATTTTCTTTGCCCCCCGCCTTGACCAGAGCGACCAGCCGCTCACGGTCGTATTTCGCATCAAGTTCCTGAAGAGCCTTCTCGGCCTCGGCTTCAAGATCGTCACTGACCGGGAGGGGTTCTGCCTTGCGCCATTCGGCAAGATAGTCGTCGGTGCCGCCAGCGCCGGTGCGCATGGCGCACATGTCGATCGCCTCGGTGAAGCGCAGCGGCAGTTCGCGCTTGGCGTTCTGCCGGCCCTTCTTGACGATGACCTGGGCGGGGATGTCGCGCCAGTAGACGACGATCAGATCGGCCATAATTTCCTGCTCCTGCAGAGCGCCGTGCGTCCAATCGGACGCACAAACGATGCTCTACCATTTAACTCCGCTGCATCGTGCTCTCCGAAGATCGATTCCGATCTTTTGGCCAATGCAGTGGTTTCGAGCATTGCCGGAAGCGCTGTTGGGCTGCTTGTTATGGGACGACGCGGGGGCCTTCAAAAGCGACGCAATCGACGGCCGCGGTTGAAAGCGGAGTTTCTTCCAGCACTGGTCAGCCGGCGCGGCCATCGTAGCTGCCGACCAGCTTCCTGTGGAAGCGCACGTAACCTCGTTCGGTCGTGCGTAAATGCTCCGCGACGATGTCATGGAAGCGCGGCAGGCGGTGGAAGGGAACGGCCGGATAGGAATGGTGCTCGGAATGGTACGGCATGTTCCAAGCCACGAAGCGCACCAGCCTTGTGGTGAAGGTGGTGCGGGTGTTCTCGAGCATGTTGGCGACATGCGGGCACAACGCGTGCTCGGCCAGCAGGTAGGCACGCAAAAACGGCTGTCCGACCAGCACCGGCAAGATCCAGACCCACAACAGCAGCGCCGACTGCGCGGCGAGCGATGCGGCCAGCAATGCCGCATGGCCGATCAGGAACAGCCGTGCTTCGGCAACCACCTTGCCGCGGCCCTTTTCCGGCACAAAGCCGTCGCGGTTGCGGCCCGCCGCATTGGTTGCGATCACACGGCCCATGGCGATCCAATAGGGGCCGCCTGACAGATAGCGCAGATATTGGCTGATGGTCTCCGGCTTCGGGGCCATCAGTTCGGGGTCGTTGTCCGGGTCGTGCGTATGGCGGTGATGGGCGAAATGGAAATAGCGGAACCATTCCGGCGGCAGCAGGATCAGGAAGCCGGCCACGGCGGCAACAGCGCGATTGAGCCACGCCGTCCTGAACGCCGTTTCATGGATGGTCTCGTGCAACAGCGTGAAGAAGAAGACGATCAGGATTCCCTGCGGCAAGACGAGCAGCGGCCAGAACGGGATGCGGGCGGCGATCAGCGCGCCTAGCAGGATAACCAGCCCGGCATGGACCGCCAGCCGGACAATGCCTGGCCGGTCAACCCTGGCGGTGAGGTCGCGACGGTCCTCGACCGAAAGGCCGGCAATGATGGTGCGGTGGTCGATGTCGCTCATGATGCAATGTTAGTGGCGGGTGGCTGTCCGGTAAATCGGCGCGTCACCAGACGCCGTTCCTTATCCCCGTCCAGAGATAAAACCATACCGTCGGATGATACCATTGTTTCGAAGGCAGGCCGGGATCCACCGTGCCGACCTTGCCGGCCAGCGCATCCCTGACCGCTTCGACGCAGATGTCGCGCGAGAAGGCCGCCTGCCGCAACGCGTAGCTTGAAATTGTGTCGCCCGGCTGCGGTTTGCCACGCGTCTGCCGCAGCACGCCGCCAGTGTCGACGCCGGCGTCGACCAGATGTACGGTGGTGCCGAAGTTCTCCGCATCGCCTGAAGCCAGCGCCCAGTAGCCGCCGTTCATGCCGCGATATTTCGGGGCGATGCCGGCGTGGTAGTTGAGGACCGGGCAAGGGATTTTCGCCAGCGTCTGCCGCGACAGCAAGCGGCAGCCGGCGAGCAGCACCACACCCGGCTGGATTTCCGCGATCGCCTGCAGGCACTCCGGCGCGTTGGCCGACGAGACATAAATGATCTTTTGCCCAGGCTTCGGTTCGGTTTGCAGCTTCTGCCCGGCGGCAAGCCGTGCTGCGTGGCCGGCGAAGAAGCGCTTGCCGAGGCGCGTCAGCACCATCGTGCCGAGTTGACCGATGGCCGAGGTCCAGCCTTGCCGCCGCGCCCGCGCGAGAAGCAATTGCTTTTTGGATTCAGGAGCTTCGAGGATGACGCTGACCGGGCCGAGTTGATCGGCGACGGCGTTGACGATCGCCCAGATATGCGGGCCGCCTTCGGTGACGACGACGATCGGCCGTTGGTTTGTTTTCGACAGTGCCATGCTCTGCGACCCCCCCCCGCAAAGAACCTGTTCTTTGCGCGCGAATGCTAGGCTGACCGGGTTAACCCCTGGTGATCGGGGCTCAGCGCTTGAATTCGAGGATATCGAGCTTCGATTCGTAATAGGGCGCCGGGAACTCGATGCGCCATTCACTGGCGCTGTTGCGGAAGGCATAGCCGACCTGATCGCTTTCCGGGCCGCTGCCGTAGGGCTTTGCCGGATCGTCGTTGACGTGGAAGGAACCGAGATAGATCGCGCGTTTCTCGCCATCGTCGAAGAAGCGGCCCTTGGTGCGCTGCGAGCCGGTGATCTTTTCCAGTCTCCAGCCGGAGCCGTCGTCACTCACCTTGCATTTGAACCAGCCATAGATGACGAGCGGGCTCAATCCGCCGGCCTTGATGGTGCGGCATTGCCATTTGCCGGTCAGGTCCCTGTCAGAGAAGGGAACCAGCGGCTTTGCCAGCAAAGCGTCGAGCTGCTTGACCTCGGCGGGATCGCCGGCCTTCGCCTCGTCAAGCGCTGCCTTGCGCGTCTCGCCATATTTGTTGAGCCGCGCCTTGTCGGCAGCCGTTATCAGCTTCTGCACCTCGCCATCGGCCAACGCGGGCATGGTCAAGCAGAGGACAGTTGCTGCGGCAAACATGAGGCGAGCGATCATCGGTGGCGTTTCCCTTTTGTTGGCTGGAGCAGGCTGTTTTCTTGTCTGGCGCATACCTTAATGTTTCGCCGCGTTCTGTCATCCGTGCCTGAGCATCGACAGCAGAAACGAGGTGCAAAAGAATGTGGATCTTGCTGACGGGATCGTCCGGTTGGCTGGGCAGCGCCTTGGCGCCGCGCCTGCGGGCTCTTGGTCATGACGTCACCGGCCTCGATCCCGTCCCATCCTCGGAAACGCGAATCGTCGGCTCAGTCGCCGATCGCGACCTGGTCATGAGGGCGGTCGAGGAGAACCGCATCGAGGCCATCATCCATAGCGGCGCGCTGCACAAGCCTGACATCGAACGTCATCGCAACGAGGATTTCGTCGAGACGAATGTGCGCGGCACGCTCAACCTGCTCGATGCGGCAGCAGCTTTTGGCGTTCAGCGCTTCGTGTTTACGTCGACGACATCGCTGATGATTTCCGAGTCCATACGCACCGGCTTCACCGGCGGGGCGCGCAAGGCGGCATGGCTGACGGAAGACATGTCGCCTGAACCGCGCAACATCTATGGCGTCACCAAGCTTTCAGCCGAACAGCTCTGCCGGCTCTATCATTTGCAGTTCGGCCTGCCGGTGATCGTGTTGCGCACCGCCCGGTTTTTTCCCGAGGCGGACGACATGGCGCACGTGATCGAACAGTCGGATGCCAACACCAAGGCCAATGAGCTGTTGTTCCGCCGGCTGACGGTGGAGGACGCAGCCGACGCCCACATCGCTGCCCTGGAGAAAGCGCCGCAATTGGGCTTCGACACTTTCATCATCTCGGCACCGACGCCTTTCCAGCCCGAAGATTGCGCGGCCTTGATCGCCGACGCGCCGTCGGTCGTCGCGCGCTATTTTCCGGATTATCCGGCACTCTACACGAAGAAAGGCTGGACGATGTTTTCGTCGATCGACCGGGTCTACGATGCGTCGCGGGCGAGGAAGCGGCTGGGTTTCGTCTGCAAGACGAGCTTTGCCGATGTGCTTGCCGCCCTGGCGATCGAATAGAAGCGCGGCTATCATCGCAAAACGTTTGCGCGGGGAGGTGCATGTTGGGGGTGACGATCCATTTTGAGGGACAGCTGCGCGAAGACGAGCACTACGCTGTGCTATTGCGGGAAGTGGAGGCGTTTGCTGTCACTCGAGGCTGGCCGTTTCGGAAAATAGACGAAGCCGAAATGGTTCTCCATCGGGTCGTTGATGAACGCAGCGTGGACTATCTCGGCCCGGTTATAGGAATAGAGCTTCTGCCGCATCCCAAGTCGGAGCCCCTTCGGTTCGAGTTCGACAGGCACCTCTTCATGCAGCAATTTTGTAAGACCCAGTTTGCCGGGTCGGACGCGCATATCGAAATCATCGAGCTGCTCCGCAAAGTTGCTCCTCTTTTCGACAAGCTCGATGTCTTTGATGAAGGCGAGTACTGGGAACTGGGCGACTCCTCAATTCTGCAAGTCAACCTCGACACCGTCGAAGCCCTGATTGCAGAGGCGTTGCGCAAGGATCCAACTGCAAGGGGACCGATCCGGTTAGAAAACGGCCGCGTTGTCGATTTCGTGTCGGATCCGCAACCGGCGAGCAAATAATCCGAAGCGGGGCGTCTAACGGACGTCCTCCGGATGTGAGGCCACCCGCTTAAGTTCGCCCGTCAGGTCACCATAGCCGGTCGAGCGCCGCTCATAAGCGAGGCCGAGCATTTTCGCCGCCTTTTCGGCGACTTTGTCGAGTTCCGGGTCGTCGGTCTGGGCGATATAGATCAGCTTCTCGTAATTGCCGAAATAGTCCTTGATCAGCTCCGGGTGCTTGTCCAGACCGAGCGGCTTCATGAAGAAGGCATCGAATTGCCGGCAGAGGAAATCGGTCATGTAGAACGACATCATGTCGTCATCGGCGACCTTCGCATAGGCATCCATGCCCTGGTAGAAGGCAAAGCAATGCGGCCCGGCCATACGCTCGACGCCGTGCTTCTCGCAGATCCGGTCGAGCAGGCCACCCGTGCCGCAATCGGCATAGCCGACGAATATGTGTCTGTAGCCGTCGGTCTTGGCCTTCTCGATAGCCTTGTCCATGGCCGGCGCGATGCGGTCCGGATAGAAATGGAACTCCGCCGGCAAGCAGGTCAGGTCGAGATGGTCGAGCCCGAGCTGCTCCTTGACCGCCAAAACTTCGCGCGCAATCATCCCGCAGGCGATGACGAGCAGCCTGTCGCCTTGATCGGATTGTTGTTTTCGCGCGGTAGTCATGGAACCAGTCTAATCCATCTTCGTTGCTGTCCAGCGAATTTATATCCTGAGGGAGACACCATTCATGAAATTGTTCCGCGTCGCGCCAATCGCTATTCTCGCCTGCGCCTTGGCTGTTTCGGCCTGCGCCAACACGGTGCGCGGCGTCGGTAAGGATATCAAATCCACTGCGAAGGCTGTTGACGATACCGTCAAGAAACCCTGATCCGCACGGCTCTAAATATTTGGGAATAAAAAAGCCGCACTGCAAGGCGCGGCTTTTCTCGTCGGTGCCGGACTTATTGGCTCAGGCCGAAGCGCGGACGTTGTGCTTGCGCTTCATGAAGTCCTTGGCGGTCTCGACCGCCACCGCGGCGTCGCGGCAATAGGCGTCGGCGCCGACGGCTTTGCCGAATTCCTCGTTGAGCGGTGCGCCGCCGACCAGCACGACATAGTCATCGCGAATGCCCTTTTCCTTCATCGTATCGATGACGACTTTCATGTAAGGCATGGTCGTCGTCAGCAGCGCCGACATGCCGATGATGTCGGGCTGGTGCTTTTCGATGGCATCGAGATATTTTTCGACCGCATTGTTGATGCCGAGGTCAATGACATCGAAGCCGGCGCCTTCCATCATCATGCCGACCAGATTCTTGCCGATGTCATGGATGTCGCCCTTGACGGTGCCGATCACCATCTTACCCTGCTTCGGCGCGCCGGTGGCGACAAGCAGCGGACGCAGGATGAACATGCCGGCCTTCATCGCGTTGGCCGACAGCAGCACTTCGGGAACGAACAGGATGCCGTCGCGGAAGTCCTCGCCGACGATGCGCATGCCCTCGACCAGAGCCTCGGTTAACACCTTGTAAGGCGCCCAGCCGCGCTCGAGAAGGATATTGGTGCCTTCCTCGATTTCTTCCTTCAACCCGTCATAAAGATCGTCGTGCATCTGCTGCACCAACTCGTCGTCGGAGAGTTCCGAAAGGATGATCTCGTCGTCGGCCATTTTTTCTCAGGCTCCTTGCCGGCTACAACTGTTGCGGCAGCTTAAAAATATCGCGTCAATACCTAACCCGCACGGGCCGGTTGTCCATAGCTGATTTGCGACTTCCCGCAAAACGAAAGCGACCGTAAATCTCTTGGAATTCTTGTCGATTTTGCGACAGGCGTTGGCGCTGGCGGGCCGTTTCGAATAGGGTGCATGGCTACGATCCGGCCAGAGACCGCAATATGCGGCCGCAAACGGATTTCAGGCCGGTGCAAGAGCCCGGCCGGAGTAAATCAGGCCAGAACGAAAGCCAGGGAAGAACGATTATGAGTGAGAACGCGCCGGTCGATCAGGAAGCGTCAAACGCACGGCGCGGGCGCGCTGCCAGCGGTGGCGCCGCAGCCCGACGGGCTGCACGTTCGGGCGGCGGCCCCGGCACACAGCTCACCTATATCAAGCGCAAGATCAACGTCTATGAAGTGCTGGACGAGGAAGGGCTGGCGCTGATCGAAAAGAACACCGACACGGTGCTGGAGGAGATCGGCATCATCTTCCGCGACGACGCCGAGGCGCTGCAGCTTTGGAAAGAGGCGGGCGCCGACGTCAAGGGCGAGCGGGTGCATTTCCCCAAGGGCCTCTGCCGCTCGCTGTTGAAGACCGCTCCGTCCGTCTATACCCAGCACGCCCGCAACGGCGAGCGCTCGGTGCAGATCGGCGGCAACGCGACAGTGTTCGCGCCGGTCTATGGACCGCCCTTCGTGCGCGATCTCGACGGCGTCAGGCGCTATGCGACGATCGAGGATTTCCGGAATTTCGTGAAACTCGCCTATATGGCGCCGTCGATCCATCATTCGGGCGGCACGGTTTGCGAGCCGGTCGACGTGCCGGTCAACAAACGGCATCTCGACATGGTCTACAGCCATATCAAATATTCGGACAAGCCGTTCATGGGCTCGGTGACCGCGCCCGAGCGCGCTGAAGATACGGTGGCGATGGCCAAGATCGTGTTTGGTGACGATTTCGTCGAGAACAACACGGTGCTGACCAGCCTGATCAATGCCAACTCGCCGATGGTCTTCGACGAGACCATGCTGGGAGCGCTGAAGGTCTATTCGCGCCACAATCAGGCCTGCATCGTCACGCCGTTCATCCTTGCCGGTGCGATGAGCCCGGTGACGGTCGCCGGCACGCTGACCCAGGTTTTGGCCGAGGTTCTGGCCGGGGCGTCGTTCACACAGCTGATCCGGCCGGGTGCGCCGGTGCTGTTCGGCACCTTCGCCTCGTCGATCTCAATGCAGTCTGGCGCGCCGACCTTCGGCACGCCGGAGCCGTCGCTTGTCTCGTATGGCGCCGCACAGCTTGCCCGTCGGCTCGGCCTGCCGTTTCGCACCGGCGGTTCGCTCTGTGCTTCAAAAATCCCCGATGCGCAGGCCGCCTACGAGAGCGCCAACACGCTCAACTCGACGATCCTCGCCGGCACCAACTTCGTGCTGCATTCGGCCGGCTGGCTCGAGGGCGGTCTCGCCTCCTGCTACGAAAAATTCATGATGGACATCGACCAGCTCGGCATGACGCAGAAGTTCTCCGAGGGTGTCGACCTGTCGGAAAACGGCCAGGCGATGGATGCCATCCGCCAGGTCGGCCCAGGCAGCCACTATCTCGGCTGCGATCACACCCAGGCCAATTTCCAGACCGCGTTCTACCGCTCCAACATCGCCGATAACAATTCCTACGAGCAGTGGCTGGCCGAAGGCGAAAAAACCGCGCCGCAGCGCGCCAACGAGCTCGCGCGCCGCTGGCTCGAAAGCTACGAGGCGCCGTATCTCGATCCGGGCATCGACGATGGGCTGAAGGACTTCATCGCCAGGAAGAAGTCGTCGATGGCCGACGCCTTCACCTGAAAGGAGCCCGAATCAGGCGGGGCTAAAGTCGCCAACATCATCCACAAGGAAGTCTGGCGGAGTGCCTTCTCCGACCCGGACAAGAAGGGGTGATCCCGAGCGCGGCATGACTGAAACCATCGCGGCAGCGCTTTCCGCCTCCGGCCTCATGCTTCGCGGCGGCTTCAATTTTGCAGGTGGTGAAGAAACACCCTCCGGTCTCTCCGGCGTCGCCGCCAAATCCGTGCTGCTGGTGGGGCAGGCGGGTGCCGCACCTTGGCCGCACTTCCTGCGCTGGTTGGAGAAACAGTCACAGCCGATCGACGATCCGCTCGACAGATGGTCGCGCGAAGTGATCGGCGCGGTGGCCGGAAAATTCGGGGCGCGCGCCGTGTCACCGTCCGACAGGCCTTATCTGCCGTTCCAGCAATGGGCGATGCGTGCGGAGGGGCTGAAGCCGTCGCCGCTCGGCATTCTCATGCATCCGAAATACGGGCTCTGGCATGCCTATCGCGGCGCGCTGCTGTTCGAAAATGAGATTGCGCTCCAAGAACCCCACGACGTGATTCACCTTTGCGATACATGTTTGGAAAAACCTTGCCTGAAATCCTGTCCGGTCGAGGCTTATTCTGCGAATGGTTTTGCACATGAAACCTGTCTGGCCCATGTGCGCGGGCAAAACGGCGCGCCCTGCCGGACCGGCGGCTGCCTCGAACGCAACGCCTGTCCTTACGCTACCGATTATCGCTATCCGGCCGAGGTTCAGGCCTTTCACATGGCAGCATTCGCGCGTCTGTAGCGTCGCCGAATGCCGCACGAAATCTTGAAGCAGATCGCCTCATTACAGCTTGCCGCGACGGTCACCGCGGGTATCTATCGCACGTCAGATCAACGGAGCGGATGATGGCCACGCAAGCGATGCAGATCAAGACAAGCGACGGCATTGCCAAGGCCCGGCTGTACCGTTCGGCGGCCCCAGCCAAGGCAGCGATCATCCTCTACATGGACGTTTTCGGTCCGCGACCGGCGCTTGATCAGATGGCGGAGCGGCTTACGGGCGAGGGCTATGCGGTGCTTGTGCCGGACCTTTTTTACCGCAATGCGCCCTACGGTCCGTTCGATCCCAAGACTGCGTTCGGCGACGAGAGGAGCAAGGCCGCCATCACAGGTCTCCTGGGCGGCACGACCCAGGAGATGACGATCCGCGACAGCGGCGCTTTCCTCGATGTGCTCGCTGCCCAGGGCCTAACCGGGCCGGTCGGCATTGTCGGCTATTGCATGGGCGGAGCGCGGGCGCTGAACGCGGCGGCCAGCTAATCCCGATCGCATCGCCGCCGCGGCCACTTTTCACGGCGGCAATCTGGCTGGTGACGCAGCCGACAGTCCGCATCGGAAGGCCGCCTCGGTCAAGGCAAGGGTCTATATCGGCACTGCCGGTGTGGACCGCAGCTTTCCGCCGGAGCAATCGGCGCGGCTGGCCGAAACACTGCGCGCCGCCGAGGTCGATCATGTCATAGAGAACTATGCCGGCATGGCGCATGGCTGGTGCATGCCGGACCATAGTGCCTTCGATGCAGCCGGCGCCGAACGCCACTGGAAGCGGCTGACGACGCTGTTTGCGGAGACGCTCGGCCAAGGCACGCCAACCATTACGACGTGACCGCCCGCCAAAAAATTCTTTCCATCGCCCCAAGGAACCGCCATTAGCCTTCGTCCAACAGGCAAATGATGGCGATGATGCTGGACGAAAGCGAAGCCTCCGACGCCGAACTGATCGGACGGGCGAAGGGCGGAGACCGGGGTGCTTTCGGCAAGTTGCTCGAAAGGCACTATGGTTTCGTCTATCGCGCCGCCTATCGTTGGTGCGGGAAAAAGGCCGACGCCGAGGACATCGCCCAGGAAGTCTGCGTCCGGCTCGGGCGGGCGATCCGCGACTATCACGGCAGCGGTGCCTTCACGACGTGGCTCTACACCATGACGCTGAATGCGGCGCGCGACATGATGCGCAAGACCGCCCGCGAGACGGTCAAGACCGAGGCCTATGGCGCCTATGCGCTGATTTCGGGGGAAATCTCGGCTGAGCCGGAAGACCCGGCCGAGACGCTCTGGGCAGCGGTGCGCAAGCTGCCGGACAAGCAGCGCGATGCGGTGCTGCTGGTTTATGGCGAAGGGCTGAGCCACGCCGCCGCCGCCGAGGCGATGGCGATCTCGGAGACGACGGTTTCCTGGCACATCCATGAAGCGAAGAAACGGCTGAAGACGCTGATGCGTTCAGCCGGGGAAGTGTGACCATGGTCGACGACAACGAACTGAACAGACTGCGCGACATCGCAGCACCGGCGCCGGACGCGGACGCAAAGGCGCGTGCCCTCCAGGCCGCGCTGCGCGCCTATGACATGGAAGAAAAAACTTTGCCGGGCGCCCAAGGATCGGTGAGCGGGCTTCGTCTCACAGAGCGAGCACAAAGGCTCTGGAGCGAAATCATGCAAAAGAAACTCTTCGCCACGCCGGCCATTGCCGGGCTCGTTGCCCTGCCGATCGCCGGATACGCTACCATTTATATGCTGGGGGAATCCAAATTCGGCGGGCCCGAATTCGGCGGGGATAAGATCACCGAAACGCTGGCTGACAAACCGGCGACCGTCAAACCGCCGGTCGTTGCCGAAGCGGACAAGCAGAAGAAGGCGGACGCCGACAGTGAAAGCCGCGACACCGGCGAGGCGCTTGTGGCGCCGACATCGCCGCCGAAGGCGGAATCGACCGCGGTCGGCGGGCTGACGCAGCAGGATGTGCTCAGCCGCAATGCACCCGAACCGGCGCAGAGCGGCGAGTTCGCGTTGGATGGGGGTGCAAGCTCCGCGGCTCCGGCAGTCGATGGCGGCGCGCGGGTCGGACGCGTGCCTGGCACGGTTGCCGAGCCCAAGCTGATGGCACAGCAGCCCGCCGCTGCGCCGGCCGACCAGATGCTGCCGCAAGAGGAAAACCGCGACCGCGTCGAGAATTTCAAGACCAACCCGGTGCATGCCGCACTTGAAGACCCGGTCTCGACCTTCTCGATCGATGTCGACACCGCTTCCTATTCCTTCGTCCGGCGCTCGCTGAAGGAAGGCTTTATCCCGCAGGCCGACACGGTTCGCGTCGAGGAGATGATCAACTACTTCCCTTATGCCTGGAAGGGACCGGACTCCGCCTCGACGCCGTTCCACTCGACCGTCAGCGTCATGCCGACGCCGTGGAACGAGCACACCAGGCTGATGCATGTCGCAATCAAGGGTTTCGACGTGAAGCCGGCCGAGCAGCCCAGGGCCAATCTGGTCTTCCTGATCGATGTGTCGGGCTCGATGAACGAGCAGGACAAGCTGCCGCTCCTGCAGTCGGCCTTCCGGCTGCTTGTCAACAAGCTGAGACCTGACGACACCGTCTCGATCGTCACCTATGCGGGCGATGCCGGTACCGTGCTGGAGCCCACCAAGGCTTCGGAAAAGGACAAGATCCTCGCTGCCATCGACAATCTGACATCCGGCGGCTCGACGGCAGGCGAGGCCGGCATCAAGGAAGCCTACAGGCTGGCGCAGAAATCCTTCGTCAAGGACGGCATCAATCGGGTGATGCTCGCCACCGATGGCGACTTCAATGTCGGCCAGACCGACGACGACGACCTGAAGCGGCTGATCGAAAAGGAGCGCAAGACAGGCGTATTCCTGTCGGTGTTCGGCTTCGGCCGCGACAATCTGAACGACCAGATGATGCAGACCATCGCCCAGAACGGCAATGGCACTGCTGCCTACATCGATACGTTGGCGGAGGCCGAGAAGGTGCTGGTCGAGGATGCCTCCTCGACACTGTTCACCATCGCCAAGGACGTGAAGATCCAGGTCGAGTTCAACCCGAACAAGGTCTCGGAGTACCGGCTGATTGGCTACGAAACCCGCGCCTTGAACCGAGAGGATTTCAACAATGACCGGGTCGATGCCGGCGAGATCGGCTCAGGTCATTCAGTCACCGCGATCTACGAGATCACGCCTAAGGGCAGCGGCGGCGAACAGATCGACCAGCTGCGCTACGGCCAGGCCTCGGTGAACAATGGCGGTGTCGCCAATGCCGACGAATATGCTTTCGTCAAGATCCGTTACAAGCTGCCGAACGAGGACACCTCGAAGCTGATCACCACGCCGGTAACGTCAACCAACGAGGTGGCGTCGTTCGACCAGGCCAGCACCGACCAGCGTTTCTCCGTTGCCGTTGCTGCCTTCGGCCAGAAGCTGCGCGACGAGGATGCGACCGCGAAGTTCGGCTACGACAAGATCATGCAGATTGCCACCGCCGCCAGAGGAGCCGACCCGTTTGGATACCGGTCCGAGTTCCTCTCGCTTGTGCGCCTTGCCTCGGCGCTCGGCGGTAACCGGTAGTGGCAATGACGGCCGGTTTCTTCAGATGGGATCGTTCTGATAGGGGGAGCCGGCCTACGGGCGGGTGAGGCAGGCCGGCGAGGGAAACCTTGCCGGCCTTTTTTCGCGGCCGCACTGCTTCGCGCGGACCATGTCGCAGACGAAAGCGTCAGGCGCGTCCGCGGCGCCGCTCGCGGCGGGCTTCGCTGGTCTCGGCGACGTTGACCGTAGCCTGCTTGTTGCGCATCGGGCCGATGCGTTCGACGATCTGCTCGACGGTCGGGCGATCCGACTTGGTGTGCGCATCGAGCGCCTTGCGCATGGCGGCGAGGTGCTGGAACGAGGTGCCGCAGCAGCCGCCGACGATTTTGGCGCCGGCATCGACGGCGAGGCGCACATAGTCGGCCATCAGCTCGGGTGTGCCGGAATAGTAGATCTCGGCACCGCGAAATTCGGGAATGCCGCAATTGCCCTTGACGATCACCGTTGCTTCCGGCTTCGCCTCGGTCATGTCGAGCAGCGAAGCGAGAATGTCGGAGGCGCCGACACCGCAATTGGCGCCGACACCGAGCGGTGTCTGCGACAGGCCGTCGACGACGCCGTGGATGTCCTTCGGCAGCAGTCCCATCATGGTGCGGCCGGCGGTGTCGAAGGAGCCGGTATAGGTATAGGGCAGGCCGACGCGGATGGCGGCTTCGGCGGCGGCGCGGATTTCGTCAGGCGCCGACATGGTTTCGATCCAGGCGACTTCGGCGCCGCCGGCCTTCAGCCCCTCAATCTGCTCGGCAAAGGCTTCGACCGCCTCGTCATAGGTCATGGCGCCGAGCGGCACCAGCAGCTCGCCGGTCGGGCCAACGGAGCCGGCCACGATCACCTTGCGGCCAGCGTTGCCGGCGACGGCGCTTGCGATCTCGGCCGCGCGCTTGTTCAGCGCATAGACGCGGTCCTGCGCGTGGTGCAGCTTGAGCCGATGGCGGGTGCCGCCAAAAGAGTTGGTCAGGATGATGTCGGCGCCGGCATCGACAAAGTTCTGGTGCAGGCTGGTGATGGTGTCGGGCGCGGTCTCGTTCAAGAGCTCGGGAGCCTCTCCGGCCTCAAGGCCCATGGCGAACAGATTGGTGCCGGTGGCGCCATCGGCGAGCAGGACGCCCTTTTCGGCAAGCAGAGCGTCGATCGGATTGGTCATGTGAAAATACGCCTTCCCGGAAGAATAACTGAGATAAGGATATAAAGAATTCTTTATGTGCCGTCAATGTCGGCACGTAGAGCAACCGGTCAAAATTGCATCTCCGCCAGCTTTCGTGTGAAGCTGGCCGCTTCATGCGCGTTGACGTCCGCGGCACGGATCAGATTGTCGAAATGGCTGGTCAGGGTGCGGATCGGCTGCGTGGCGTTCAGCACCAGATACATGTCGCCGACGTAAATGGCGGCGCGATAGGGCCCGAAGATGGTGTAGGGGATCGAATAGCGCATCCGCCCGTCATAGAGAAACAGGCGGAAGGTGGGATAGAGGTCGTCGAGCAGCGTCGCCATATGGAGGAGCTGCTGGTGGCGGTCGGCCTCCGGAAAGCGGTCCCACACGCCCAGCCCACGCGCGAAGATCTCCAGCGTGTGGCGCGGCATACAGACTTCCATGTCGGTTTCGGGCCGTCGGTTGTAGTCGATGCGGTACTGCGTTTCGCCGGCCTGTGCCTCGCGGCTCTTGTTGGCGATGACGGCTTCGTAGTCGACAAGCGCCTCGGTGCGCAGAAGATCGGGAATGCCGGCCGGCACGTAGCGGATTTTCGTTCCCGCCGCCTCGGCATGCCAGCGAGCCAGCAGCGTGCGGTCGAAGCCGTCCGGCGCCTCCTCGATCTCAAGGCTCTCGCGGATTTCGCCGGTAACACCCTCGTCGTGGCTGAGGCCGAGCAACCAGTCGAGCGAGACTTTGAATTCGGCGGCGATGTTGAGCAGCGTTTCGGCGCGGGGAAGGCGGGTCGAGGCGCCGGAGAGCAGCTGCGACAGTGCCGAACGGTCGATGCCAACCGCGGCGGCGAAGGCCGACTGGTTCAAATCGGACCTTGTCAAGAGCATTTTCAGGCGCTCGCGAAAGATCGTCGACAGGTCGCGCTTGTCCAAATCTCTACTCTCCCTGACGTGAGCAAAATTTTGCGCCGAAGCGCTCTACATGGCGTTTCGAGCGCAAATGAATCTACGAGCTTGTTTACAATAGATAACATCTGCAGCTGAAAATGCGCAATCGCAACAGTTTGTGCGCTTTATCGCGTTGCAGCGATGCAACGCTCCTGACACAATGCTGTCAGGAATCAAACGGGTTCCGGCGACTGGAAGGCAGTGGTCGATAGCATGACGAGCATGGGCAACAGGCGACACGGCGCAGCGGGCATCGAATGGCCGACCGTATTTCTCGCACTTCTCTGCTACGGCGGCTGGCTCGCTACCGGCTTCCTGCTCTGGCCATCCTACCCGCTGCTGGCACTCGCCTTTCTGACCCTGATTGCGGCGCTGCAATCCTCGCTGATGCACGAGGTCCTGCACGGCCACCCAACCCGGAATGCGCGGCTCAACGAAGCCTTTGTGTTCCTGCCGATTGGCCTTGTCTGGCCGTTTCGCCGATTCAAGACCATTCATCTGCGCCACCATGCAGACGAGCGCCTGACCGATCCGCTCGACGATCCCGAAAGCTATTACAAGGCTCTCTGGCAGCACGAGGAGCTGCCGTCGGCGATGAAATTCCTGCTGAAGGTCAACAACACGATGATCGGGCGTTTGGTGCTAGGCCCGTGGCTTTCCTGCATCGGCTTTTTCATCGACGACGCCAGGCAGGTTGCCGCGGGCGACAATTCCATCCGCAAGGCATGGCTGCTGCATGCGATCGGCCTCGTCGTGGTGCTGCCCATCGTGCAGTTCGGCTTCGGCATGCCGTTGTGGCTTTACGTTCTGGTGCCGGTATGGCTGGGACAATCGCTGATTTCGATCCGCACCTACGCCGAGCACCAATGGTCTGAACATCCGGAAGGCCGCACGATCATCGTCGAGCGCTCGCCGCTGTCCTTCCTGTTCCTCAACAACAATCTGCATTTCGTCCATCACAAGAGCCCGACGGTGGCCTGGTACAGGCTGCCGAAGGTGTTTCGCGACCGCCGTGACGAATGGCTGCGGATGAACAATGGCTACGCCTATCCGAACTATTTCGCGCTGCTCAAGGCCTATGCCTTCAAGGCGAAGGAGCCGGTCGTCCATCCCGTGCTGCGGCGCATGCCGGAACCAGGACGCGCATTCAAGCCGCGCGTCAGGGCACGCAGCCTCAATGGGCTTGGCAGCGCACCGGTACCCGCCGAGCCGCCGAAAGAATGATTCTTGCGTTGTTGCAGGCGGTGCCGCGCGGACGACGCTTTCCTGACCTTGTCAATTTCCCCGCATAACGGTCAAATCCCGGCATGAGCGAATTCATTGCGGCTTTGCCGATGTACGACTGGCCGGAAGCGCGGGACGATGTCGACGCGCAATGGGCGCGGCTGCGCGATGCTTTCAGACAAAAAGGCATCGATGCGCCGGAGACGATCATCCGCCGCACCGGCGATTTGCCCCCCGTGCCTGGCGGTATTCGCGATGATCAGGGAAAACCCATCGCGCCCGATCCGGCGACATTGCCGCCGGACGAACTGGATTTTCACCAGCTCTGGCTGCATCCGGCGCTGCTCTTTGCGCAAACCTGCTGGGGACCGATGGAACTCGGCCTGTCGCAGCGTGTCCAGCTCGTCGGCCAGCCGCGTTACGACGCCTTCGAGGGTGGACAGGGCGAACTCTATTCGAGCGCCATCGTCATGAGGGCGGGCGAGGCACCGCCGGCAAGGGCGCCGGCCGACGGCGGTGCCGTCATTCCGCTCGATCAGCTTCGCAGCAAGCGCTTCACCTTCAACAGCCTCGATTCCATGTCGGGCATCATCGCGCCAGCCCGCGACCTGCAAGCATTGGGCGAGAGTTTGGATATCTTTTCCGCGCTGAGCGAAAGCTGTGGGCACCGTGCTTCGATCGTTGCCGTTGCCGAGGGCAGGGCGGACGTCGCGGCGATCGATTGCGAGAGCTGGGCGCTGGCGCAGCGTTTCGAGCCGGCGGCGCAGAAGGTGACGGTCGTCGGCTGGACAAGGCGGCGCAAAGGCTTGCCGTTCATCACCGCCAGGACGACGCCGGAAACGATCGTCGCCGCGATGCGCGAGGCGATCGCAGCGCTCACGTAAAGCGCGTCGCGTTCGGTCGGCCTCATGCGACGCGCTTTAAATTCTTGTTTTATGCATGTCGTTATCGCAAAGCCGCTGCACACTTTGCGCGACATGCATTAGCGTCGCTCAGCCGCCAAGTAGCCGATTGTCGAGCGGGTAGGTCGAAAGCTTCTCGTTGCCGGTTTCAGTGATCAGGATCTGTTCTTCGATCTTGACGCCTTCGTAGCCGCCAAGCCGACCGATATAGCTCTCGACGCACAGCACCATGCCAGGTTCGAGCACTCCGTCCGGTGTGTCGTCGGTCCAGTCGCTAGCATGCGGCAAAGTCGGGTATTCGTCGGCAAGGCCGACGCCGTGATAGAGCACCCCGTAACGGGCCGGGAAGCAGTCTCCCGGTGGCACTGACGAGCCCTCGACGAGGTCGCGGAACGATATGCCCGGCCGCATCAGCTCCGTGTTGTGGGCGATCTGGTCGGCGGCGATGCGGAACAGGTCGCGCTGCTCCTGCGACCGCGGCGCGTCACCGCAAAGCCAGGTGCGCGAAAGGTCGGCGCAGAAGCCGTAAGGACCGATCAGGTCGGTGTCGAAAGCGACGAGCTCGCCGGCCTCGATCGCCCGCGACGAACACTCCTGGAACCATGGATTGGTGCGCGGACCCGACGACAGGAGCCGGGTTTCGATCCATTCGCCGCCGCGCGCGATGTTGCCGCGATGGAGTTCGGCCCACAATTCGTTCTCGGAGATGCCAGGCCTCAGCGCCTTCTCCATCTCGCCCATTGCCGCCTCGCAAGCGGCGATCGCCCGGCGCATGGCAAGGATCTCGTCGGGTGATTTTATCAGCCGCGCATTTTCCATCACCGCCTCGCCATTGCCGGTCGAGATGCCGAGGCGGGCGAGCTCTTCGATGCCCTCGGGATTGATATGGTCGACGGCGATACGGCGATTGTCGCCACCATGTTCCAATACCAGCTCGGCGATGCCGGCTGCCCAGCGGCGGACTTTTTGACCGGTCAGCTCGCCGCTGTACAGATAAGCCCACGACACCGCCGGCCGCACCTCGTCGACGACGCCGGAATGATCGGAAAGGTGCTCGCAGGAGAAATAGTCGAACAGCACCACCGGGCCATCGGTGGCAACGAAACAATGCCTGGTCCGATTGTGTGAGACCCAGAGCTGCATGTTGGTCGCATCCGTTGCGTAGCGGATGTTGACCGGATCGTAGAGCAGGGCTCCCGCATAGTCGCGGCGCTTCAGCTCGGCGCGGATGCGCTCGAGCCGGTATCGGCGCATGGCGGGCAGGTCAGGAGCAGCAATGCCCGCCGCCTGCCATTCGGCTTCCGCCAGCGCTCCATAGCCCAGCGCATGCTGGTTGAGTTCAGCGGCCTTCAGCCGCGATTTTTTGTGCAGCACATCATTCGAGCCGTCGGGCTCGAACGGCATGATCTTGCGGTGATGACGGGGCCGGTCAGTCGGGTTCCTGTCCACCCTCGGCTCCTCCGCTAACGCCTTCCTTGGGCGCCGTGGCTTCTCCCACCGCCATTCTCTTCAATCTTACATAGGCGCCGGCCCGGGCGGACTTGCCGGTGCCGCGCAACAGCGGAACCATCATTTGCCGTGGTTGGCCGTCCGGCTCATAGCCGGCCGCTTTGAGCTGCTCCAAAATGACCGGACGCGGATCGTCTCGGTCAAGCCAGACGAGTACGGCTGGCTCCTGCATCAGCGTTTCGAAATTAGGCACTTCCTGGTCAAGTGCGACCAGTTTTTCGTCGACCAACCGCAGGTTTCCGACCCATGCACCATCAGATATTGCGGTTTTGACCGGTCCGTCCGCAGTCAGCTGGCGATAGAGGGCGGGGTAATCCACGCGGATCATCCGCGAGAGGCCACTGGTCCCGTTTATCTGGACGTACCAGGTGGCGGGCGCGAGCAGCACGGCGATGATCGCTCCAGCCGCGATCACCAGAAGCTGCGCATTCCTGCCCCGCGGCGCCAGCCGTTCCATTGTAGCGACGATGGCCAGCGGCAAGATGAACAGGACGGGCAGCAGCCAGCGGTCCTTGACCACCGTCACGCCGGTGGCAAGTACAAGTATTGCCAGCATGGCCAAGCCGAGCGCCAAAGTACGCCACAACAGAATTTCCCTTGCCGGACCTTTCGGGTGCCGCTCGGAGAAACGGAACTTCGCCAGCCAGAAAGTGAGGGCGGAAACGAGAACGGGCAAGACCGCGAAATTGAAGGTGCCCATGATAAACTTGCCGGCGCCGACAAAGGCCGCCGCCACGCGCCCTTGTTGCGCGTCTATTCCGAACTTCTCGCCTCTCGACAATAAATCGGCGGGATGCATGAGGCTCCAATAGGTGGTTGGCGCCAGCACCAATATCGCGACTGCTATGCTGATGGCGAACTTCGGATCGAGGATCGCGCCGCGCCATTCGCGCAGCGACAGCACGGCCGCAACAAGGGCCACCACGAGGAAGACATCATTATATTTGGCAAGAATTGCCGCCGCCGTGGCCAGGCCAAACGCCGCATAGGCGATCATGCTTCGCCGCTCGAGAAGATAGGCCATGGCCAGCAGGAGCAGCGAGCAGAAGCCGACGACGGCGACGGAATGCGACAAGGCGCGCTGCGATTCCCAGACGATCTGCGGGATCGTAAACAGGCCGAACATGGCCGCCGCCGCTGTCGCTTTGGTGTAGCCGAACCGCCGCATGGCGGCGAACACGCTGCAGGCGGCAAGGAACAGCACGGAGTATTTGACGAGCTTCAGCGTGAAGATACTGGTGCCGAAAACATGCGCGGCCAGCCAGTTGATCCAGGTGTAGAGAGGTGGTTGCGAGCCGCCATATCCAGCCCAGAGATACGGAACATAGATCAGTTGCTCCGCATCATCGATGCCGACGCCGGTTCCCGCCCAAGAGCTCAACAGGGACAGTATGATGGTCTGCAAGGCAAAATAAGCCGCGACCATGACGATCGCTGCCGGGAAGGGGCCGATCCGTCCCTCGGTCAGCCACTCGGCCCATCTCAGATTGTACTTCAATGAAATCTCATCGTTGCCAGCAGAGTGTTGCCGGCTGCGCTAGCATGAAGAGTATGCTCCGCACAATGCGACCGGCTGGCTGCGCCTACGTCCTCATCTTTTCGCCGCTCGGGTCGAAGGGCGGTTCGACATTGATGCGTGCGGGACGCCGGTGCCCGAGGATTTCGATCTCGAACAGGCCGGCGCTCTCGTTCTCGGCAAGCGCTACCGGTACATAGCCTTGCGCCATCGACTTCTCGACATAATGCGCATAGCCGCCGGAGGTGACCCAGCCGACCACGCGCCAGTCGCCGTCGACAATGCCGCGCACGGCAGACGCGCCTTCGGCGGCGTTCGAGCCGCGCACTTCCTTGCCGCCCGCGTCGAAGCGCGGCGCGCCATAGCCATGCGGCTTTTCCACGGTGCCGTAATCCTTGCCGCCGACCTTGGCCCAGATCGGCTCGTCGCCCATGACGTCTGCATCCGCGGCATCGACGATGAAGGAGACACGGCGCAGTTTCGGCCCTTCTGCCTGTTCCTTGGCCGCTGCTTCCCGGCCGATGAAGTCGTTCTTCTCTAGCTTGATGAAGCGGTCCATCGAGCCTTCGAACGGTCCGTAGATCGGACGTAACTCGCGGAACCAGGTCGGGAAGTTCTTCTCAAGGCGCATCGAGAGCAAAGCCCGCATGCCGAAATCGACAAGGCCAAACTCTTCGCCAGCCTCCTTGATCGCCTTGTAGACCAGGCGCTGGTAGGCAGGCGCCATCCAGATCTCATAGCCGAGGTCGCCGGTGTAGGTGATCCGGTTGACCATGCAGGGCGCTCCGCCGACCGCCATCTCGCGGAAATCCATGAAGCGGAAGGCCTTGGTCGAGATGTCGACATCGACCAGTTTCTGCAGCAGGTCGCGGGATTTCGGCCCGGCGATCGACAACCCGACCAGCGTCTGGTCGAAGCGGTGGATGCGCACCTCTGACGCCCTTGGACCGTCCTTCGGCAGATGCTTCTCGAACCAGCGCATGTGGTATTTTTGCGCTGCCGAAGAACCCCATATCATGAAGCGGTCTTCCCCACCCCTTGGGCCCGCCTTGGCAATGGTGAAGTCCCCGATCAGCCGGCCGAACTCGTTCAGCATGGGCGTCAGCACGATGCGGCCGGTCTTCGGCATGCGATTGGTCATCAGGCGGTTGAGGAAGTCCTCGGCCCCTGGCCCGGAGACTTCGTATTTGGCGAAGTTGGCGATCTCGGTGACGCCGACCCTCTCGCGAGTGGCGCGCACTTCCTCGCCGATCGGGCGGAAATCATTGGAGCGGTGGAAGGACACGACGTCCTTCGGCTCCGAGCCTTTCGGCGCGAACCAGAGTGGGGTTTCGAGACCCCAGCTGTCGCCCATGACGGCGTTGTTGGCGAGCATGGTGTCGTAAAGCGGGGTCGTCTGCGCTGGTCTTGCCGCCGGTAATTCCTCGTTGGGAAAGCGGATGGAGAAGCGGCGCGAATAATTTTCGCGGACCTTTGCGTTGGTATACCGCAGCGTTGCCCATTCGCCGAAGCGTGCAACGTCCATGCCCCAGACGTCGAAGCCGGGGTCGCCATGGACCATCCAGTTCGACAGCGCCAGGCCGACGCCGCCGCCCTGGCTGAAGCCGGCCATGACGGCGCAGGCGCACCAGAAATTGGTCAGGCCCTGCACCGGGCCGACCAGCGGGTTGCCGTCCAGCGCGAAGGTGAAGGGGCCGTTGATGATCTGCTTGATGCCGGCCTTTTCGATGCCGGGGAAATGCTTGAAGCCGATCTCGAGCGACGGCGCGATGCGGTCGATGTCGGGCTGCAGCAGCTCGTGGCCGAAATCCCACGGCGTGTTGACCGGCGACCACGGCTTGCAGGCTTTTTCATAGGTGCCGAGCAGGATGCCGTTGCGTTCCTGGCGGGTATAGATCTCGCCCTTGAAATCGAGCACGCCAATCATCTCGCGGCCGGTCGACTTGTTGAATTCCTCGACCTCCGGCATCGGCTCGGTTAGCAGATACATGTGCTCCATGGCCAGCACCGGCAGTTCGACGCCGACCATGCGACCGATCTCGCGCGCCCACAGGCCGCCGCAGTTGACCACATGCTCGGCTTTGACTGTGCCTTGCTCAGTGACGACGTTCCAGGTGCCGTCGACCTCCTGCGTCAGTTCCACGACGCGGTTGCGCAGTACGATCTCGGCGCCTAGCTTCCTGGCGGCCTTGGCATACGCATGGGTGGTGCCGGAAGGGTCGAGATGGCCCTCGACTGGATCCCACATGGCGCCGACGAAATTCGTCTCGTCCATCAGCGGGAACATCGCCTTGGCTTCGGACGGCGTGATCAGTTCGGTGTCCATGCCGAGATAGCGGCCCTTGGCGTGGGCGAGCCGCAAGAAGTCCATGCGCTCGGGCGTGTCGGCCATCATCACGCCGCCGGTCAGGTGCAGCGAGCAGGATTGGCCGGAAATCTCCTCGATCTCTTTGTAAAGCTGCACCGTATAGGCCTGCAGCTTGGCGACGTTGGGATCGCCGTTCAGCGTATGGAAGCCGCCCGCCGCATGCCAGGACGAGCCGGAAGTGAGCTCCGAACGCTCGATCAGCATGATGTCGGTCCAGCCGGCCTTGGCCAGATGATAGAGCACCGAGCAGCCAACGACCCCGCCGCCGATGACAACCGCTTTTGCATGAGATTTCATGAAGATAGATCCGTTTTTGAAGAGATTGAATCGAGTGAGCGGGGCGCGAAAACAAAGCGGAGATCGGATACAGCGATGTTTCCGGCCAGCCTGCCATCAAGACGGAGTGGGGGTCGACTACTCATCAGATGATCAGAAATCGGTCGGCGCGCCGCCTTCGGCCCGGCGCTTGTCGACGAAAGCGTTGAGCTCCTCCCGGATTGCCGGATCCATGTAAGGCTCTTCATAGGACGCCAGCCGTTCCTTCCAGACGCGATTGGCCTTTTCGAGTGCCGTCGGCGACCCGGCCTCCGCCCAAGTCTCGAAATTGCGCCAGTCCGAGATAATAGGCGCATAGAACGCGGTCTTGTAGCGGTCCTGCGTGTGCTGGGTGCCGAAGAAATGGCCGCCGGGGCCGACGGACTGTATGGCGTCGAAACCGAGTGCTTCCTCGGAAAGATCGAGCGGCGTCAGGAACTCGGCGACCATCTGCAACAGGTCTATATCGAGGATGGTCTTCTCGTAGGAGCAGCGCAGGCCGCCTTCGAGCCAGCCGGCGGCATGCATCATCAGATTGCCGCCGCCCTGGATGGCGCCCCAAAGCGAGAACACGCTTTCATAGGCGGCTTGCGCGTCGACCGTGTTGGCGGCGCAGGTGTTGGAGGTGCGGTAGGGGATGTTGTAGCGGCGGGCGAGTTGGCCGCCGACCAGCTGGGCCTTCATGTATTCCGGCGTGCCGAAGGCCGGCGCGCCGGACTTCATGTCGACATTCGAGGTGAAGCCGCCATAGCCGACAGGCGCGCCCTTGCGCACCATCTGCGCGAAGGCGATGCCGGACAGCGCCTCGGCATTCTGCTGCACCAGCGCGCCGGCAATCGTCACCGGCGCCATGGCGCCGGACAGGGTGAACGGCGTCACGATGACCACCTGGCCCTTGCTCGACATCTGGATGATGCCTTCCATCATCGGCACGTCGAGCTTGAGCGGCGAATTGGTGTTGATGATGGTGAATACCGACGGCTCTGAAAGCAACTGCTCATGGCTGATGCCACGCGCGATCCTGGTGATCTCGATGCCGTCGACGTTGCGCTCCTTGCCGAGCGAATAGATGTGGAACATCTTGTCGGTCAGCGTGGCGAGGTCACGGATGCATTCGAGGTGGCGGACGGACGGATGGATGTCGATCGGCTCGACCGGATAACCGCCCGTGCAGTTCAATATGTTGTGCATCTGCGCAAGCTTGAGGAAGTTGCGGTAGTCCTGCTGGTTGCCCGGCCGGCGGCCGCGGTCGACGTCGGAGCAATTGGGCGCCGACGCCATCATCGAGATGATCAGATTATCGCCGCCGAAGCGCACGTTGTGCGCCGGGTTGCGGGCGTGGATGGTGAATTCCGGCGGGCAGTGCGCAACCAGTTCCAGGATCATGTCACTGTCGAAGCGCACCCGCTCGCTGCCTTCGCGGACATCGGCGCCATGCGCCTTCATAATGCGCCGGGCTTCGTCATGCAGCACGTCGACGCCGATTTCCCGCAGCACGCGCAGAGAGGCGAGGTGGATAGATTCCAGCTCGTCGTCGGAAACCAGCCGGGTCGGCGCCAGCGGGTTCTTCAACTGCCGAAACGGCGGCTGCTCGAACGCCGCCGATCCGCCGGCACGCTTTCCCGCGCGGCCGCCGCGACGGGCGCGGTCGTTTGCCAATGCGGGTTCGGCGGGCTGAAGGGCGGCGGTCATGATAGTCCTCGTACGCTGCGGCAATGCGGCGGCATAATGGACTGCCGGCCGACCAGCCATTGCGGAGGCGGCGACCACTAGGACGAGGGAAGCGACATGCCTGAAGGGCAGCCGGAGGGATCGTCAGGCTCTTATCTCTTCCGGCTGGCGCAAGCGGTTTTCGTTGCCGGTGCTTACCGCGATGAAAGCGAAACGCTAGTCCTGCATCATGGACCGGGCGGAACAGGACAGCGGCGAGACAGTGCAATGGGCGGCGATCACCGGCGTGATCGCCACCGTCTCGGTGTTCGCCATCGCGCAAGGGCTGAGCTATCCGCTGTTGAGCTTCATCCTGCAGCGCCAGGGCGTCTCGCCGGCCATGATCGGCCTATCGGCGGCAATGACGCCGATCGGCTTCATCGTCTCGTCGCCGCTGGTTCCGGCGCTGGCGCGGCGTTTCGGGGCAGGGCGCACCGCGCTTACTTGCGCGGCACTTTCCGCGCTGGTGCTGGCGCTGATCGGCTGGACGCAAAGTGTCTATCTGTGGTTTCCGCTGCGCTTTTTGATCGGCGCCGTCACCAACCCGCTCTACGTGCTGAGCGAAGTCTGGGTGATCGCACTGGCGCCGCCGGCACGCCGCGGCCGCGTCATGGGCATCTATTCGACGATCATTTCGGCGGGCTTTGCGGCGGGGCCGCTGTGCCTGCTTGCGGTCGGCACCGAGGGATGGCCGCCGTTTCTGGTCGGCATCGCCGCATTCCTGTTTTGCGGCGCCTGCCTCGCCTCGGTGCTGGCACGGCTGCCCAAGGTCGACGAGAGCGGGCACCGCGTTTCGGTGCTGGGGTTCGTGCCGCAGGCGTGGCTGCTGTTATCGGCGGTGATCGTGGCCGCCGGTTTCGAACAGGCGGTGCTCGCCTTGCTGCCGGTCTATGGAACGCATTACGGCATCGCCGAAGCGCGCATGTCGGCGCTGCTGTCGGTGATGATCGCCGGCAACATCGCTATGCAGGTGCCGCTCGGCCTGCTGGCGGAACGACTGACGGCGCGGCTGGTGCGGTTCATCTGTGTTTCGATGACGGTGCTGGGATGCGTTCTGTTGCCGGTTCTCATCGAGACGCCGCTGATCTGGCCGTGCGTCTTCATCTGGGGCGCGGTTTCCTACGGCATTTACACGATGTCGATCATTGAACTCGGCGAGCGGTTCACCGGCTCGGCACTGGTCGCCGGCAACGCCGCCTTCTCGCTGATGTGGGGCGTCGGCGGCATCGCCGTGCCGCCGCTGGCGGGCAGCGCCATGGATGTTGTTGGCGCCGGCGGCCTGCCAATGACGCTCGGTGCCATTTGCCTGGCGCTGGCAGTTGTAACGGTCATTCGAAGACGGATGGTGTGAATGCCAGAAAGCCGCCGTTTCTGACGAATGGCTTGAATGTAAGCGGCCCCATGTCGATCTTGGCTATGTCGCCACCCGACTCAACCGGAGACCTCATGACCAAATCGAATACCAAGGGCCAGCCGGGTTCGGCGGCCGAAGACCCGTTTCTCTGGCTTGAGGACAGGAGGGGCAAGCAGGCGCTCGACTGGGTGCATCACCAAAATGCAGTTACGGTCGGGGAGCTGCAGGGTGATCCGTCCTATCAGACGTCGTTCGAGACGGCGCTCGACCTGATGACAGCCGAGGATAACATCGCCGTCGGGGCCGCTATCAACGGCTATGTCTATAATTTCTGGCAGGACCGGACGAACGTACTCGGCCTCTGGCGGCGCACCACCGTCGCCTCCTACAAGACCGACAAGCCGGAATGGCAGACGATCATCGACTTCGACAGTCTGGCGGCGAAAGAGGGGGTGAAATGGGTGTTCAGCGGCGCCAGCCGGCTCTACCCCGACTTCAGCCGCTGCCTGCTCAACCTGTCGCCGGATGGCGGCGATGCCAGCGAGATGCGCGAATTCGATATCGAAAGCAGATCGTTCGTCGATGGCGGCTTTCGCGCTCCTGCCTCGAAATCGAGCTTTAGCTGGCTGGACGAGGACACGGTTATCGTTTCCGCCGCCTTCGAGGAGGACGACAAGACCCAGTCCGGTTATCCGCGCGTGGTCAAGCTTTGGCGGCGCGGCACGCCACTGGAAGCGGCGATGCCGATCTTCGAGGCGCTGAAGCAGGATCTTGCCGCCGGCGGGTCCGTCGAATTCGACGGCGACAAGCGTCATGTCTTCCTCGCCCGGACCATCGACTTCTTCGCCTCGCACAGCTTCCTGCGGCTGCCTTCCGGCGGAAACAGGCGCATCCCGTTGCCGGACGACGTCACCGATACGGCGCTGTTCAAAGGCCAGCTCGTCTTTGGCGTGCGTACCCCGTGGACTGCGCCGGACGGCACGCTGTGTAAGCCCGACGGACTCTATTCACTCGATTTCGAGCGCTGGATCGAAACCGGGCTATTCGGATCCCTCGATACCGTGCTCGAGCCGGCGCACCGCGTCTCGATCGCCGGCATTGCCCGCACGCAGGACCGGCTGTTCATCAATTTGATGGACAATGTGCGCGGCAAGGTCGTCGCCGGCAAGCGCAGCGACAGCGGCTGGGAGTTCAAGCCCGTGGCGTTGCCCGAAAACGGCAATGTCGGCATCAGCCATGCCGAGCATTTCGGTTCCAGCGTCTCCTTCTCCTTCACCGATTTCCTGACGCCGAGCTCGATCATCTGGTCGGACGACAACGCCGCGGGGCTGGCAACGGTGAAGTCGCAGCCGGCGCGTTTCGACGCGTCGTCCCTGCTCTCCGAACAGTTCGAGGCGCGCTCGAAGGATGGCACGATGATCCCGTACTTCGTCGTCAGGAGGCGCGACTTGCATGGACCCGTGCCGACATTGCTTTACGGCTATGGCGGCTTCGAAGTGCCGCTGCTGCCCGGCTATGCCGGCGTACGCGGCAGGCTGTGGCTGGAGAAGGGCAATGCCTATGTGCAGGCCAACATCCGCGGCGGCGGCGAGTTCGGCCCGAACTGGCACCAGGCGGCGCTCAAGGCCAATCGCCAGAATGCCTTCGACGATTTCGCTGCCGTCGCGCAAGATCTGGTCAAACGCGGCATCGCTACGCCCGCCACACTGGGCATCCAGGGCGGATCGAATGGTGGCTTGCTGACCGGCGTCTCGCTGACCCAGCACCCGGAATTGTTCGGTGCAGTGATCATCGACGTGCCGCTGCTCGATATGCTGCGCTACACCGAGCTGCCGCCCGGCGCGTCATGGATGGCCGAGTATGGCGATCCGGCGAAGCCGGAAGAGGCAGCCTGGCTCGCCGCCTATTCGCCCTATCAGCATGTAGACACGGATGCAGCCTATCCGCCGGTGTTGCTGACGACCTCGACCGCCGACGATCGCGTCCATCCCGGGCATGCCCGCAAGATGGCGGCACGGCTGCAGGCGGCCGGCCACGGCAAGACGCTGTTCTTCGAGGAGACCGAGGGCGGCCATGGCGGACGCGGCGACCGGCGGCCGCAGGCCGCACAGGCGGCGATGAAGTACGTCTTCCTGCAGCGGGCCCTGACTGGCACCAATTGACCGGCGTCGCTTGACCGGCACGGCTTGAACTGAGGGCTCGAGGCAGCCTAAGGTGCATGCATGGCTCGGCTGGCGAAATCGGGTTGCGCATTTGGGGTGGCGGTGACGCCGTCGTCGCGCACGCTACGCGCCGAGCTGTTGCGGCTCTGCGCTCGCATCGGCTATTCGCCGCCCGCTGTCCTCTGACGAATCCGCCCCGGCGCGAAAGCTGCCGGATTGGTTCAAGAGGAAAGACCAGACATGACCTACCAGAATTATTCGCTGAAGCAGCTTCAGCAGATCGATGCCGCGCATCACCTTCATCCGTTCACCGACCACAAAGAGATGCGCGAGACCGGCTCGCGCATCATCACCCACGCCAACGGGCCGTTCATCTATGATGCCGAAGGGACGGAAATCCTCGACGGCATGGCTGGGCTGTGGTGCGTCAATGTCGGCTATGGCCGCGACGAGCTGGCCGACGCCGCCTACGCCCAGATGAAGGAATTGCCCTACTACAACTCTTTCTTCAAATGCTCGACGCCGACGCCGGTTCTGCTGTCGAAAAAGCTGGCGGAGATCGCGCCAAGGCACATCAACCAGGTGTTCTACGGCTCGTCCGGTTCGGAGGCCAACGACACGGCGCTGCGCCTGGTCCGTCACTATTGGGTGCTGGAAGGCAGGCCCGAGAAGAACCGCATCATCTCACGCAAGATGGGCTACCACGGCTCGACCATCGCCGGCGCCTCGCTCGGCGGCATGGATTTGATGCACAAGCAGCTCGGCGGCGCCGTGCCCAACATCGTCCATGTGATGATGCCCTATGCCTATGAGCTCGCACTGCCCGGCGAAAGCGACCATGATTTCGGCCTGCGCGCGGCAAAAGCGGTCGAGGACGCGATCCTCGAAGCCGGCGCCGACAAGGTGGCCGCCTTCATCGGCGAGCCGGTGATGGGGGCAGGCGGGGTGAAGATCCCGCCGATGAGCTATTGGCCGGAGGTGCAGCGCATCTGCCGCAAATACGATGTCCTGCTGATGCTGGACGAGGTCATCACCGGATATGGCCGCACAGGCGAGTGGTTCGCCGCACAAGCCTTCGATGTCGAGCCCGACACCATCACCACGGCCAAGGCGCTGACCTCTGGCTATCAGCCGCTGTCGGCGCTGCTGGTCGGCGACCGCATCGCGGCGACGCTGGTCGAAAAGGGCGGCGAATTCTATCACGGCTACACCTATGCCGGGCATCCGGTGGCCTGCGCGGTGGCGCTGAAGAACCTCGAGATCATCGAGCGCGAAGGCCTGGTCGAGCGCGTGAGGAACGACACCGGGCCTTACTTCGCCAGGGCCCTGCAGGAACGTCTCGGTGGGCACGATCTGGTCGGCGAGGTGCGCTCGTTCGGGCTGATGGGGGCGATCGAGATCGTCAAGGACAAGGTGACCAAGGAGCGCTTCCTGCCGGCCGGCAGCGCGGCGGTGATGGTTCGCGACCACGCGATTGTCCAGGGCATGATGCTGCGCGCTACCGGCGACACGATGATCCTGTCGCCGCCGCTGATCTGGACGCGCGAGACGATCGACATGGCCTGCGACCGCATCGCCACGGCGCTCGACCTGGCGCAAGCAGATTTGCGCAAGCGGTAAGATGGAACGTTTGCCGGGCGCCCGGGAATCGGGCGCCCGGAGATTGAATGCCGCTTCATGCGAAGAGTTCGCCAGACGAGGATCTTTAAATATCTGTCTCGGGAAGGTCTCACGCGCGAACAATCGGAAGCCCTGGAAAAGGCCGCGTTCTTGATCATTAGCGCGCGGAAAGAAGCCGCGGCGCTACTGGCGCGGGCGGGAGTAACTTTACCTGATGATGGGTTTGGGTTCGGGAACCCTTGCAACGCGCACATAGAGGCGCACGGCAACTGCCCGTGCAACGATTACACGGGCGATGGTGGGCCATGTTTGACGCAGACTACCCTCGATACGGCCTTCCCCCCGTCCCGGAGTTGCGGCCATCCACCATCAAAACATCTCTCCACGTAAGGCGTATTGGAGACAGTTGATGCGCACCATTTCTTTGATCCTAGCCTTGGTTATGCAATCGGTCATCACTGTATGTCTTGCGCAGGACGCCAAAACACCTTTCAAAAGGCCGGTTCCAGAAGAGCACAAGGGCTTCGTGTCAGAAATTGAGAGTGTTTTCAGGAAATATCCAAAGGCGATCGCTCGCTACAAACTCGTGGATATCGGCCTCGTAAATATTGGCGAGATGCCGCGCGTGGAGTGCACAGTGGAATGTGAGTTTGATTCTACTTGGGGCGGATGGTGTAAGACCGTTGTGATACGGAACGAGAAGAATAGCACCCTGCCGGTTTCCATTGCCCGGTTGCTAGTCGACAGACACGCGCTTTATGATGGCTGCTGAAGCGCCGATCGGGCCCGTTGCCCGAGATCGTTGTGCGGGAGGGAAACTATGGCCAAACAGGAGCAGTGGCAGCTGGAAGGCAGCGCCGCGGACCTCTACGAGCGCTACCTAGTCCCGGCAATCACAGCCCTGTGGGCTGCGGACCTGATGGATCGTGCTGCGCCTCAATCTGGTGAGCGGATTCTGGACGTAGCTTGCGGCACCGGCGTGGTGGCACGCTCGGCTGCCGAGCGTATGGGAAGTGGGCAGGTCGTCGGCCTCGACATCAATACGGGCATGCTCGCCGTTGCTCGGTCGCTCCCGAGAGGCGCTGGAGCGCGTATCGACTGGCACGAGGGAAGCGCGCTCGAAATGCCGTTCCCTGACTCCGCCTTCGATCTGGTTCTTTGCCAGCTCGGACTGCAGTTTTTTCCGGATCGATCTAGTGCGCTCCGTGAGATGTTCCGGGTTCTGGTGCCTGACGGCCGACTGGCTTTAAACGTTTTCAGCGCTATTGAGCACACTCCTGCGGCGAAGGCGCTGGCGGATGCCTTGGATCGACACCTCGGTCCAGGCGCTTCGGCAACGAAAAGGTCTGAGCATTCACTCGCTGATGCGGACGAGCTTTACCGATTGGTGGCCGAGGCGGGATTTCGTCAGGTGACCATCCACACGACGACACAGAACATCCGATTTCCCTCGTCGAGGGAATATGTGCGACTACAATTGGCGGCGACTCCGCAGGCCGGGCTGGTCAGCGGAATGGATGCCGGACATCGGGAAGCAGTCATCGCAGCGATCACCGGTGATCTAAATTTTTCGCTGGCAATCTATTCAACTGAAGGGGAGCTGATGTTCCCCCAAGAGGCCCACGTCGTGCTCGCACGCAAGTAGCGTAGCTGACCGATGAGCCATGGCACCGACGCGCTGGGGGGTTGGGGCGCGACCACCTGTGGGTCGACGTAGCTCAGGACAGCAGCCACGACGCCGACGATCATCTGGAGACGCGCCAGGGCGATCGCCTCATTGTCCTTGAAGAATGCGAAACGCAAAAACCGCGCTCCATCGGAACGCGGCTTTGCCAGATACGCATGGCGCTTCGCCAACAATACACTTGCGAAACTAACGGCGAAACTTACGGGCTCCGGTACGCGAGACCTGATCCGGAGCGCCGGGCGGATGTCCGCCTCGCAATCCGTTCTAAACGCATATCGTTACTGCAGGGTTAGCAAGAGCTTAAGCAAACCTAAATTTGCCGACTTTCCGCTTTGGGCAGATCGAAAACCTGTGAACTTGGAAGGTTACGCCGGGTTACCACGGAGCAAATTAATGATGCCGGAAAAATCCGCGCCGGCATTCCCTTGTGCGTTGAACAGCGCATAGAGCTGGGCTGCCTCGGCGCCGAGCGGCGTTGCTGCACCGACGCTCTGTGCGGCCTCCTGCGACAGTTTCAGGTCCTTCAGCATCAGTGCCGCCGCGAACCCAGGCTTATAGCCATTGTTGGCGGGCGATGTCGGCACCGGGCCGGGCACCGGGCAATAGGTGGTCAGCGACCAGCACTGGCCGGACGAGGTCGAGGCGACGTCGAACAGCGCCTGGTGCGACAGGCCGAGCTTTTCCGCCAGCACGAAGGCCTCGGCAACGCCGATCATCGAAATGCCCAAAATCATATTGTTGCAGATCTTCGCCGCCTGTCCGGCGCCGTCGTCGCCGCAATGAACGATGCGGCCGGCCATCGGCTTGAGGATTGGTTCGGCCTTGGCGAAGGCATCCTTCGAACCGCCGGCCATGAAGGTCAGCGTGCCGGCCGCCGCACCGCCCGTGCCGCCGGAGACCGGCGCGTCGATCGACAGCAACCCGTGCTTGGCGGCGATGGCATGGGCCTTTCGAGCCGACTCGACATCGATGGTCGAGGAATCGATGAACAGCGCGCCTTTTTTTGCCTTGGACGCTATGTCTGCGTAAACCGACAGAACATGCTTGCCGGCCGGCAACATGGTGATGACCGCATCGGCGTCTTTCACCGCCGCAACGGCGTTGGCCATGACGACGACGCCGTGTTCCCTGGCGATGACGAGGTTCTCCGGCACCAGGTCGAAGCCGTGCACGGCATATCCGGCCTTGACCAGGTTGGAGGCCATCGGATTGCCCATATTGCCGAGGCCGATGAAGGCGATGGTGGTCATAATGGCGCTCCGTGAGTGGAATAGTGAATAGTGAATAGTGAATAGTGAATAGTCAGTAGTCAGTAGTAAGTAGTCAGTATGGATCATGTATTACCTCATGGTCTATATGATAGCCTCACCATTCACCATTCACCATTCACTATTCACTATTCACTAAATTCTCTATCGTCCGATCAGCGCGCGAGCGATGATGACGCGCATGATCTCGTTGGTGCCTTCGAGGATCTGGTGGACACGCAGGTCCCGCACCAGCTTCTCGATGCCGTAGTCGTGCAGGTAACCATAGCCGCCATGCAGCTGCAGGGCGTCGTTGGCGACGTTGAAGCCGGTGTCGGTGACGAAGCGCTTGGCCATCGCCGACCATTTCGAGGCATCCGGCGCGTTGCGGTCGAGCTTCGAGGCGGCGGTGTAGAGGAAGACGCGCGCTGCCTGCAGTTCGGTCTCCATGTCGGCGAGCTTGAACTGCAGCGCCTGGAACTGGTTGATCTTCGAGCCGAAAGCCTTGCGTTCGGCGGTGTAGGCGAGTGCCTTGTCGAGCGCCGATTGCGCGCCGCCGAGCGAGCAGGCAGCGATGTTCAACCGGCCGCCGTCCAACCCGGCCATGGCGATGCCGAAACCGGCGCCCTCGACCGACAGCAGGTTTTCCGCCGGCACCTTGCAGTCCTCGAAGACGACCTGGCGGGTCGACTGCATGTGCCAGCCCATCTTGCGCTCGTTGGCGCCGAAGGAAAGGCCGGGCGCATCGTTCGGCACGACGAAGGTGGAAATGCCTTTCGGCCCGTCGGCGCCGGTGCGCGCCATGACGACATAGAGGTCGCTGTCGCCGGCACCGGAGATAAACTGCTTGGCGCCGTTCAGCACATAATCGCCGCCGCTTTTGACCGCACGCGTCTTCAGCGCCGCGGCATCGGATCCCGAACCCGGCTCGGTCAGGCAGTAGCTGGCCAGCCATTCCATCGAGGTCAGCTTCGGCAGGAAGCGCCGACGTTGCTCGTCGCTGCCGAAGCGGTCGATCATCGATGCCGCCATATTGTGGATCGAGATGAAGGCGGAAAACGCCGGATCGGCCCGCGAAAGCGCTTCGAAGATCAGCACGGCGTCGAGCCGGCCGAGCCCCGAGCCGCCGACATCCTCGCGGACATAGATGCCGCCAAGGCCGAGCGGACCTGTCTCGCGGATCACATCGGCGGGGAAATACTTGTTGCGATCCCAGTCGAGTGCGTTCGGCGCCACACGGTCGGCGGCGAAGGCTTGCGCCATCTCCTGGATGGCGCGCTGGTCTTCGTTGAGTTCGAACTGGCTGGTGCCCGCATCGACAGCGGCGTCCATGGCGTGCTCCCTGATGTTTCCGGCCTGCTGGCCTGTCGTTTTTGGCTTTGCGCGCAGTCCAATCTAGACCAATGATGCCGCCGCGCAACCCGATCGTCTCCATCCAACCATCTGGGCAGCGGCTGTGTGCGAATGCGCTTTGGAGCAAAGTGTGACGACAAATTTCGACGAACTGCTTGGACGCTTCCATGCCTATCTCCAGACGTTCGATGATGCGCTGGTGCGCGACGCCGTGGCCCGAATCGGCTGGGACATGCCAAGCCGGCCGCTCGAACCGCATGCACTGCCTTGTCTCCTTCAGCTCGACCGTATCGTCGAACTCGCTCCCGCTGCGGCCAAGCCGCTGGCGCGGCTGGTTGCGGAGCGTCGCGGCGATCTGCGCTGGGGGCAAACCTATGGCGAGGCGGATTTCGGCAAGGTTTTCATCGACAATTACGGCTGGCTGGAGGTGTTCGGTACACGCGGGCATTTCGTCAATGACGAGGTTGCGGCCGGCCTGCTGATCCTTGGACCCGACATCGTCTACCCCGATCATCACCATGTCGCGGAGGAGATCTACATCCCGCTGACCGGCGGCACCGAATGGCGCATGGGCGACGGCGGTTTTCGCCTTCGAGCGGCGGGCGAGGTGATCCACCATGCCTCTGACGTCAACCACGCCATGCGCACTGGCAAGGAGCCGCTGCTGGCGCTCTATCTCTGGCGCGGCGGCCCGCTGGCAGCCAAGTCGACGATCACCGCAACCGTTGCGCAGGGCAGGGGCTGATAATGGCCAAGGCAATCATGCTGCAGGGCACGGGTTCGGATGTCGGCAAGACAGTGCTCGTCGCCGGTCTGTGCCGCGCGGCGAAGAAGCGCGGCTTGAAAGTGCGGCCCTTCAAGCCGCAGAACATGTCGAACAACGCCGCTGTCGCCGATATTCCGGGCGATTCAGGCGGCGGTGAGATCGGCCGCGCGCAATGGCTTCAGGCGATCGCCTGCGGCGTGGCGCCGACCGTCCACATGAACCCGGTGCTGCTCAAGCCGCAGACCGATGTCGGCGCTCAAGTCGTCGTGCAGGGCAAGGTGTTCGGCGAGGCGCGGGCGCGCGACTACCAGGCGCTGAAGGGCCGGCTGATGGATGCGGTGCTGGACTCCTGGGCAAAGGTCGGCGAGGGCGCCGATCTGGTCATCGTCGAGGGCGCGGGATCGCCGGCCGAGATCAATCTCAGGAGCCGCGACATTGCCAATATGGGCTTTGCGACGCGCGCCGGCGTGCCGGTGATCCTGGTCGGCGATATCGATCGCGGCGGCGTTATCGCCTCGGTCGCCGGCACCCATCTGATCCTGCCGGAGGAGGACCGGCGCATGATCGTCGGCTATCTCATCAACAAGTTCCGTGGCGACGTCTCGCTGTTCGAAGACGGCATCAAGGCGATCGAAAAATTCACCGGTTGGCGCTGTTTTGGCGTCGTGCCGTGGCTGAAGGCGGCGGCGCGGCTGCCATCGGAAGATTCCGTCGTGCTCGAGCGACTGGCGTCCGGCGAGAAGCGCGCGCTGAAGATCGCCGTGCCGGTGCTCTCGCGCATCGCCAATTTCGACGATCTCGACCCGCTCAAGGCCGAACCGCAGGTCGAGGTGGTGTTCGTGCCGCCTGGTGAGCGCTTGCCCGAAGGTGCGGGTCTGGTGGTCATTCCCGGCTCGAAGTCGACGATCGGCGATCTCCTGAAATTTCGCGAGAACGGCTGGGACCGCGACCTTGCCGCGCATAGGAAACGCGGTGGTCATATCGTCGGCATTTGCGGCGGCTTCCAGATGCTTGGTCATATCGTGCGCGATCCCGACGGCATCGAGGGCAGCGTTACCGAAACGCAAGGCCTCGGCCTGCTCGACGTCGAAACGGTGATGGAGCCGGAAAAGACGGTGCGCAACGTCAGCGCGCGCTCGGTGCCGTTTGATCTGCCGCTCGACGGCTACGAGATCCATCTCGGCCGCACCACCGGTCCGGATACGCTGCGGCCGTCCGCCGTTATCAACGGCATCGATGACGGCGCTATCTCGGCCGATGGCAAGGTGCTGGGCACCTATATGCACGGGCTGTTTTCCGCCGATGCCTTCCGGGCGAAATTCCTCGAAAGCCTTGGCGTCAAGGGCGGCGGCATCGACTACCGCGCCGAGGTCGAACGGGCACTCGACGAGATCGCAGCCGAACTGGAAACCCACCTCGACTGCGACGCGATTTTTGGGCTGGCGCGTTAGATACTTTGCTTGAGCATGATCTTGTCCGAAAACCGGTCTCCACTTTTCGGGATCATGCTTTCTCGTCAGCCTTCGGCCAGTAGGTGCCGAACGACCAGACATTGCCTTCCGGATCGCGGCATATGAATTCGCGGCTGCCATAGTCGCGGTCGGTGAGCTCTTCCAGAATCTCCGCGCCGGCGGTTTTTGCGCGCGCGTATGCCGCGTCGGCATCAGCGACCGCAATGTAGATCGACTTGCCGCCGCCCGAGCCGGGCGCGCCGACCATCTTGCCATAGGCATCGTCGCGCGCCGTGCCGAGCATGATGATCGAAGAGCCGAATGCGAGTTCGGCGTGGTGCACCACGTCGCCTTCGCCATGGCGGGCGCGAACGCTGAAGCCGAAGGCCTCGCACAGCCAGTCGATCATGTTGCCGGCATTTCTGTAGCGCAGCGCCGGATAAAGCCGCGGTGGTTCGGTGGTGTTCGGCATGGCTGATCTCCTTCAACGGGTTGGTCGATCAACCCAGTCTGCGCGAAGGCCGGTTGCGCGTCTTGAAGAAATGTTACCTCGCGGCGACAGTGGTCGGCGTGACGCCTGCGAGGTCGCGGAACTCGCGCACCAGATGCGCCTGGTCGGCATAGCCGCAGCCGGCGGCGATGTCGGCCCAAGCGCTGTTCGCCTGTCTCGACAGGCCAAGCGCATGGTTGAAGCGGACGATGCGCGACAGCGTTTTTGGGCCGGTTCCGATCGCGTCCGAAAATTTTCCGGCAAGATGCTTGCGGCTCCAGCCAAGCTTTTCGGCCAGCGTCGAGATGCGGGTCCGGCCACGCGTCGAGACGATCGTCTCATAGGCCCAGACTATGTCGGCTTGAGTGCGGTCTGCGGTTGCCAACCGATCGGCGACGAAGGCTTCGACGATGGCGAAGCGTGTGCTCCAACCCGGCGCATTGCCGAGCCTTTCACGAAGGGCGATGCCTTCAACGCCGAGCACGTCATCCAGGCCGACCATGCGGTCGGTCAGTTCGCTCATCGGCCGGCCGAAGAAGCGACGAGCGCCGAGCGGGGTGAAATTGATCTGCACACAGCAGGTGCCGCCGCAGGATTCGATCACCACCGGCCCGGCATAAAGGCCGGCGGCAAAACTGGCGAAGCGGTCATTGTCGCTGGGGTCCCTGCCGAGCCCGATGGCAAAGGGTTCGGCAAAGCTGATGACCAGCGGCACGGTCAGCGAGGCATATTCGATGGCGCGGAAATGGCCTGGCATGGTTTCGCGAAAGCCGCACATGTCGGTGACGGCGCCCTGAAGCCGATGGCTCGGCGCGCGCCGCACCATCTCGAATCGATCGAGGCCTGGGCTGTCGTGATGGCTGCCGTCTTTGCTGTCGGCGGGCATGCGCTTTCCTTCCGCCAAGCGACTTTAACAGACCATCCGTCGGAATCAAAAGCGCCCGGCTTTTGGCCGGGCGGTCCGAGTTGCCTGAGATTCGGAGTTGTCTGGATGTGTTTAAGCCCCGCGCATCAGGCAGCCGGCGGCCAGCACGATGTAGGCGATGACGACAATCCACGCGGCATTCAAAGGTATAAACGCAAGAACGCCAAGCGCGGCGAGAACGCCGATGATGGCGATGACAAGGGATATAATGAAAATAAGCTGGGTAGGCGCACTGAGATTCATGTTCGGTCCCTCCTCAACATGATTCGTACAGCGGCATAGTATCAGGCGCGCGGTCACACACCAATGAGCGCACGCAGCGGGGCTTGCCGGATTGGCCAGCAGTTTTATGGGAGTGGCCAGAACGGTGCTGCGCGTTCGATCAGAAGGGCATCGCTTCAGACGAATGACAGTTTCCAAATTGTGGCGGAGACCACCAATTGTCGATGTCGCCGCCGCCCCTCATTGCCCTGCCGGGCATTTCTCCCCGTATAGTGACGGGGAGAAAGGGCTGGTCGCAACGTCGGCGCCTTTTCTTGCATCGCCTGCGATTGGCGAAATCGGTGACGAGAGCGCCCCTCTCCCCGTCACTAAACGGGGAGAGGACGCCGGCAGGCAGGTGAGGGGCAGCGCCAACGCCCTAAAAGGGTGAGGAGGCGAATTCAAACCTGAAGCGATTGTCCTTTTCACCATTCGCACCCCGTTTGCGCAAATCCGATTCCGCGCTACCTTCCGAACGAATCGGAAGGGGCTGATGGCGATGGGATTGCTGGACCAGATACGCTCGATCTTCGACGGCGATCCTGGCGTGCGCAAGGTCGCGGACGATCCGGTGCTGTCGGCGGAGCTGCTGATGCTGTTCCGTATGATATTGGCCGATGGATCGGTCAGCGAAAGCGAAATGACCGCCTTCAGGCGTATCTGCCGGGACGCCTTCGGCATTCCCGAAACCAGCATCGACAGCGTCATCGAATATCTCAACGAATTCGGCTACGAGACCAACGGCTCGCAGGCCGTCGCGCAGTTCCGCGACCTCGACGTCGAACGGCGCAAGCTGCTCGCCCGCCACATGGCCGAAATCGCCAAGGCCGATTCGCAACTCGCCGGGAGCGAAATGCAGCTGTTGCGCCGCACGCTCGACCTGCTCGACATCAGCCCGGCCGACGTGGTGAAGCCGCAAGGCTGAGGCATCGGCTGACTGTTGACGTTCTGAACGTCATTTTGTCTGTCATAGGCCATCCTCCAAGGATAGCCTGTCACAGAAATTACCGTGTCTCACTTACGGGGTGCAGTCCAGCACTGTCACCGTAGTTCCCGTTTTGTACATCTGGCGAAAAAAAATCTTGAGGCATCTAATTGCTCTATTTACCTTTGCGTATCCATCGCAAACTTTTTAAACTCTTCGATAATCTTCGACAAGTTCCTTGCCCCTCCAAATCCCTTGAAAGTACCGTCCTTTACTGTTACAAAAAACCAATCTATTTCGTCGCCATACTGAAAGCTTACGTCTGTAAACTTTCTTCCATAGAGCTGCGTCCCGTGCAAATCTATTGAAACTTCCCATCCAGGGTTGTCGATCGTATCAATTTTTATGCCGTATTGGTGTTCCCAATCGCCGTTGCACTGCCCTTGGTACCACTCCTCTAACCACTCGAGCATTGATAGGTCGACCATTAGCCCCTCCTGTTAGTCGTTTGGAACAGAGGGAGGTTTATCGCCTCCTTTGTTGGGGGACTAGGCGAAGGCGACAAAGTGCACCCGTCACCCCATCCCCTAATTCGTCACCGCAATTTAGAAAAGTTCGCCGGCAAAGTCCCGTCGCGCAATCAGATGTCGTTCAGGCCGAAAGCTGGCGTCCTGTAGCCTTGGGAGAAGGACAATGCCCTCGAAGTAGTCACGTATGCCACGTCTCACAGTCGAAGCCGCTACAATCTCCATGATCTGACTTCATTTACTTATTGAATTATCCACTATTATTATGTTATCCTCGCCGTGATAGACAAAGCTTTCCGGAGAAATCCCGCGCTCAATTACTCGCGATATGCGAATCTCAGATCTGTCAGAGAATATAATGGAAACCCATCCGGAGTCGGTGACAACGTCAATAATATTGATAGACTGCATGTATGCCAGGATAGAGCATGAAATTTTGGTATTTACTGCGATAGAACCTCTCTCAAGTACGATCATGATACTGCCGTTTTCGTACTTAATTGATCGAAATTCTTTTCCAATGAGATTTTCCTTTAGGTAGTCCATATGACGTTTACCCTCTCGCGTTCAGTTTGGAATGTGTGCGAATTGACGTTCCCTTGAACTCGCCCCCCCCCGGAAGGTACCAAAAGTGGGCCCCGGTGTAAGGGTTCAGAGATTGTCTGGCAGGACTTGAACTGCCGCACTCGGGTTTGTCGCGTTCATCATTCTCAGATTCGTCGTTTCCTTGGTTCGGCAGCTTTGCTCCGCTCCGCGTCAAGCCCTTCACTTCGTGCGGCATTCATGCAAGCCCGAACGCCAGGACCAAGAAGCCCATCGCTCCGAACCCGGCGTGGATAACCATCCCGGCCCATGTGCTGCGACGCCGCTGGACGACATAGGGCAGCAGCAACGTGATCGGCACAAGGGTCAACAGGACTTGCCAGGGGAAGGCAGCGTGGAACAGCAACCACGGGATCCCGTTGACCAGCCAAGCCGGCCTGCCGAAGGCAATCTCTTGCCGCGGCAGCGCGAAACCCCGCCAGACAAACTCTTCCCCAACGATGTTCAGCACAAAAAACGGAAGCCACGCGCCGAGAATCCAGTATCGGCCGGGACCGAGCGGCTCGAAAGCCATGAACGAGGGATGAAGAGTCTTCCCGTCTTGCAGCATCCGGAGCGCGGCGCCGATGCCGCCGGTCAGCACGCCGACGGCCGCCAGCCCTCCAACAGCCCAGAGCCAGTCGCCGCCATTCATCGGGCGAAGCCATAGCCGCGCGCCCAACGACCCCGGCCTTCCTGAACGCCGTTCCCGATACAACAGCAGGGCAGCCGTGAGAAGCAGGGGGCCAAAAAGGACGATGCTTGCGGCCAGGAACCACATCACCACAGGCTCTGCCCCGGTGGCGGAGACGAACGCCGGGACGGCTACCCGCGTTGTCAGGAACAGCAGCAGAGCACCCGCGCCGAACAGAGCAGCGGAGCCGCCCAGGCCCAGCGGAGGAACCCGATCAGGCTCCGGCCCGTCGCGCCTTTCATAACCGTTTGCTGTCAATGGCCATTCTCCCGCCGTGTGCCGAACGAATAAGGTTAAGCCGTGCCACGAAGCGACACAGCGGGGTCCCCGCTGCTCCGCAGCGTCCCGGCGTTCGCTGGCCTTTCATCGTGCCACCGGCACGATGAACTCGCTTTGCGAACCGGCTGCTCACCCCTGTTCCTGCAGCCTTTTTGCAATTGCCCGGTGCAAATCGGGAGCAGCAGTGACCAGCGCCTTGGCCGCTTCGGATTGCGGGTGGTCGAGCACTTCGCTCGTCCTGCCGCGCTCGACGATCTTGCCATCATGCATGACCATCACCTCGTCGGTGATGGCGCGGGCGACGGTCAGATCATGGGTGATGAACAGATAGGCGATGCCGAGTTTTTGGTTGAGCTCGGCGAACAAATCGAGGATCTGCGCGCGGATCGAGACGTCGAGCGCCGAGACCGGCTCGTCGGCGACGACCAGCTTCGGCCGGGTGATGATGGCGCGGGCGATCGACAGGCGCTGGCGCTGGCCGCCCGAAAACTCGTGCGGGTATTTGTCCATGTCGCCCGGTGAGAGGCCGACCTCGTGCAGCGCATGCGCCACCATCTCGCGCCGCGCGGCGGGCGCCGGCTGCTTCTCCAGCACATGCAGCGGCTCGGCCACCAATCTCTCGACCTTCTGGCGTGGGTCGAACGAACCGTACGGGTCCTGGAACACGACCTGCATGTCGCGCCGCGCCGGCTTCAGCTCCGCCTCGCTCTTGCCGGTGAGGGTGTCGCCGCGGAAGCGGATTGTCCCTGATGTCGGCCTGTCCAGCGCCAGGACCATGCGGGCAAGCGTCGACTTGCCGCAACCGGAGCGCCCGACCAGCGCCACCGACTGGCCGGGCGCCATCGCGAAGGAGACATCGTCGACGGCGCGGATGGGAGCCGCGTGTTTCAACAGCGATATGCGCCGTCCCGGATAATCCCGCGTCACATTTTCTACCCGAAGAAGAGGTTTGGCCGATCCGCTGTCATGTGTGCGGGCCCGCGCGGGCACATGCATCGAGGCCTGCGCCAGCTGGCGCGTATAGGGATGAAGCTGTCCGGACAGGACGCGCGCCGTGTCGCCGGCCTCCATCACCTCGCCATGGCGCAGGATGGTGATGCGGTCCGCCATCTCGGTCACCACGGCGAGGTCGTGCGAGATCAGCAGCAGCCCCATGCGGTTTTCCGCAACGAAGTCGCGCAGCAGGTCGAGGATCTGCGCCTGCAGCACCACGTCGAGCGCGGTCGTCGGTTCGTCGGCGATCAGCAGCTTGGGCTTCAGCGCACAGGCGATGGCGATGACGACGCGCTGGCGCTGGCCTCCGGACAGCTCATGCGGATAACGCGACAGCGGGAACTGCGCCGCCGGCAAGCCGACCCGGTCGAGCATTTTTCGCGCCCGTTGCTCGGCGTCCGCGCGGCTCGCCCTGGTGTGCCAGCGAATACCTTCGGCGACCTGCTCGCCAATGGTCTTGACCGGGTTGAGCGCCGTCATCGGCTCCTGGAACACCATGCCGATGTCGTCGCCGCGCAGCGCGCACATCTGGTCCTCGCTCGCCGCCAGAATATCGATGCCGTCGAAGGTAACGCGTCCGCTGGCGCGTGCCGCCCAGGGCAAGAGCTGCATCACGGTGAGGGCCGTCATCGACTTGCCGGAGCCGGATTCGCCGACCAGGCCCATGACTTCGCCGGGCGCGACGGACAGCTCGATGTCCCTGAGGATGGGCGTGCCGCCGATGGCCAGCGACAGCTTCTCGATTTCGAGCAGGCTCATCGCTGCCGCCGCGATTTCGGATCGAGGATGTCGGCGATGCCGTCGCCGAGCAGGTTCAGGCCAAGCACGGTGATGACGATCGCCATGCCCGGAAAGATCGCCATCCACGGCGCCACCACCATGCGGGTCTGGGCGTCGAACAGCATGCGGCCCCAGCTCGGCATCGGTGGCTGCGTGCCCAGCCCGACATAGGAAAGCCCGGCTTCGGCCAGTATGCCCAGCGCGAACTGGATGGTGCCTTGCACCAGCAGCAGCGTGGCGATGTTGGGCAGCACATGTTCGATGCTGATCAGCGTCCTGCTCTTGCCGGCGGCGCGGGCGGCGAGGATGAATTCGCGCGGCCAGATCGCCAGGGCGCCGGCGCGGGCGACGCGCGCGAACACCGGGATGTTGAACATGCCGATGGCAATGATGGCGTTGAACGCGCCCGGCCCGAAGATGGCGGTGATCATGATTGCCGAAAGCAGCGCCGGAAAGGCGAAGACCAGGTCGTTCAGCCGCATCAGCACGTCGTCGACGATGCCGCCACGCGCCGCGGCAAAGGCGCCGAGCGGCACGCCGACGCCCATGCCGATGCCGACCGCCACCAGCGCCACGGCGATCGAGTTGCGGGCGCCGACCATGATCATCGACAGGATGTCGCGACCGAAATGGTCGGTGCCGAACCAGTGCGCCAACGATGGCGCCTGGGTCTTGTCGGAAATGACCAGCCTGGTGACGTCGTAAGGCGTCCACAAGAAGGAGATGATCGCGACCGCCGTCACCAGTGCGGTGATGACGAAGCCGGCAAGAAACGAACGGTTTCGAAACGCCTTGGCCAGGATGCTGGCAAGGTTCTCGTCGGGGATGTCGATGTGCAGCGTCATTGCCGGCCTCTCAGGCGCGGATCGACCACCGCATAGGAGAGATCGACGACGAAATTGACGACGATGACGGCTGCAACCAGCAGCATGACGACGCTCTCGACCACGATCAGGTCACGCTGGTTGATTGCCTGGAACACCAGCCGCCCGAGGCCGGGCAAATAGAAGACGTTCTCGATGATGATGGTGCCGGCAAGCAGGAAAGCGAATTGCAGGCCTAGAATGGTGACCACCGGGATCAAGGCGTTGCGCAGCGCATGCCGCCACAAGACAAGCCGATAGGGCAGGCCCTTGGCGCGGGCGGTGCGGATGTAGTCCTCGTTCAGCACTTCGATCAGTGCCGAGCGGGTGACCCGGGCGAGGATCGCCGCCTGCGGCAGAGCGAGAGCGACTGCCGGCAGGAGCAGCGACTTCAGCGCCGGCCAGACGCCGGCGCTCCAGCCGGGAAAGCCGCCGCCCGGCACCAGCCGCAGCCAGACGGCGAACAGATAGATCAGCATCAGCGCAAACCAGAAGTTGGGCACGGCGACGCCAAGCTGGGCGGCACCCATCGCGATCGTGTCGCCGGCCCGGCCGCGCCGGCTGGCGGAAAACAGCCCGACCGGGATGGCAATGACGGTGGACAGCGCCAGCGCCATCAGTGCCAGCGGCAGCGAGACGACGAGGCGCTCACGGACCAGATCGATGACCGGCACCGAATAGGTGTAGGAACGGCCGAAATCGAGGCTCAGCAAGCCGCCGGCCCAATGCAGATAGCGGAGCACGACGGGAGCGTTGAGACCCATCTGGTTGCGCAGCAATTCGATCTGGTCGGCGCTGGCGTTCAGGCCAAGCATCAGCCGCGCCGGGTCGCCGGGAATGATCTCCAGTACGGCAAAAACGACCATCGAGGCCAGAACCAGCGTGACGATGGCGATGGCGAGGCGCTTGAGGAGGTAGGCGGTCATGAGCTGCCTGATGCAAGCACCGGGCGAAGGTAGCGTTCCCGCCCACCCCCCTCTGTCCTGCCGGACATCTCCCCCTCAAGGGGGGAGATTGAGCCCTCATCGCCGCTTTCGCTAACCACTAGCGTTGCAAGGACAGTGCCGGCGTGGAAACTGCCAATCTCCCGCCTTGAGGGGGAGATGTCCGGCAGGACAGAGGGGGGTGTGACGGAGTGCAACTTTCGCCTTTCTGTCAGCGATCAATCCGTCCACTTCACCTTGGTCAGGTCGTTGGCCTGGATCGGGGCGTTTTCCCATAGGCCCTGCAGTTTGGCGTCCCAGACGCCGACCTTCGGCAATTCGTAGAGGAAGCCGACCACGGCGTCATCGGCCAGGACCTTCTGCGCCTCGCCGAGCAGCGTCGTGCGCTTGGCCTCGTCGGAGGTAAGGTTCAATTCGTCGATGATCTTGTCGAAGGCCGGATTGTCATAGTTGAAGTAATAGTCCTTGCGCGAATAGATATCGATGTCGTTAGGCTCGGTATGGGAAACGATGGTCAGGTCGTAATCCTTCTTGGTGAAGACCTGGTCCAGCCATTGCGCCCATTCGACCGGTATGATCTCGAGATCGATGCCGATTTCGCGAAGCTCCGAGGCGATGATCTCGCCACCAAGCCGCGCATAGGAGGGCGGCGGCAGCTTGAGCGTCGCCTTGAACCCACTCTCCAGGCCGGCTTCCTTCAGCAATTCCTTGGCCTTCTCCACATTGTGCGGATAGAGGCCGGTGAGGTCGACATAGGCTTTGCTGGCGGGCGACATGTGCGAGCCGATCGGCACGCCGAGGCCGGCCGAGGCGCCGTCGATGATCGCCTTGCGATCGAGCGCAAAGGAAATAGCCTGCCTGACCTGCAGCTTGTCGAAGGGCGGCTTCTTGTTGTTGATCGACAGGATGGTTTCACCCTCGGTCGAGCCGATCACCACCTTGAAGCGTGGGTCGTCCTTGACCTGGGCGACGCTGTCGGGGTCGAAGAACGGAAAGGCCTGAACGTCGCCGGAAAGCAGCGCCGGAACGGCGGCGGCGGCATCCGGTATGATGCGGAACTCGGCCTTGTCGAGGAACACCGGGGCGCCCCAGTAATTGTCCGACTTGACCAGCGTGATCGACGAGCCCTTGGCCCAGTTCTGGAACTTGAACGGGCCGGTGCCGATCGGTTTTTCCTTGTTGGTGTCGGCTGTCTCAGGCGCGACGATCACCGCGTCGCCCCAGCCCATATTGTAGAGGAACGAGCCTTGCGGGTTCTTCAGCGTGACATTCACCGTCGTGGGATCGACGACCTCGACCTTGTCGATGGCGGCGAACAGGCTCTTTTGCGCGTTGACGGAATTGTCGGCGCGGGCACGATCGAGCGAGAATTTCACGTCGTCGGCATTGAAGTCGCTGCCGTCATGGAATTTCACGCCTGTATGCAGCTTGAAAGTGTAGACCTTGCCGTCGTCGGAAATGCTCCAGCTTTCGGCGAGATCGGGCAGCACCTCGCCGTTCGGGCCGATGCGGGTCAGGCCCTCGAAGACATTGGCATAGAGCACCTCGTCGATTGCCGCCGCGGCACCCGCCGTCGGGTCGAGATGCGGGGGTTCGAGCGTAATGCCGATGACCAGGTCGGTGCGCGCGGCCATCGCCGAGGTCCCGGCGGCCAACGCCAGCGCCGCGGCGGCCAGAATGGTTTTCCACAATTTCATCGTGCAACTCCCCATGTCTAAAACACGTGCTCAAACCCGGGCGGATAGAAGCGTGAATTCGCCGCCGAGTAAATTGCGTTTCGTACCGTCCGCCGACGCCGGGAGGAATGTTTTTCCGCCCATGGCCGGATCATCGCGGGCCGGCGCCCCTCAGCAGAACGCCGAGGCCGATCGCCATCACCTTTGCCGAGTCCAGCATGTCGGCAATGCCGACCCATTCGTCGGGCCGGTGGGCGAGATCGAGAATGCCCGGGCCATAGGCGATGCAGTCATAGATGTGGCCGATCCGGGCGATGTGCTTCTGGTCGTAGGTGCCGGGCGAAATCACGTAATCCGGTTCGCGGTCGAATATCTCCATGATGCCTTGCGCGACCGCCTTAACCACCGGCGCGTCGCGCTCGGTCATCAGCGGCAGCACCTCCATCAGATCGCGGATTTCGTAATCGAACTTTTTGCGCTCGCGCTTCAGCCGTTCGAGGATATCGGTCACCTCGCTCTTGACCGCAGCGAGATCCTCTTCGAGCAGGAAGCGGCGGTCGATGGTCAGCCGGCAGGAATCGGGCACGTTGGGCGAGGGCAGGCCGGGCCGGAAATCCTCCGTCTGGCCGCCATGGATCGAGTTGATGTTCATGGTCGAGCGTTTTGCGCCTTCGGGCACGACCGGCATGCGCGTCATCTTGCGGTCGAGCGCCGGAAACAATTCGTCTTCGAAGGCCCGCAGCACGGCGCCCATATGGCGCACTGCGTTGTCGCCGAGGAACGGCATCGAGCCGTGCGCGATCTCGCCCTTGGTCTCGATCTCCGCCCACCAGACGCCGCGATGGCCGAGGCAGATGCGGTCCTTGTTGAGCGGCTCGGGAATGATGACGTGGTCGACCTTCGGCCTGGAGAAATAGCCGAGCTTGGCCAGATGCGCGACGCCGCCAAAGCCGCCGGACTCCTCGTCGACCGTCCCCGAAATCTCTATGGCGCCGGGAAAATCGGGAAAGACCTCGATGAAGGCTTCGACGGCGATGATCGAGGCGGCAAGCCCGCCTTTCATGTCGCAAGCACCGCGGCCATAGACCTTGCCATCCCTGACGATGCCGGCGAACGGATCGAGGCTCCAGCCGTCGCCGGGCTCGACGACGTCGATATGCGAATTGAAGTGCACGCAAGCACCCGGCGCCCGGCCATCGAAGCGGGCGACGAGGTTGACGCGCGGATAATGGTCAGTGTCGCCAGTCGTGCCTTCGGCACGGATGAATTCGATCTCAAAACCGCGCTTCTTCAGCCGCGCGCCGATAAATTCGGCACACGGCCGATAGGCTTCGCCGGGCGGATTGATGGTCGGAAAGCGGATCAGATCCGCGGTCAGCGCAACCAGATCATCGGCCCGGTCATCGATCGCCTTGAGGAGCCGTTCGTTCGGTTCGTTCATTCGGCGAATTGAGCAGCGGATGAGGCGGTTTTGCAAGCCCGATGGCGAATTGCGAGGCGATTGCGTGTCGTTACGGCAACTATTGCGGGAAATCGTTCAAATTCGCTGCTTTGGATTGGTGAAATCGTCAGGGAGTAGGTGTTAGCTCGCTGGCTTGCCATCAAAACGCTGGAGAACAGCGCGAGGGCAGGCAGGCAAGGGGCATCAAAGGGGTTTGATTGCATGAAAAACACTGTTCTCATGGCAGCAGCATTAGTAGCGATGCTGTTCGGTTCGTCGTTCGAGAGCCGTGCGGCCAGCCTGGTCGCGAACATCGATATTTCCTCACAGACAATGACGGTAAGATACGGGCTTTCGTATTACCGGTGGAGCGTTTCCACCGCCCGCAAAGGCTACATCACGCCGCGCGGCAGTTACCGGCCACAGCGGACGGCCCGGATGTGGTATTCGCGCAAATACGACATGTCGCCGATGCCCTATTCGGTGTTCTTCCGCGGCGGCTATGCTATCCACGGCACCGGCGCGATCCGGCAATTGGGGCGCCCGGCATCGCATGGCTGTGTGCGCCTCCACCCCAGCAATGCCGCCGCGTTCTATTCGATGGTGCGCAAAGCCGGCTTCGGCAATACGCGGATCCTCGTGACGAATTAGGGCCTGCTCCTCGGCCCGCAATAAAAAACCCGCCGGAGCGGCGGGTTCGTCGGGGCCAAATAGTACCATACTGAAATTAGTAGCATAGCTGCCGGCACAAAGCAAGAACAAAATAGGGCCGGTGCCCAAAAAGATCGTTCCGCTCAGGCGGCTTTGTCGCGCACTGTCGCCGGCCGACGCTTTTTGCGGCCGCTGATCTCCCAGCGCTTGTGGAACCACATCCACTGGCCGGGGTCTTCGCGCACCCAGCGCTCGACCACGTCGTTGAGAAGCTGGGTGGTGGCGCGGACGTCGACACTGCCGCCGGCGGTGCGTGGCAAGGTGAGCTTGTCCTCGATCTCGAGCCGGAAACGGTTGTTCGGCAGGCGCACGCAGCGCGCCGGGTAGACATCGCAATCGTAGTGCCGCGCCAGGGTACCGAGAACCCGGTTGCTCTCGCAGGGGCGGCCGAAGAATGTCGTCTCGAGCCCGCCGGTGAATTTCTGGTCGACCAGCACGCCGATATTGCCGCCTTTCTCGAGGATGGCCGCAAGTGCGAACGAGGCACCGGTCGAAGACGGCAGCAGCGATCCCATGCTCGAGCGGCGGGTCGAGAGGATGTAGTCGGCGAGGTAAGGGTTGTTGGGCGGGCGAAACAGCGCCGTGATGTTCATGCCGAAGGTCGCCGCCGCCACTGGCAGCAGCTCGAAATTGCCGAGATGCCCGGTGAAGACGATATGCGGCTTGTCCTCGCCGGCAATGCGCACGAAATGCTCCACGCCCCTGACCTCGACACGGCCCGGCTTCGTCGCAGTGGGATCGTAGTCGAACAAAGCATCGAGAAAGATGTATTCGGTGGCCAGGCGGGCCATGTTGCCCCACATGTCGGAAGCGATCGTCTCGATCTCGGCATCGCTCTTTTCCGGATAGGCCTTGCGCAGATTGTCGACGGCAACCTGATGGCGCGCTACCCAAGGGCCGATGCGGCGGGCAGCGCGGTCGGCGAAATTGAGCGCCCTGTCGGGCGGCAGCAGGCGCAGCGCGGAGATGATGATCATCGCGACGCGCGCGACCAGCCAGTAGTTGAACTGGCGAAGCCGCCTGCCATAGCGGAATCCCACGTCCCTGCGGATCTTCCTGAAGGCGTTGCCGATCATTTCAGCCGACGCGCAGGATGATCTTGCCGAAGACGTCGCGGCCTTCCATGCGCTTCAGCGCCGCATCGATGCCGTCGAAGCCAACCTCGGTGTCGATCACCGGCGCCACCAGGCCCGCCGCCATCTTCTGCATGGCGTCGGCCATGTTTTCCATGCGGCAGCCGAACGAGCCGAGCAGCTTCAGCTGCTGCTGGAACAACTGCATCAAATTGATCTGCGTCGACACGCCGGAGGTCGAGCCGCAGGTGACCAGCCGACCGCCGCGTTTGAGGCACAGCATCGAGGCGGCAAATGTGTCGGCGCCGACATGCTCGAACACCACGTCGACGCCCTTCTTCTTGGTCAGCTTGCGCACGACGCCTTCGAAGCGGTCGTCGCGGTAATTGATGACGTGGTCGGCGCCGAGCGCCTTGGCCTTGTCGATCTTGTCGTTCGAGCCGACGGTGGTGATGACCGTGCAGCCCATCTTCTTGGCCAGCTGAATCGCGGCGGAGCCGATGCCGGAGCCGCCGGCATGGACCAGTATCGTCTCGCCGGACTGCAGCCGGGCATTGTCGAACAGCATGTGCTCGACTGTGCCGAAGGTGACAGGCGCCACCGCCGCGCCGATTTCGCTCACGCCGGGCGGAGCTGGGACCAGAAGGCGCGCCGGCAGGTTGATCTTTTCCCGCGCAAAGCCGTCGAGATGGAAGCCGTGCACGCCCGAGACATGCTCGCAGAGATTGTCGCGGCCTTCGCGGCAGGCGCGGCAAAGACCGCAGGTGCGGGCGCCATAGATCGACACCAATTGCCCGGTCACAAGGCTGGAAACGCCTGGGCCGACCGCCTCGACCTCGCCCGAGGCCTCGGCGCCGACGACCAGCGGCAGCTTGCGCTTGGCGAAGGCCATGCCGCGCCAGCCCCAGACGTCGATATGGTTCAGCGCCACGGCCTTGATGCGCAGCGTCACCTCGCCGAGCGATGGCGGCGGCGGCGGCGGCAGGTCCACCGTTTCAAGCCGGCGATCCTCGATAAGTTGCAATGCGCGCATGGTGCCTGTCGGTTCAGTCTGGCTGTCGCTTAGACCGGTTCCCGCGCCATGACAAGGCAGGTGTTCTGGCCGCCGAAGCCGAAGGAGTTCGACAGGACGGTGCCGACCTCGGCGTTGCGCTTGGTGTTCGGCACCACGTCGAGGACGATCGCCGGGTCGGGATTGTCGTAGTTGATGGTCGGCGGAATGACGCTTTCGCGCATCGTCATCAGCGAAAATGCTGCCTCGACAGCACCGGCAGCCGATAGGGTATGGCCGATCATCGACTTGTTCGACGAGACCGGCATTGACGAGATCCGCTCGCCGAACACCGTCGACAGCGACAAATGCTCCATCTTGTCGTTTTCGGGCGTCGAGGTGCCATGGGCGTTGACATAATCGATCCCGTTCTCACTCAAGCCGGCATCGGCAAGGGCGGCGCGCACCGCCGCGATCGCCGGTGAACCGTCCGGCTTGGAGCGCGTGCGATGGAAGTCGTCGGCCTTTTCGCCGCAGCCGCGCAATATGCCGAGAATGGTGGCGCCGCGGGCAAGTGCTGTCTCCAGCGATTCAAGCACCAGGGCGCCCGAGCCTTCCGCCAGCACGAAGCCGTCACGATCCTTGGAGAAGGGTTTTGAGGCCTTTTCGGGGATGTCGTTATGGGTCGAGAGCGCGGACAGAAGCGAGAAGCGGATCAGCGCCTCGGCGGTCGCCGAGCCGTCGGCGCCGATCGACAGCGCCCTGTCGCATTCGCCGCGGCGGATCGCCTCGACGCCGAGCTGGATCGCCGTGGCGCCCGAAGCGCACGCGGTCGACAGCGTAATCGGCAGGCCGCGCGTGCCGAAACGGTCGGCAAGCCGGTCGGCAATCGAGCCGAACTGGGTGGTCTCGAAGATGTCGAGTTCTCTGAGGCCGCGCGCTACCCGCAGCAGCCTTTCGGCGCCGGAATCATGCCTGTCTGAATTATTGGGCTTGTCGGAATTGTAGAGCGAAAAGCGCTCGCTCCAGTCGAGCTCGACCGGCGGCGAAGCGAGGAACAGCGGTCCGCCGAAATCGCCGGCATCGAGGCCTGCCTCCGACATCGCTTCCTGGGCGGCGGTTTCGGCAAGCTCATAGGTGAGGAGACTGGCGCCCTTGGAACTCGACGGCAGGAAATCGACCATGCCGGAGATGCGGGTGTTGAGATGATCGACCGGGAAGCGGGTGATCGGATGGATGCCGGATTTGCCTGACGTAAGTGCCGCCCAATTGTCGGCTTTGCCGACACCGAGCGACGTCACCACGCCGATGCCGGTGACGGCGACGATGGGCCTGCCCATATGGTCGTTCAGATTGGCCATTTGTTGTCCAAAAACCTGTTTCTCTTGGAGCGTCGGATCGCCCGAAAACCGCGCCACACGTTTCGGTCCGATGCTCTAGGCGGCTTTGATCAGCGCCATGCCCTCGAATTGGTGATAGCCGATCGCCGTTGCAAGGACGGTCTTCGGGACACCGGCAAACGGTTTTTCGACTGTGGCGTCGAAGACAGGATAGGCGGCCTTGCGGTCGACAGCCAATGCCGCCAGCGCAACGGCAAAGGGGAACTGCGCTTCCTTCATGTGGCCGGTCAGCGTCGAAAAGCCGCGTGCGGCGATCGCCGGATTGGCGTCGAGCGCCGATTTCTCGGCGGCGGTCGCGGCATGGGCGCCCGAAGCGCCGGAGATCGCGAGCAGCTCGCCATTCGGCAATGCGGCCTGCTTCAGCAGCGTGTCGATCTCGCCATCGAGTTCGCCCCGCCGGCGCCTGGCGCGGCCGGACAGGACCGGGCCGAGTTCCGCATAGATCTTCCGGCCACGGCTTTCCGCATGCTCGCGCTGCTCCAGGACGAGAAACGCGCCGCCGGATCCGGTCACCACGCCGCCGCCTTCGGCGCCTTGCCTCTGCCAGACCGGCCGCCACGCCCCGCGATGCAGGTAGCCGGCCAGTTCATAGCCGAGCAGCATGTCGGAGTGTTCGGTCTGGAAAGCGCCGCCGACCAGTATATGCGTCGACTGGCCGGAGCGGATGCGCGCGGCCGCCGTCTCGACAGCGGCAACGCCGGCACCTTCCTCGCCCATGAAGGTGCGCGACGATCCCGTCACCTTGTGGACGATCGAGATGTTGCCGGCGAGCAGGTTGGAGAGCTGTGCCAGAAACAGCGTCGGGCGCAATTCCGTGGTCAGCTTCTCGTTGAGCAGCACGTCGCGGTCGTTGCGGCTTTCCGATGCCGCGAGAATGGCCGCGTCGACTGCCTCGTCGCGCTCGCCGCCGCCGGCGGCCACCACCATGTCCATGGTCGCGCAGAGTTCGTCATTGCCCTTGATGCCGGCATCGTCGAGCGCAAGGCCGGCCGCATAGGTGCCGAGCCTCTGCCAGGTCTCCATCTGCCGCTGGTCGCCACGCTTGGCGATCTGCAGGTTCCAGTCGATCTCCGGCAGCGGGTGGACCGTATAGGGCGAGAAGCGCGAGGCCTCCAGAACCGGTTCAAGGCGCGGCTGGATGAGCTTTTGCCAATGCGCATCCGGACCCTCGCCCAGTGACGAGACAAGGCCGATGCCTGATATGACGACGTCGCGGGGGTTCATGGGCGGCTGTTGTGGGTGAGGGCGCGTCAAGCGCTGTGCTTAGATGGCGTTCTTGGCGGCGACGAGCGCGTCGATCTTGGCGCACAGGTTCTTCATGACGAAATAGTCGTCGGTCGAGGCCTTGCCGTCATTGACCTCCTGCGTCCACTTTTCCAACGGCACCTTGATGCCGAATTCCTTGTCGATGGCAAAGACGATGTCGAGGAAGTCGAGGCTGTCTATGCCGAGATCGTCGATGGTGTGGCTTTCGGGCGTGATCGTCTCGATGTCGATCTCGCTAGTGTCGGCGATGATCTTGGCGACTTTGTCGAACGTGGTGGACAAGGGCTTTTCCTTCGATTGCGGGCGGAATCTGTCCGCATGTGTTTTGGGCTGTCTAATCGGTTTTTCCGGGCAGGAAAAGGCCTGATACGCCGGGCGCAGATGGGATTGCTGCCCAGGCGGAGCAAGATGAGATCGGAATCCAACCACGGCTTCTCGTGGCAGTGGCATTTCGGCAACACCTATCTCGCTCGACGCGAGGAGCGACCGGCGCGGTCAGAAGGTAACGCGGCCGAGCACGCGCAGTCCGTCGCCCTGCGGCTCGACGACCACGGCCTCGCCTTCACGCGGCGAGATGCCGGTCAATTCCTTGATGTCTTCGAGATGCGTGACCATGACCAGATTGTCGGAGCCGGAATAGCCGCGGATCTCTGCCAGGATCGCCGCGATCTGAGCGGCCTTCTCCTTTTCGTCGGTCTTCAGCAGGTCAAGCGGTGCGAACGGCTCCGGTTCGCTTTCGAAAGCGATGCGCGCGGTTTCGAGGCAGCGGCAATAGCGGCTGGACAGCACGCGCTCGACCGGTGCCGCGCGGGCGCCAAACAGCGCGCCGATCTTGCGCGCCTGTTGCTTGCCGCGCTCCGAGAGATTGACCTGGGTGGCGCATTTGCCGAGATCGAAATTGGCCGCATCGATGGTGCCTGTGACCATGGCATGGCGAAGCAGCACGACATGCCCGCCGTCGCGCAGCAGCGCCCAGCCGGCTTCCGTCGCATGGGCTGTGGCGGAAACGGCAAGCAACAGCAGCGCCAGCACAAATCGAAGCATCAGACATCCTTTTCGGGTGACCGGCAGGCAGGTCCCCGGTGACCGGCATATAGGGACGGCAAAGCCGGCTGAAAGACAAGCCGAGTGCAACCTGCGGCCGAGACGCCTATTTCTTCGCTATCTGCTTCTTCACCAGATCGATCTTGCGGTCGGTCAGCGGGATCGGGAGTGTGTAGCCGGCTTCGGTAAAGCCCTGCTTGGCGTTCTCGAAGAATTCGATCGCCTTTTGGAATTCGGCATTGCCGCCGCCATAGCTGCCGCGGTTCCAGTGGACGTCGCCGAGATTGTTCTGCTCGAAGGCCCATTGCATCGGCTGGCTTTCGCGGGTGAAGACCTTGAGCGTTGCCTCGAAGGCGGCTTCGGCTTCGTCCAGATATTTGCCGGTGCGTTCGAGATTGCCGAGATTGATCAGGCTCATGCCGATGCCGTTCTGGGCGTTTGCCCAGTCGACGGGCGAGTTCTCGAAGGTCAGCACCTCCAGCGCTGCCCGGCGCGCGGCGATCGAAGCGGCCAGTTTGCCGGGATCGGCCTCGCTCATGCTCAGCCATTGCAGCGCCGAGCCTAGACCGGCCTGCGCCAGTGCCCATTGCCGCGGCGTCGTCTCGCGCTTGTATTCGCGAAGTGCATCGCGATAGGCCTCGATCGCCTCCTCGTAGTGCACCGGCTTGTCGGTCACGCCGCCGAGCAGTTGCAGCGTGTTGCCGAGATTGTAGTGGGTCATCGCCCAGTCGAGCGGAAACTCCTTTTTGGTATAGACGCGCCGTGCCGCCCGGTATGCAGCGGCCGATTGCTCAAGCCTGGCAGGATCGCGCGTGCGCTGGCCGAGCGTCTGGTAGATCGAGCCGAGATTGTTCTCCGCCGAAGCCCAATCCGTCGGAAAGCGCTGGCGTGTGAATATGGTCAGCGCATCGCCATAAGCGGCAGCCGCCTCTTCGAGCAGGCCGGTGCCGAGATCGAAACGGGCAGCACTGCTCAGCGCGTTACCCAGATTGAGACGGCTGCTCGCCCAGGAGAGCGGGAAGGTGTCGCGTGTGCGGATTTCGAGCGCGGCGCGGAATGCCGCGGCTGCCTCGTCGATTTTCGCCTTGTCGTTGCGTTGCGTGCCGAGAGACACCAGCGTATTGCCGAGATTGTTCTGGACCATCGCCCACTGAACGGGCGCCTTTTCGCGCGTGTATTCTTCAAGCGCCAGCCGGTAGGCGGCCTCGGCCTCGGTCAGGCGCTCGCCGCCCGGTTCGCGTTCCGAAAGCGCGTAAAGCGCAAGGCCAAGGTTGCTTTGCGAGGCGGCCCAGTCCAGCGGGACTTTGTCGCGCGGCCGCTTCTCCAGCGTGGCGCGCATCGCCACCACCGCCTCGTTCAGGCGTTTCGGGTCGCTCTCGCGTTCGCCGATCTTCAACAGCACATTGGCCAGGTTATTCTGGGCGGCCGCCCAGTTGAGATCATCCTTCTCGCGCTCGAACACGGCAAGCGAATCGCGAAAGATCTTCGCTGCCTCTTCCAGCCGGTCGATTTGGCGCTCGCGCTCGCCGATCGTCTGCAGCACCACAGCCATGTTGTTGCGGGTGATCGCCCAGTCGCGGTTCTGCTCGCCATTGGGGATGAAGTTCAGGATGACGCGGTAGGCGTCGATGGCGTGCTGCAGCGCTTGCCTGTCGCCGGTGGCGCTGCCATGCGCGTTGAGCGCTTCCGCCTCCTGGTTCTTGTAGTTCCAGCGCAGCCTGTCGTCCCATCTCTCGACCAGCGAGAAGGCCTTGCCGTAATCGTTGGCGGCCGACAGATAGTCGAAGACCAGCGCCGAAGCGTCGGCGCGCCTGGCATAGATCGCCGCGTCGGCAAGACGCTTCTGCCTGACCAGATCCTCTGCCCGGTCGACCACGCCGCTGGCCTGCTCGACCCGGCCCACCGCCTGGTCGAGGAAGTTGCGCGCAGTGACGATGGCGCCCTGGCCGATCGCCTTGTCGGCCGAGGCGACGAGGCGGCTGATCTCGGGGTCGTCGGTGCGCAGCGCGTCGCGCTCGGAGATCATCTTCTTCAGGCGCTCGGCCTGGGCGTCGAGCAGCTTTTGCAGGTCGGTGGGGTCCTCCGGCATCTTTTCGGTGCCGAGCGCCTTCAACACGCCATAAAGCGCGTCGAGCGGCACGCCGTCCTGCAGCGAGGCCAGTTCCACCTGTGCCCGCTTGGGGTCAGGCAACTCGGCGATCGTCAGCAGCAATTGCCGCCGCTCGCCGGTGATCAGGCCGTCGTCGCCGGTCGGTTCCTGCGGTGCTACGCCGAAGTAGAGCAGCCGGCGCAGGCTTTCATTGACCCATGGCCGCTGCTTGGCCTTGGTGTCGAGATAGACCTCCTCGGTCACCATGCGCATGACCGAGCCGAACTCGGTGCCCTTCATCGCCGCGAGGTGGCGCAGAAGTGCCGCTGCGTAGGGGCTGTTTTCGCCGACGATGCCATCGAGTGCCGGCCGCCCCGGCTCGGCGGCAAGGCCGATCACCGTTCCCAGATTTTCCGTCGCGGTCGCGTTTGCCAGTGCCCTGGCACCGCGCACCGGCTCCAATCCGCCGGCGCTGATCGGCGAGGCCGAGGCCGTCGGCGCCCGGCGCAGCACCGCATCCGCCGGAAACGGGTTGGTGCGGCAGGCATCGAGCAGCATGATCGTTACCGGCACGGTCGTCTTCAATTCGTCCATGACGGCGGAGATCGGCACCAGGGCCTGATCGGCGTCCTTCAATGAAGAAACGTCGGCGTCGACCGGCACCAGATAGTTTTCGCCGCCGGCCTCGATGCCGTGGCCGGAATAGTAGATCAAGGCGACGTCGGCGTCCTCTGCATCCTCGGCGAAACGCTCGAGGTCGCGCTTCAGCTTTGCCGTGTCGCGGTCGGTGACGCTGCGCGCGTCGAAGCCGAGATCGGTCAGCATCTTGGCGATGTCGCGGGCGTCGTTGGCGGGGTTGGGAAGAGCCGCTATGTGCTGGTATTTCGACTGGCCGACAATCAGCGCCACGCCCTTGAGGCTCGCCGGCTCCGCGGCATGAGCCGAGGTCACCACGAGGCAAAGCATGGCGCCGACGAAAGCCGTCAGCCACGCCTGCTTGAAGAAGTGCTGATTTCCGACAAGGCCCATTCGCCGCGTGTCCCCCGACAACCCTGTATAGCGCTGGCATCCAACCATGAGCAAATTCGGGCAAGATCCGAGCGGCCGGATTGTTGGCCGGTACATTCGCGAGGGAAGGGCGATTGCGCCGCCGCCGGGGCTCGCCTATCACGGGAAAAATGTCTCCGCTTACCGAAACCGTCCTCTTCGTCTTCAGTCTCGTCGGGCTCGGCTATCTTGCCGGGTTGACCGGCTATTTGAAGCCGGCGAGCGGCGAGGGCGTATCCGAATTCGCCATCAACGTGGCAATGCCGCTTTTGCTGTTCCAGACCATGGTAAAGGCCGATTTCCACGGCGTGGCGCCGTGGTCGCTATGGGGCGCTTATTTCGCGGCGGTGGCGCTTACCTGGGCTGCCGGCCATCTGGTCATTACGCGCATCTTCGGGCGGGACGCCCGCGCCGGCGTCGTCGGCGGCGTGTCGTCGTCCTACTCCAACGTCGTCCTGCTCGGCGCGCCCTTCATCATCGGCGTGTTCGGGCCGGCGGGGTTCGAAGTGCTGTCACTGCTCGTTTCCATTCACCTGCCGGTGATGATGATGGCCTCGATCATCCTTTTCGAGATGTTCGGCCGCGGCGGCAGCGAGCCTGTGCATCCGCTCCGCGTCGTCAGGAGCTTTCTCAGGAGGGTATTCATCAATCCGCTGATCATCGGCATACTGGCCGGGCTGGCGTGGCGCTTCACCGGTGCGCCGCTGCCGGTGCTTGCGACGCGGCTGAGCGACGCGCTGGCCGGCACGGCCGCCCCGGTGGCGCTGTTCGCCATGGGGCTCAGCCTGCGCCGTTTCGGCATTTCCGGCAATGTAAGGCCGGCGCTGGCGCTGTCGGCGCTGAAACTGTTCCTAATGCCGGCGCTGGTTCTCGGCCTGGTCTGGCTGATCGGCCTGCCGCCATTGACGGCCAAGGTGGCGGTCATGGTTGCGGCGTTGCCGTCCGGCATCAATTCCTATCTCATCGCGGTGCAGTTCAACACCGGCCAGGCGCTGGCGTCGAACCAGATGACCATCGCCACCGCCTGTGCGGTCGTGACCACTGCGTTTTGGCTGACAGTGGTCGTCCATGTTTTTGGATAAGAGCCCGGGTTTTTGGATAAGAACCCGGCTGCATCGCCTCTCGCTTTGGCTGGCCCAAACCCTATATGCCATCTTGTGATTGCTTGCGGGGCTTGCCCTGGGCTAAGAGCAGTGGCTCTAGCGATGCTATCGCGCACGTCCATTCACGAAATCAGCGACCGGCCCGCCAGGTGCCGAACGGAGGCGAGATCATGCTTCAGAAAACCAGCCATTTCATGCGGCAGGCCAATCTCATCAATGGCGAATGGGTGCAGGCCGATTCAGGCCAGACGGTCGACGTCAACAATCCTGCCACCGGCCTCAAGATCGGCACCGTGCCGAAGTCGGGCAAGGCCGAGACCCGCCGCGCCATCGAGGCCGCCGACGCTGCCTTCAACACATGGCGCAAGACCACCGCGCTCGAACGCTCGAAGCTGTTGCGCAAGCTGCACGACGCGATGATGGACAATCAGGACGTGCTGGCCGAACTACTAACCATCGAGCAGGGCAAGTCGCTGTTCGAATCGAAGGGCGAGATCGGCTCGGCCGCGTCCTACATATTGTGGTTCGCCGAGGAAGGTCGCCGCACCTATGGCGACGTCGTGCCGTCGCCCTGGGCTGACCGCCGTATCCTGGTGACCAAGGAACCGGTCGGCGTCGTCGCCGCCATCACGCCGTGGAATTTCCCATCCTCGATGCTGGCCCGCAAGCTTGGCCCGGCGCTTGCCGCCGGCTGTACCGCCGTGGTCAAGCCGGCGTCGCAGACGCCTTATTCCGGCCTTGCCTGGGGCGCGCTTGCCGAGGAAGTCGGCTTCCCCAAAGGCGTAATCAATATCCTGACCGGCGCTGCCGGTGAGATCGGCGACGAGATCTGTGCCAACCCGCTGGTCAAGAAGATCACCTTCACCGGCTCGACCGAGGTCGGCAAGATCCTGATCCAGAAGTCGTCGGTGACCGTCAAGAAAGTGTCGATGGAGCTCGGTGGCAATGCGCCGTTCATCGTCTTCGACGACGCCGACATCGAGCGGGCCGTCGCCGGCGCCATCACCGCCAAGTACCGCAATTCCGGCCAGACCTGCGTCTGCACCAACCGCTTCCTGGTGCAGGCCGGCATCTACGACCGGTTCGTCGAAAAATTGGCTGCTGCGAGCAACGGACTGAAGGTCGGTTCCGGCCTCGAAGACGGCGTCCAGCAGGGGCCGCTGATCGATGAGAAGGCGGTGGAGAAGGTCGAGGAGCTGATTGCCGACGCTACCGCCAAGGGCGGCAAGGTCGTCGCCGGCGGCAAGCGCCACGCGCTCGGCGGCTCGTTCTTCCAGCCGACGGTGATCGCCAATGCGACGCCGAAGATGCGCTTCATGAAGGAAGAAATCTTCGGCCCGGTGGCGCCGGTGTTCAAGTTCGAGACCGAGGAAGAGGCCGTGGCACTCGCCAACGACACCGAGTTCGGCCTGGCCTGCTACTTCTACACCGGCGATCTCGGCCGCGCCTTCCGGGTCATGGAAGGACTCAAATACGGCATGGTCGGCGTCAATGAAGGGCTCATCACCACACCTGAGGCGCCGTTCGGCGGCGTCAAGGAATCGGGCCTCGGCAAGGAAGGCGGCCATCAGGGCATCGAGGACTATCTCGACACCAAATATGTCTGCATCGGCGGACTTGGTCTCTAGAAGCCTCATGCGGTAATGCCGAAAAAGACCCTGAGCCGCTTCGGAAAAGGCCAGGCTGGCATCGATCAATGAACTTGCGGGCATGGCGATGAAGGACGGCGAGGTTTTCGGCACGACGCAGGCGGGCGAGGAAGTCCGCCGTTTCACCATTCGTGGCGGCGGCCTTACCGCCAACATCATCGGCCTGGGTGCGATCATCCAGGATCTGCACCTGGCCGGGCACGAGGCGCCATTGGTGCTCGGCTATGATCGTTTCGAGCACTATGAGACGGACACCGCCTTCTTCGGCACTGTCGTCGGGCGCTATGCCAACCGTATCCGCGACGGCCGCTTCACGCTTGCCGGCAAACGCTACCAGACCGAGCGCAATTTCCTCGAAAAGCACACGCTGCATGGCGGTTCGCAAGGTTTTTCGCGCCGGGCCTGGGCGGTTTCGCTGCATGGCAGGGATTTTGTCACGCTGACCCTGCACGACCCGGACGGCACGATGGGCTTTCCCGGGGCGCTCGACGTGACCTGCACCTACCGGCTCAAGATCCCGGGCACGCTCAGCGTCGAACTGACCGCCACCTGCGAGGAGCCGACGCTCTGCAACCTCACGCAGCATTCCTATTTCAACCTGGACGACGGCGGCGCCGGCGACATTCTCGATCACCGGCTGATGCTGAATGCCGGCGCCTATCTGCCGGTCGACGCGGATCTCATTCCGACAGGCACGGTAAAGCCGGTCGACGCCACGCCCTTCGATTTTCGCCAGGCGCGGCCGCTGCGCATGGAGACCGAGGGCGAGCAGCTCCCTTACGACCAGAATTTCTGCCTCGCCTCGACGCGCGGGCCGCTGAAGCAGGCGTCGTGGGCGCAAGGCGCGAATTCCGGCGTCGAGATGGAGCTCTGGACCACCGAGCCAGGTGTCCAGCTCTATACCGGCCAGTATCTGGCACCGTCCTCGCCTGGACTGGGCGGACGCCAGTACAAGGCCTTTTCGGGCTTCTGCCTGGAGCCGCAAATCTGGCCGGATGCGCCGAACCGGCCGTATTTCCCGCAAGCCACGCTGTGGCCGGGCCAGATCTATCATCACGTGACGGAATACCGGTTCAGGCTGCCTTAGGGCATGACCCCCGGAAACCGGCATGGTTTTGCTGCGCTGACCTCCGGTTCGGAAAGGATCATGCAAAATTCAAAGTGTTATAGCGTCCTTTGCGCGTCCAATGACGCGCGGCGCTCTGGAGTCAAAACGCAATCACTCTGAACGACCGACTTCGAACCCTCTCGGACCTTTGACGCCGAGAGCCCTGACGACGCAAGTTGACCCGTTGAAGACGTTCATCCGCACCCGGTCGAAAGTCAGGAACGGCTGACGAGCGGTCATTCACCGCGCGGCCAACGGCGCGTTCTGGCTCCGACGCTTCCATGGGTGTAGGGTTGTGCCATAAAGAGGCGCATATGGCGGTTCCCCCTCTCAATCGGAAGCTGCTGGCGATCCTGGCGGCCGATATGGTTGGCTACTCGAAGGCGATGGAGGCCGATGAGGCCGGAACCATTGAGCGATTGAAAACCGTTCGTTCCGAGGTGTTCGACCCCGCCATCTCCCAGCACCATGGCCGCGTCGTCAAGTTGATGGGCGATGGCGCGCTTGTCGCCTTCGAAAGCGTGGTCGACGCAGTCGCCTGCGCAGCGGAAATCCAAAGCGCGGCGGCCGCGCGCAATGAAGGTCTGCCAGAGCCTGAGCGCATCGTGTTCCGCATCGGGGTCAATCTGGGCGACGTTGCGCTGGTTGACGGCGATGTCTATGGCGACGGCGTCAATGTCGCCGCGCGGTTGCAGCAACTCGCTGAGCCGGGCGGCGTGATCGTATCGGGCACGGCCTTTGACCATCTGCAGGGCAAGCTTGATTTGCCCCTCGATTTCGCCGGCGAGCAGCAGGTCAAGAACATCAGCCGCCCCGTGCGGATGTACCGACTGAGGCTCGATGGCAAGCGGGTGCGTTGGACCTTACGCAAGGCGATGCCGCGCTGGACCAGGACGACTGCAGCGGCCATCGTCGTGCTGGCTCTGGCGGGTGGAGGGACCTGGTGGTTCTTTCAGCCCGCGCCGCTGGGGGCCAAGCCATCGGTCGCGGTGCTGCCCTTCAATAATTATGGCGGCGACGAGGCCACCGGGCGTTTGGCCGATGGCTTGACTGAGGATATCATAACCGACCTCGCGCGGTTTCCCGAACTTGAGGTCGTGGCCCGGAATTCGACGGAAGTTTACAAAGGCAAGCCGGTGGATGCCCGCCAGGTAGCAAGTGCGCTCCATGTCGGCTTCGTACTAGAAGGCTCTATCCAGCGGCAAAATGGGCGGGTGCGGGTCACCGCGCAGTTGATCGATGCACAAACCGGCAACCATCTTTGGTCGGATCGTTGGGACCGGCCTGCTGAGGACGTTTTCGCCGTCCAGACCGAGATCGCAGAGCAAGTCACCAACCGTCTGGGCGGCGGCGTAGGGTTGATTCAGGCGGCCGGGCGGGCCGCGGCCAAACGTAAACGACCTGAAAACCTGAATGCTTATGATTATTATCTGCTCGGGACCGAGAAGATTGAAAAGATCACCATAGCGGATGAGGAGGAGGCCATCGCGCTTCTCAACCGCGCCGTTGAGCTGGACCCCGGGCTGGCCCGGGCCTGGGTAGAACTTTATCATGCTCATGGTATATTGGCTGGCTTCGGTATCAATCCCGAGAGCGAGATCAAGGCGGCTGCCGATGTGGCCGAACGCGCGGTGCGGCTCGATCCAAGTGACGCTGAGGCACACGCCGTGTTTGGTATGAGCCTCAGCCAGAAGGGCGACAACGCCCGCGCCAAGGCTGAGCTGGACACGGCCCTTCGTCTAGCTCCCGGTTCGTCCGAAATCCTGACATTCTATACCGGCTTTGCGGCACGCTTCAATGAACCCGAACGCGGCGCTCAGATGGTCGACCAAGTAATGCGGCTCGACCCGAACTACCCGATGTGGACGTCCAACTTCTTCGCCCCTGCCTATTTTATGGCCGGCCGATATGAGGACGCGTTGAAGATGCTGGAGCGCATGACGCCTAACAACTACGACAAGTGGAAGTGGGTGGTGCTTAGCAGCTCCCTTGCGGCTCTGGGTCGAATGGATGAGGCGAATGCTTCGGTTAGGGAAACTCTCAAGCAGTACCCGGACCTGACCGTCGAGAGCATGATTAATGAAGTGGGCTTGAGCACTAAAGAGCGCAGCCGGTTTATTGAAACAATGCCGCTCGCCGGCTTTCCGGCTTGCGCCAAGCCCGAGGCGCTGGCGAAACTCGCCAAACCTGTGCGATTGTCGGAATGCGAGGCGGGGGAGGCGAAGCCTCTCGGGCAGCCATAGAACACCCCTGTGCAAAGAAAGGCGAGGGCCGCTGCTCGCCAGCGCGCGAACGGCGCGCGTTGCCAGGAACGACCGCTGTGCATCGAAAGCGACAGTTCACTGGCCAAACGATGAATGGCGGCAAGTGGCGCTTAAATTTGGGTCCTTATCGGCTGCCGGAGAGCCAATCTCTCTCGAGTGCAGGCACTCCAGTGGAGTCCAGACGTTGGATTGGACCCTCGACCTCTACAAAAGCTCACTGAGCTTCGGGTCGGGCTACGACGGCATTCCGAAGCGATCGCTTCGGCGAGAAGTCGTCGTTCTCAATCGGGCGAAGGGGGAGACATCGGCGAAGACGGCATAAGGGAGGATGGGCCAGACCGAGCCGACGGAAAGGTCGTAGCCATTGGAGCGCATAGCGCCTGGCCGGGAGGCCGCCGCCAGCCAGACTTACGCGGCGCGTCGTTGAGCGAGGTGGAGACCCGAACGGGCTCGACGAGGGTCCACGGCGGTCACAATGTGGTGGTGGTGATCGCAGTAGACGCGATCCGGCGAAGTTGGCCCAGCACAAAAACGATAGCCGCCGGGTACTGACGGGTCTTCGCTCACCGGGAAGCGGCACTGATAGAGGCCTAGCTGAATGAGAGGGACGTCTCTCGAAGTTAGTCTGATATTTTCAGGCATGATGGTTTCCTAGTTCACAGCAATTGCCGGCTGACGGCCGCAGTGCGACCCGTCGGGGCGAGCTTCTCTCGTTTGGGAGGGCTACGGACCATATGGTGTTGGTAGCACCGTCAATGAAGCCCGACGCCCTGCTTCTGAAGCCAATAGTTTGCGACTTAAGGCCACACCCGCGAACGCATTGGCAATCTACCATCGTGTCCCCGAGGCACCCGCCCGCCGGTGTTTGTCGGCGGCGGGGCACTGGCTTGTGGCCCCCTATGAGACGCGCTCTGCCGACACCCTCGTTCACAGTCCGGACCACCTCATGCCGGGTCGCTCTAGCCGCCAAAACCCAAATCACTCTAAGACGACCGAGTTCCGACCCTTGCAGTCGATCAGTTGCGAGCGTCGCATGACGCGATCTGACCCTGAGCTGCCCTTCGTCAGCCCATTTCACCGCCCGATAGCCGACATTCGCGGCACTCGGCACTGACCCCTTGCTGACCTTCTCCAAGACGAGCCCCAAGCGCAAGTCGTGGCCCCAGTGGGGACAATCGACAGGCGCGATCACCCTATGTAGCTGCTTGGCGATCGAGCCTCGAAGTCAACCTGATAGACTTTTGAAATGGGCGGCATAAAATTCGCTCTTCTGCTTTCAATGAAAGCAACGCGAAATGGCCGAAGAACGCGCCCAACGCCGCCTTGCCGCCATATTGGCTGCCGACGTGGTGGGCTACAGTCGACTTCTGGACCTGGACGAGCAAGGAACGTTGGCCGCTTTAAGGAGGAGGAGGAAGGAAATCCTCGAACCACTCGTCCGCGACCGTCATGGCCGTATTGTGAAAGTGATGGGTGATGGCGTTCTGGTCGAGTTCGGAAGCGCGGTGAACGCCGTGTCATGCGCCGTGGACCTTCAGAAGCGGATGGCGGCCGCAAACGAGGGTGTGACCGCCGACCGGAGAATCTACCTGCATATCGGCATCAATCTGGGCGATGTCGTTGTCGAGGACGGCGATCTGTTCGGCGACGGCGTCATTGTCGCAGTGCGGCTCCAGGCAATGGCCGGGGCAGGAGATGTCTGTGTGTCCGGCAGCGTCTACGACCAAGTCAAGCGGAAGCTCGATTGCGGCTTCGACGAACTTGGTCCGCAAGCGATCAAGAACGTCACCGAACCAGTGTCTGTCTACCGGATCCGGCTGTCGACCGCATCGGACGATGGCGGGCTCGCGGAGAAAGCGCCTCTGCAGCTCCCCGCCAAGCCCTCCATTGCCGTCCTCCCCTTTATGAACATGAGCAATGATCCGGAGCAGGAGGCATTTGTCGATGGCCTCACCGAAGACTTGATCACGGATCTGTCGAGGACAAGCGAGTTGTTCGTCATCGCCAGCAACTCGGCATTTGCATACAAAGGCAGGCACGTGGATGTGCGTCGCATCGCGCGAGAACTGGGAGTTCGCCATCTTCTTGAAGGTAGTGCACGGCGGGCCGCTGGACGGGTGCGTATCAACGCCCAACTGATCGACGCGATCGCGGGTGACCACCTTTGGGCCGAAAGATTCGACCGGAGCCTAGAAGATATCTTCGCCGTTCAGGACGAGGTGACCGGCAAGATTGGCGAGGCTCTGGTTGGCCGCCTGATCGCCGCGCCGGCGCGCAACAGACCGAGCAACCTGGAGGCCTATGATCTCTGTGTGCGTGCCCGGGCCCTTGGCCTGCAAACGGCGCTCACCGCGAAAGAGGCCATTTTGCTGCTGAACCGGGCAATCGCGCTCGACCCGGAATACGCGGAGGCGCACCGTTGGCTGGCACTCAACCTCTGGCTGGGCTGGGAGTTCTGGGACGAACCGATGGACCCCAACCGCGCAAGAGCGCTCGCCGAAGCACAGCTGGCGGTCGAACTCGACCCGAACGACGCCGGGAACAGATGGGTATTGGGCGTCATACTGGGACATGAGAGTCGCTGGGTGGAATCGGATGCCGAATTCGATGCTGCCCACGAGCTGGACCCCAACCACGCCGACGCTTGGGCGATGCGGGCCGAGTTGACGACGGAAAAGGGGCGACCTGCCGAAGCCATAGAGCAGGTCCGCAGGGCACTGCGACTCAACCCTCACCCGCCCGGTTGGTATTACTGGATGTTGGGCCAGGCCCAATATGCCATGGGCGACTACGAATCCGCGATCCAAACGCTGCGCAGGCCCGAAACCTATCGCACGACTTCACGACGCCTGCTTGCAGCAAGCCTTGCGCAACTTGGCCGTTTGGAGGAAGCGCGCTGGGAGGCGAAAATGTTCATGATAAGCAATCCGCACTTCACTATCCGGCACTGGTCGGATTCGCAGCCATTCCCAGCCGAAGACGTGCGCCGGCATATCGTGGAAGGCTATCGCATGGCGGGGCTGCCAGAATGACTGTCATTGGTTATACCTTCGGCCTGCTGTCGACAGGCGTCCCAAGGCTGCCGCAGCAGCGAATATTTTGGTCTTCTGACGGAACGAAATTCGCCATATCGTGCGTTTGTTTCGCCTCACGGTGTGCTTGAACATGGCCAGTGAAGACTTTCGGCACCGGATAGCGCGACGCGAGGACCTCGCTTCCATGATTGCGCTCATGGATGCAGCGATCTCCGAACTCCAGAAACCGTTTCTCGACGATGACCAGATCCGATCCAGCCGCGCAATCATGGGGCTGGACACGCAGCTTGTCGATGATGGCACCTATTTCGTCGTGGAGCACGACGGCGTCCTGGCAGGGTGCGGTGGCTGGAGCCGGCGCACGACCATGTATGGTGGTGATCAGTCACCGGGACGCAACGCGGCACTGCTTGATCCAGCCACGGACGCGGCGCGTATCAGAGCCATGTATACGCATCCGGACTTTGTCCGGCGAGGCGTCGGCCGCCTTATCCTTTCGCTGTGTGAACGTGCCGCTAAGGCTGAGGGCTTCCGCCGTGCCGATCTGGCAGCCACGATGGCAGGAGAGCCGCTCTATCGAGCCTGCGGCTACCAACCCGCCGAGAAATTCGTCGATGACCGTGGCGGCGCTCCGGTTCCGATCCTGATGATGAGCAAGACGCTCTGAGCTACGCTCAAAGGCCACTCGCTCGCGGCCGGCACTCGCTCCGGCCAGTATGGCAGGAGGAGGATGCTGGAGATTGAACCAGGCCATCTCGAACGAAACAGTACTTCGCCTGTACTTCCGCTCCATGGTCGAGTCGCGACCGACGTGGAGGTTTTCGCGAACGTCTCGAGATGGCGCACGTGGTAGGGTGGCGCGTTGAGTTTAACCGGATCAAACGACCATCCGCTTCGGGTCCGCATCAGGTCGTAGCGAGAACGACCGCAATGGTGAAGCGCCATGATTGTCAGCAAATGGCGCTCTGTGCTCATTCCCGCCGACTAATTCAAACGGCAAGTTCCGCCCATCTGGGCCATTGGCGGCAGCCAGTCTGATTGAGTTTTGACCGTAATCCTCAAACGCCGCCCTCAGCGTTTCGAACGTCGCAAACACGCACAATGCAGCGCCCTCGGGATTCTTGGTCGGTGGCAGAGCTTCAGCTATCCGGCGCACCAAGGTCGTCTCAGAACCGGCTGGAGCGTTCTTTCGGCTGAGGCGACTTCAAGCCGTGACAGGAGCATTCCGGATCAGCGGGAAGTCGCGCGGCGGTCTCCAGCGCGACCCGCGAGGCTGTCATGGAGAGACTGGGCAGCACGTCCTCCTGCAGCAATTTCTGGCGATTGCGATCCATATAGTCGTTGAAGCCCGCCGTCACGAACGCGCAAGGCACGAAACACGCGCCGATCTCGCGCGACAAGGTCGCCTCAGGGGCGATGGAATGGTTGAGTACATCCGCCCCCATGCCCCGATATGCCAAGGCTTCGGCAGGCGTTGTCAGCCGGGGCCCATAACAATGGGCAGCCACCAACTGCTGTTCGATGCCATAAACGCGGCATTCGGCTGGCCAATGACGGCGGGCCGTTTCGACCAGAACCGCCGCACATCTTGGACACACGATTTGCTTGCCCGAACAGTCAAAGCTCTGACGGTCAGGAAGCAGTGAAAACGGGGTCTGCGTCAGTTCAATGATATCGGCGGTCACCATCATGTCGCCCGGCTGGATCGCCTTGTTGACGGCGCCTACAGTCGAGCAGGCGAGAACTTGCCGTACACCCGCCCGCATCAATACCCAGAACGCGCGGCGATGGCAGGAATGGTCGATACGGTCGCGGGGATTGCCGTGCGAATACATGCACAGCGCGCGTTTTGCTCTCCCTTCCGCTGTGATCGACGCATCGAACTCGAGCAGCTTCCAGTTGTCGGTGCGACCGAAAGGTGTTTCAAAACTCATGTCGCGCCGCAAGGTGCGCACACCATCGAATTCGACATCTTCCGGGAAGGCAAGCCCCCAGTTTGCCGACCCTGTGATGATGGCCAACCCTACCTGAGGGATGTCCGTCGAATGATCCGTCAGATCGTCGGCTGCATGGTAATTGGTGGGCATGTTTCCAGTCTCGGTCAGGATTTTTGGCGAAGGGTCACAATCAGGACCACGGCCACGACGATGACGGTCCACAATGTCGAGATCGCCGCAATGGTCGGATCGATCTGATCGCGCAGCGACAGGAACATAAGCTTCGGAATCGTGCTGTTGCGACCACTTGCGATGAAGATCGAAATCACAGACTCGTCGAGCGAAGTCAGGAACGCCATCAATGTCGCCGACAGCAAGCTGATCCGAAGTTGCGGAACGATGATTCCGCCAATGGACCTGGCCCAGTTTGCACCGAGGCTGCGCGCCGCCTGAACCTGGTTCCAGTCAAAGCGGGCGAGAGCGGGTAGCAACACAATGCAGGCGACCGGAACGGCCAGCACCACATGTCCGACCAGCACACCGAATAGCGTTCCGATCAGATGTTGTGCGGCCAACACAAAGAAGAGACCGATCGCAAGCAGGATACCTGGGGTGATCGAGGGGGTCAGCAGGACGCTCTGGATGGCCGCAGCGGTCTTTCCGCCCAGCCGATTCATTGAAATGCAGGCGAGCAGCGCGAAAGGCACCGCGATCAACGCCGTCAACGTCCCAAGGATCAAACTCGTTCTGAGCGCGGCCATCCACGTTGCCGAGCCGAAGAAGTTCTCGTACCAGCGCAACGAGTAGGCGTGCGGCGGAAACTCGAGGAGATTCGACGCCGAAAAGGAAAGCGGCACCACCACGAGCGTCGGCAGCATCAGAAATGCCATGACAAGAGCGGCAAAGCTCCAGAGCAAAATGCGGGCGAGCCTGTTTTGCGGATAGGCTTCAAGCATGGGAGGCTTCCACGGCGTTCTGGGCCACCAGACGGCGTGCCGCCAGCAACATCACACCGATCAGCGCCATAAGAACGAGGAGCAGAATGCCCAGGACGCTTGCCGACCCCCAGTCCTGAAAGGTCGATAGTGTACGCTCGATCCGGGTAGAGAGCGGATTTACCTTGCCGCCGCCAAGCACCGCCGGCGTGATGAAAAAACCTATGGCGTAGATGAGGACGATGATCGAACCCGAGAAGATGCCGCCCGCCGAAAGCGGCATAATGACTGTGCGGATGACCTGCCTGAGAGTGGCTCCCATGCTCGCAGCCGCGCGAATGAGATTTGGGTCGATATCGCGCATCGCAGCATAAACAGGCAGCAGAAAAAGTGGCAGCATGTAGTGCACCATGCCGATGAGCGTTCCCGTGAAGTTGTAGACCAGCGGCAATGGCTCCGCCGTCAGGCCTGAACCGGTCAAAGCCGCGTTGATCAGGCCGTCGCGCCGCAAGAGCACGAGCCAACCATAGGTACGCACCAGAATAGAGGTCCACAGCGGCAGCATGACGAACGCCATGAGCACGTTGGCCAGCCTTGGTCTGACGCTGGCCAGCGCCAGCGCCAGAGGAGTGCCGAGGAGAATGCAGCCCGCCAGCGTACCCAAGGACAGTTCGAGGGTCGTGACGAGCGCCGACCACGTCAGTCCGATCGAAAGGACCTTCTCGTAGTTGCCGACGGTGTACTCACCCCCGGTGGTCAGGAAGGATTGCCGGATGATCCAAAGGATGGGCAGTATCGCCGCCAGTCCAACGATGAACAGCGCCGGGAGCGAAAGTGAAAGAAAAAACCGCCGCTCGCGCCGCGCATCCGCCGCGAGCGCCGGGTCCCGGACGACGATCACGCCATCGCTCCCGGTATCGCGTGAACCTTCGCTGCTGGTGCATATGCGGTCATCCGCTGACCGGCGGCAAGCTCGGCGCAGCCGCCGGCCAGCGCTGCCGGAATGCAGACAAGAACCTCTTGCCCGCCGTCAAGCGCCAGCGTCAAAAGCCAGTTCTCGCCGCGGAACGCTTTGGCGCGCAGTATTCCTTCGAGAGCCACTCCGTCTCCCCCGACGAGCTTCGCATCAAGATGGAAGCTTTCGGCGCGGATCATCAGAGTTTCGCGTGATGCTTCGGCGCCGTCGATTCTGCGCGCTGAGCCCGGGGCCACAATGTTGGCCTCGCCCATGAACTCCGCGACGAAGCGGGTCGATGGACGATCATAAATCCGCTGCGGCGTATCTATCTGCTGGATGCGGCCAGAATTCATCACCGCAATCCGGTCAGACATAATCAGCGCTTCGCGCTGGTCGTGGGTTACATAGATTGTGGTGATCCGTAGATGATCATGCAGACGCCGGATCTCATACTGCATGCTCTCGCGCAGGTTCTTGTCGAGCGCCGACAGCGGCTCGTCCATCAACATCACGCGCGGTTCGAAGACGATAGCCCGCGCCAATGCCACCCGTTGACGTTGGCCGCCGGATAGTGCGGCAATATTGCGCTCCGCCAGACCATCCAGCTTCACGCGGGCCAAGGTATCAAGCGCCCGCTGACGCGCCTCCGCTCTCGGTACCTTGCGCAGCACCAGCGGATACGCGACGTTCGCCATGACATTCATGTGGGGAAACAAGGCGTAATTCTGGAATACTATGCCGATGTCTCGTTTGTTGGGCGGCAGGCGGGTGATGTCTCGATCGCCCAAGAAAAGTTTACCGGAATCCGGCCGGACAAAACCGGCCAGAGCCATGAGTAACGTGGTCTTGCCCGATCCCGATGGCCCTAGCAGCGTGAGGAATTCGCCAGCCTGGATGTCGAGCGAAACATCATCCAGTGCGACGTAGGACCCATAAGCCTTGTGCACGCTTTCGATGGTGATCGCGAGCGACTTCATCATGTGCTCCAGCCTTGAAGCGCGTCGCGTTCGACTGGCTTCACGCGACGCGCTTTAGGTTCTTGTTTTCATGCATGTCGTTGTCGCGCGCTGCACATTTTTGCGCGACATGCGTTAGAGCTGAGAGTCAGCGGGCCATCATTTCATCGAAGGCTCTTTGGGCAGCCTCGCCATTCTTGACCCACCATTCTGAATTGGAAAACACCGAAGTGCCAGCATTTTCAGGCGCGGTCGCAAGGGTCTTCAGACGGTCCTCGGGAATAAGGCCACCCTCATATGCCGCAGGATTGACTGGGCCGTAGGCAATGAAATCGGTCAGCTTCGCAACCCGCGCGGGCTGCGTCATCGCTGCGATGAGCTTCATCGCGGCTTCCTTGTTCGGCGCTCCCTTCGGCACCCCAAGGCAGTCCGTGCCGATGACCGAACCCTTGAACGTGTAGTCAGCCGCGCCGCCATCTGCTTTCACGGTCTGGGCGCGTCCGTTCCAGGTAATGACCAAATCCGCTTCACCGTCTTTCAGCAACTGCGCGGACTGAGCGCCCGAGGTCCACCACACGGCGACATCTGGTTTGATCGCTTCAAGCCGCTTGATGGCGCGCTCTAGCCCTTCCGGCGTGCTGAGCACGGAATAGACGTCCGCCGGTGCCACGCCATCGGAGAGCAGCGCGATCTCGATCGAGTCTTGCGCATTGGCGCGCAACGCGCGACGGCCAGAAAATTTGGCAACATCCCAGAATTCCGCCCATGTCTTCGGCGGGTTCTCGCCATAGGTCTTGGTGTTCCACGACATGACGGTGCCATAGGAGTCAAACGGATAGCAGTAGTCGGACTTCGCACCCTCCGGGACGGATTTCGGATCGATGATCTTGTAGTCGAGTGGCTCCAGCAGCGATTGTGCGGCGGCCTGGGCACCTTCCGGTGAGCCCAGGTGAATGACGTCGGTCGTGACCGCACCCGAGGTGACCTGCATCTTCAAGGCGGCCAGGCCGTCGCTTAGGGTCTCCTCGCGGACATCATAGCCAAGCTCTTTTGCAGCAGGGCCCCACATGGCTTCCTTCATGGCGTTACCATAATCCCCACCTGCGGTCGTGATGGTGACTGTTTGCGCATGAACGGGCAGGGCAGCTGAGATTGCGAATGCTGTTAAGGAAATGCGTAGCCAGGACATAGGTTCTCCTCCCCAACTTTATCAAACATCGCTCAAAAGAGCCATTATTTTGTAATCGTAACGTTACGATTGCATCTCAATGCGCTGGAGTCAAGCTGCTTCCTACGGGAGTTTCGATTGACCGGGATGTCGAATTCGGTAACGTTATGGCGGTCAGCAAATCAGCCGGCGCTTTCGCAAATGAAGTCGGGCGAACAATGGCCAATCTAAAGCAGATCGCCGCGGAACTTTCCCTGTCGGTGACCACGGTTTCCCGCGCTCTGAAAGATGGACCGGAAGTGCAGCCCTCGACCATAGCCCGCGTCAAGGAGGCGGCTAAGCGGGTCGGCTACTTACCAAATCATCATGGTCGCGCGCTCAAAACCGGTCGAACGCAGACGCTGACGGCCGTACTCCCGATGGAAACACGAGACCATCTGTCCGATCTGTTGAAGCTTCCTTTAATCGAAGGCATGACGCTGGCGGCGCGGCAAGCCGGTTATAGTCTGTCCATCTATTCCACCACTCCCGACGACGATCCCGTTGAGAGTGTGCAGCGGCAGCTTCAGGCGCGCAGCGCAGACGGCCTGGTCATCACGCGCCTGGTGTCGGCTGATCCGCGCGTCAAGCTGCTGCTGGATAAACGCATGCCGTTCGTCGCGTTTGGAAGAACCGACATGGATATCGCGTATCCTTATGTCGATGTCGACAATGAACAGATTGCCTACGAGGCGACCCGGCGGCTCATGGATAAGGGCTGTCGACGCATTGCGCTGCAACTTCTCGTTCCGGAGGACCAGGCGAGTGCCATGCGTCTTTCCGGGTATGGAAGGGCAATGGCCGAGGCTGGTATTCCGATCGACCAATCGTTGATCGGTCATGGCATGTTCACCATGGAATCGAGCGCAGGCTGGTTCGATCGCTTGCTGGCGTCATCAGATCCGCCAACGGGCTTGGCGTGCGCCAACGAACTGGGCCTTCTGGGAGCGTTGCACGCTCTCGGCAAGCGGGGTCTTACACCAGGCCGCGACGTCCACATCGTCACCCGTGACAGCACGCGGCTGGCACGCTTCCTGCCGGCAAAGATCGGAGTTCATTCCGTGGATATGGCGGGTGTTGGACGCAAACTTATCGAAGTCCTGGAGAGCCGGATCATCAATCCGCTTGGGCCGGTGGAGACAGTCTTGGTGCAAGGTAGATTCGAGCCGGCCGAATAATCCGGGCTGCCCTCAGGGGGCCACCTCGTCTTGAACCGGCCGGATCAGCGCCTTTGCGGCAACTGCTCCCGCCGCAAGGATACGATCCGACAATTCCGTCCCTTCCACGGCGCGCGCGAGTTGAAGCGCGCCGATGAGCGTTGCAAACATGCCCAACGCAGCGCCCTCGGGATCGTTCGTCTGCGGCAGAGCTTCAGCTATCTGGCGCACCAGGGATTGAGCGCGCTCGGCATAGAGGGCTCGCGTTTCAGGCGGCTGCCGCGCGATTTCCGGCAACAACGCGGCCGAAGCACAGCCCTTTCCAGGATTGTCCCGGTGCTCGGCCGACAGATATGCCTCTATGGCCATTTCCGGGCCGCCGGCGTCCAACGCTTCCTGCACTTGATGCGACTGCGCGTCCAAGGCCGCCGCCACGCTTTCACGGACGAGCTCCGCCTTCGACTGGAAGTGCGGATAGAAGGCGCCGTTCGTCAGCCCGGCGTCGCTCATGATGGTTGCCAGCCCGGACGCCGCGATGCCGTCAGATCGAAAACGTTCGGCGGCGACCTCCATGATCCGGCTGCGTGACGCGTCTTTTCGGCCCTTTTCGTAGCGCATGGTCTTTCTTTCCTGTCCTGCTATTGCATTATGCTCATAACCTGATATTACGACCATAATTCAATTCGTGGAAATAAGCTAGACCTCTCGAACCTGGAACATCAAAAATGAATGGGAATTCTGAAAAGACCGCAATCGTGACCGGAGCCTCCTCGGGCATCGGCCGCGCCAGCGCCGAGGCCTTGGCGCGGGCGGGTTTCACTGTCTTCGGGACAAGTCGCCGCAAGACCAGTAATGGTCCGGGCGGAGTGACCATGCTGGCATGCGACGTGACCGATGATGCGGCCGTCAATGCGCTCGTTGCCAACGTGCTCGCGCAGACCGGCCGGATCGATCTCCTGGTCAACAATGCCGGTGTCGGTCTGCTAGGAGGCGCCGAGGAATCCTCGGTCGCACAGGTACAAGCCCTATTCGACGTCAATCTGTTCGGCGTCATGCGGATGACCAATGCGGTGTTGCCGTCGATGCGGCGGCGCGGCGACGGGCGCATCATCAATATCGGCTCGATTCTGGGACTGGTACCCGCGCCATACTCAGCTCATTACTCGGCGGTCAAGCACGCGCTCGAAGGCTATTCGGAATCGCTCGACCACGAGGTGCGCGCCTTCAACGTCCGCGTTTCCGTCATCGAGCCGGCATTCGTCCGCACCGTCTTCGACCAGAACGGCATCGAGCCGGATTCGCTGTTGAAGGAATACGATCGGGCTCGAGCCGGGCTCAAGGCGCTGCTGGGCGATGTGATGCCCAAGGCCGATCGGCCGGAAGTGGTGGCGGATGTGGTTGTCAAGGCAGCGACCGATGCCCGTCCGCGGCGGCGCTATACCGCTGGCAAGGCAGCGCGCCAGGTCAGCCTGCTGCGCCGCTTTGCCCCCGCGGGGATTTTCGACAAGAGCCTGCGCAAGCAGTTCCGACTGCCGGTCTGAATAACGGCGAGGCAGAGGATCTCGCCGGGCGTATCCCGGGGGCGCATCTGGTCATCTATCCGGATGCCGGGCATGGCGGGATATTTCAGAACTACGCCGATTTTGTTCCGAAGGCGCTGTCCTTCCTCGAGGCTGAGGCCTTGCCGCAGGGCGGCCATGCAGCTGAAAACGTTCGGCTTGTTTCGTCCCCGAACAGCAACAGACATTCTTAGAAAGTAACTGCCATGAAGGCATTCGTTGTCGATAAGTATAATAAAAAGGGCACCCTGCGGCTGGCCGAAATGCCGGAGCCGGAGCTCCAGGAAAGCGATGTCTTGGTCGAGGTCCATGCCGCAGGGGTGAACTTGCTCGATTCCAAGGTCAAAACCGGAGAATTCAAGCTCATCTTGCCCTACCGCCGGCCCTTCATCCTGGGCCACGACGTGGCTGGGAAGGTTATCCGCGTGGGATCGAAAGTCAGCAAGTTCAAGGCCGGCGACGAGGTCTATGCGCGGCCGCGCGATGGCCGGATTGGGACATTCGCCGAATTCATTGCCGTGAATGAGGCCGACGTAGCCTTGAAGCCCGAGAATCTCAGTATGGAAGAGGCGGCGTCGATTCCCCTGGTCGGTCTCACCGCCTGGCAGACGCTCATCGAACGGGCAAACCTGAAGAAGGGACAGAAGGTCTTCATTCAGGCTGGTTCCGGCGGCGTCGGGACATTTGCTATTCAGTTAGCCAAGCACCTCGGCGCGACCGTTGCGACAACCGCGAGCGCGGCGAGTGCCGATCTGGTCAAAAGTCTCGGCGCCGATGTCGTCGTCGACTACAGGAAAGACGACTTCGGGAAAGTTCTGTCGGGCTACGATGTCGTCTTGAACAGCCAGGACGCCAAGACACTGGAAGAATCCCTGAGCGTGCTGAAACCGGGTGGCAAGCTCATCTCCATCTCCGGTCCACCGGATCCCGAATTTGCCAGGGAAAAGGGACTGAACTTGATGCTGAGGCTGGTGCTGCGCTTCCTGAGTCGCGGAATTCGGGCCAAAGCCAGGCGCCGTGGCGTGCAGTTTTCGTTCCTTTTCATGTGGGCGCAGGGCGATCAGCTGAGCAAAATCACCGCTCTCATCGACGCCGGCGCGATCCGCCCGGTTGTGGATCGGGTCTTTCCATTCGAAGCGACCAATGACGCCCTGGCCTATGTCGAAACAGGACGCGCCAAGGGCAAGGTCGTCATCAAGGTCAGATAGCAGTTGCCTCGAACGCAGCCTTGAGCGTCTCGAACGGCGCCAGGGCGCCGCGCATCTGCACGACGGCGGCGGCGACGCGATGGGCGCGCAGCACCGCCTCTGCCGGGGAATGGCTGGCAAGGCGAGCGGCGAGATAGGCGCCGTTGAAGGAGTCGCCGGCGCCGGTGGTGTCGACCGGGGTGGCGACGTGTACCGCCGGCACCGATTGCAAGGTTCCGTTTTGCGCGATCAGCGCCGGTTCCTCGCCGTTCTTGACGACGACTTCGCCGACCAGCTTTCGCAGCCGTTCAGCTGTTTTCTGCGGTGTCGTATCACCAAACAGCATCTGCTCGTCGGGAAAGGTCGGGAGCGCGATGTCGGCGACGGCGAGCGCCTCGAGGATCTCGGCCTGCGCTTCCTCGCTTTGGCGCCATAGCCGCGGCCGGTAATTGGGGTCGAAGGCAATCAGCGAGCCGGCCGCGCGCGCCTTGGCCACGGCCATCAGCAGCACCGTGCGTGCGTCGTCGTCGAGGATTGCCAAAGTGATTCCGGAAAAATAAACAAGCGCCTGGTTTTCAAGGCTTTTCTGCAAAGCGGCTGGGTCCGAAGCCAACTGCCTTGCGGCCGCATCGGCCCGCCAATAGGTGAAAGAACGTTCGGCGCCGGTCAGCGTGATCGCATAGAGGCCGGGGCGGGCGCCCGCTATCACCGGGCTGGCGCCGATGCCGATGCCGTTCTCGGCCAGGAACTTGATCTGGTCGCGTGAGAACGGGTCGTCGCCGAAGGCCGACACATAGGTCGCCGGCCGCTCGCCGCTCAAGGCATGCAGCGCCCATAAAGTGTTGAACGTGTCGCCGGCAAAGCCCATGCGCCAGTTCGGCCCGGCCTGGCCCGAAAGCTCGAGCATGCACTCGCCGATCGAGGCGATGCCGTTTCCTGCCATGAAGTACTCCTCCATCCGTGCAATTGCGGTGCTGTAGCTTTTTGCTGCCGGCAGCGCCATGCTTGGCGACGGCGGATTCTTGCACTGGGCGCGATTTCCCACAGGGGCGTGGGACGCGATCTGCCCAGCGAAACGTTATCCGCAGAACAGGAATGGGTTTGGCATCGTTATGGCGTTATCTTCTTGGAGGCCTCGGCCTGGCTGCCTTGCTCGCCGGCGTGCTGGCAATCGTCTATCTGACGGCGCCGCGTGCGCCGCAACCAAGCTCGGATGTCGGCCGTTCCAAGACGACGGCGAACAAGCTGTTCGCGGCGACTTTCGAGCCCGAGAAAGGCGTCATCCGGCAGGGCGAACTGGAATCCTGGCTGCTCACGCTCAAAACCGTCGAGGGTGCGCCGGTGGAAGGTGCTGCGATAACGATTTCCGGCGGCATGCCGCAGCACAAGCACGGTCTGCCGACCAGCCCGCAGGCGACCGATTACCTCGGCGCGGGGCGCTATCGCATCGACGGGGTCAAATTCACGATGAGCGGGTGGTGGCAATTGCATTTTGCCATTTCCGCTGCGGCCGGTTCGGACACTGTCGTCTTCAATGTGGTGCTGTGAGCCACTGATGAGCCGGTTTTCCAGTCTTCTCGCGTTGCTGATGGTGGCCGTGCTTGCCGGCTGCGGCAGACCAGAGTTTTCCGATGCCGAAAAGCAGACCATTGCCTCGCTGGCGCTGTCGAGGCTGCCGCCGCTGAAGCCCGACACGACGAATCGCTTTGCCGACGTGCCGGCCGCCGCGGCACTCGGCTCGACGCTGTTCTTCGACACCGGGATGAGCGGCGGCGGCACGGTATCCTGCTCGACCTGCCACAAGATCGACCGCCAATTCCAGGACGACCTGCCGCAAGCGGTCGGCGTCGGCCGCACCAACCGGCGGACCATGCCGCTGGCCGGCGTCGCGCATGATCCCTGGTTCTTCTGGGACGGGCGGCGCGACAGCCTGTGGGCGCAAGCGCTGACACCGCTCGAAAATCCGCTGGAGCAGGCCGGCAACCGCGCCGCCTTCACGCATTACATCAAGGCCCGCTTCGGCGAGCGCTACGAGCGCATCTTCGGGCCGCTGCCGGACCTTTCGGGCGTGCCGGCCAATGCCAGCCCGCTCGGCACCGATGCCGAGAGGGCGGCCTGGAACGCCATGCCGGGGGCGCAAGCCGAGGAGGTCAATCGCGTCTTTGCCAATATCGGCAAGGCGATCGCCGCCTTCGAGCGCTCGATCGCGCCGCCGCAGACGCGCTTCGACCGCTTTGCCATTGATTTGGTGGCCGGCGCCAAGCCGAAAGGCGACGCCGCCTTTTCGCCGGAGGAAATCCTCGGACTGAGGCTGTTCATCGGCAAGGCCAATTGCGTGACGTGCCACAACGGCCCGCGTTTTACCGACGGCAGCTTCCACAACACCGGCGTGCCGCCGGTCGCGGGTCTGCCGCCGGATCGCGGCCGCGTCGACGCGGTGGCGCAGGTCGAGGCCGATCCGTTCAACTGTTTCGGCGCCTTTCGCGACGGCGATGCCGCCGCCTGCCGCGAGTTGCGTTTCATGGTCAAGGCCGGGCCGGAACTCGTTCGCGCGTATAAGACGCCGTCGCTGCGTGGTGCGGCCGCCCGGCCGCCCTACATGCATGCCGGGCAGTTTTCCTCGCTGGACGAGGTGGTGGCGCATTATTCGAAGGCGCCGGCAAGTGTCGAGGGTGTGTCAGAGGTCCACCCGCTGCAGCTTTCGGATCGCGAACGCGCGGCGCTGGTGGCGTTCCTGAAGACGCTGGCGGAGTGAGGGTGGCGGGGTAGCGATCCTTCGCGCCCCCCTCTGTCCTGCCGGACATCTCCCCCTCTAGTGGGAGATTGGCAGCTTCGGTGCGCCGTTCACTCCTGCGACGTTTAGAGATTGGCGAAAGCGGCAGTGACAACCGATCTCCCCCCTGGAGGGGGAGATGTCCGGCAGGACAGAGGGGGGGCGCTGTCCCGCCGGCGTTTCCTACCGATCCTTCACCGTCTCCATCGCGACAAACGTCGAGGTCTGGGCGACGTGCGGCAGGGCGGAGATGCGCTCGCCAAGCACGCGGCGGTAGGCGGCGATGTCGGTGGTGCGGACCTTCAGCAGATAGTCGAAGCTCGATGCCATCATGTGGCACTGCTCGATCTCCGGCACCGCCTGCACGGCGCGGTGGAAGGCGTCGAGCGCGGCCGAGCGGGTGTCGGACAGTTTCACCTGGACGAAGGCGACATGGCCTTCGCCCATGCGCTCACGGTCGATGATCGCCTGGTAGCCCCTGATGAAGCCGTCCTTCTCCAGCCGTTTGACTCGCGCCTGCACCGGCGTCTTCGACAGGCCGACTTTTGCCGCCAGTTCCGACATGGAAAGCCGGCCATTGCTGCCCAGAGCCGACAGGATGTTCCTGTCGATGCGGTCCAATTGGTCTTCAGTCATCAGATTTCCAGGCAAATCGGAGATGAACTGGCCAAACAGTAGATCAATTGACCTGTCCTGTCGATTTCTTTGGACCGACCGAAATCCCTACTTATGTTAGTTTGCGCCATTCGGTCCGGTGACCGCCGGCCTGCTCCCTTATGCTCGCTCTACAGGACCGCCATGCCAGCGCTCGACACCATCCGCCAGCAGATCCGCGCCAATTATTTGCCCGACGAAGACCAGGCCGTGAAGCGGCTGGCCGAGGCGGCTGGGCTGTCCGCGCAAGACCGCAACGCGATTTCGGCCCGTGCCGCCGATCTGGTGCGCGCGGTGCGCGGCTCGTCCGATCCGCGGCTGATGGAGGTCTTCCTGTCCGCCTATGGCCTCTCGACCAAGGAGGGCGTGGCGCTGATGTGCCTGGCCGAGGCGCTGCTGCGCGTGCCCGACGCCGAGACGATGGACGACCTCATCGCCGACAAGATCGCGCCGCACGACTGGTCGGCGCATTCGGGCGGCTCGAGCTCGATCTTCATCAATGCGTCGACCTGGGCGCTGATGCTGACCGGCCGGGTGCTCGACGAAGGCGAGGGCGGCATCGAAGGCACGCTGCGCGCCATGGTGCGCCGGCTCGGCGAGCCGGTCATCCGCAAGGCGGTCGCGGCGGCGATGCGCGAGATGGGCGAGCAGTTCGTGCTCGGCCGCACCATTGCCGAGGCGGTCAGGCGCGGCCGGCCGATGACGCAGAAGGGCTATCTCTATTCTTTCGACATGCTGGGCGAGGCGGCCCGCACCGAGGCCGACGCGCTGCGCTACCTCAAGGCATATGCCGATGCCATCTCTTCGCTCGATGCCGGCGCCAACGGCCCCGACATCCGCCAGAACCACGGCATTTCGGTAAAACTGTCGGCGCTGCATCCGCGCTATGAAGTGACGCAGAAGGAAAAGATGCTGCCCGTCATGGCCGAGCGGCTGCTGTCGCTGGCGCTGGCGGCGCGCCATTCGCGCATGGGCCTCAACATCGACGCCGAGGAAGCCGACCGCCTCGATTTGTCGCTCGACGTCATCGAGCGGGTGCTGGCCGAACCGGAGCTTGCCGGCTGGAACGGCTTTGGCGTCGTCGTCCAGGCCTATGGCCCGCGCGCCGCCTTCGTCATCGACTGGCTCTACGAGCTGGCGAGGAAATACGACCGCAGCATCATGGTGCGGCTGGTCAAGGGCGCTTATTGGGATACCGAGATCAAGCGGGCGCAGACGCTCGGGCTCGACGGCTATCCGGTTTTTACCCGCAAGGCCAATACCGACGTCTCCTACCTGGCCTGCGCGAAGAAGCTTTTGTCGATGACCGACCGCATCTACCCGCAATTCGCCACCCACAACGCCCACACCGTCGCCGCGATTCTGTCGATGACGACGGAGCGCGATACATTCGAGTTCCAGCGGCTGCATGGCATGGGCGAGGCGCTGCATGAGACGGTGCGGCGGGCCGAAGGCACGCGCTGCCGCATCTATGCGCCGGTCGGCGCGCATTCCGACCTGCTCGCCTATCTGGTCCGCCGGCTGCTCGAAAACGGCGCCAATTCCTCTTTCGTCCACCAGCTCACCGACGAGGAAGTCGAGCCCGAGGACATTGCCCGCGACCCGCTCGAAACGGTGGAGAAACAAGGCCCCGCCGCCAATCCGGCGATCGTGCCGCCGTCGGCGATCTTTGGCCCCGGCCGGCGCAATTCCAAGGGCTTCGATATCACCGACACGCCGACGCTGGCGGCGATCGACAAGGCCAGGGCCGAGTTCGCCGGGCCGGACCGCTGGCACGCCAAGCCGGTCAGCCGCGCTGCCGGCTATGGCAAGCAGCGTCCGGTGGTCAATCCGGCAAAACCTTCCGAAGTGGTCGGCACGGTGAGCGAGGCCGGCGCCAAGCAGGTCGAGACCGCGGTACGCATAGCGGTGGAGGCACAACCGGCATGGGCAAGACGCCCGGTCGCCGAGCGCGCTGCCATCCTCAACCGGGCGGCCGATCTCTACGAGGCGAACGCCGTCGAGTTCTTTGCGCTCGCCGCCCGCGAAGCCGGCAAGTCGCTCGCCGACGGCGTTGCCGAGGTGCGCGAGGCGGTCGATTTCCTGCGCTACTATGCGGCCGAGGCCGCCAATGCCGAGGCGGGCACCGAGGCGCGCGGCGCCATCGCCTGCATCTCGCCGTGGAACTTTCCGCTGGCCATCTTCACCGGCCAGATTGCGGCGGCGCTCGTCACCGGCAATTCGGTGATTGCCAAGCCGGCCGAACAGACGCCGCTGATCGCCTTCCGCGCCGTCCAGCTGCTGCGCGAGGCCGGCGTGCCGGAAGACGTCATCCAGCTTCTGCCCGGCGACGGCCCCTCGGTCGGCGGCCCGCTGACCGCCGATCCGCGCATTGCCGGCGTCTGCTTCACCGGCTCGACCGAGGTCGCCAAGCTGATCGAAAAGCAGCTCGCCGAGACCGCCGTGCCCGACGCCATGCTGATTGCCGAGACCGGCGGCCTGAACGCCATGATCGTCGATTCCACAGCACTTCCCGAACAGGCGGTGCGCGACATCCTCGCCTCCGCCTTCCAGAGCGCCGGCCAGCGCTGCTCGGCATTGCGCATTCTCTACGTGCAGAAGGACGTCGAGAAGAAGATGCTTGAGATGCTGAAAGGCGCGATGGAAGCGCTCAGCCTCGGCGACCCGTGGCGGATATCGACCGATGTCGGCCCGGTCATCGATGACGAGGCGCAAGCGTCGATCCGTGACTATTGCACCAAAATGGGCCTGCAGGGCCGGCTGATCGCCAAGGTCGAAGCGCCGAAGGACGGCCGCTTCGTTGCGCCGCACGTCTTTCGGGTCAAGGGCATCGAGGAGTTGGAGCGCGAGGTGTTCGGGCCGGTGCTGCATGTCGCCACCTTCGATGCCGACGAGATCGATGCGGTGATCGCTGCGATCAACCGCAAAAGCTATGGCCTGACCTTTGGCCTGCACACCCGCATCGAAGGCCGCGCCCAGCATTTCGTCGATGGCATCCATGCCGGCAACATCTACGTCAACCGCAACCAGATCGGCGCCGTCGTCGGCGCGCAGCCGTTCGGCGGCGAGGGCCTTTCCGGCACCGGGCCGAAGGCCGGCGGGCCACATTATCTCCGGCGCTTCCGCAAGGGGCCGGAAGCCGGCACCCATCTTGCCGAAGGCCGCAAGGTGACGGCGACCGAGCTCGCCGACAATCTGCCGGACCCGGCCTTTGGCGGCTGGTCGACGCGGCCGGATCGCGTCGCCATCCTGAGGAAACATCTGCGCGGCAAGGGTGCCGCGGCTATCGGCACTGCCGCCGGCATCGATTTCGGCCAGGTCGACCTGCCCGGGCCGACCGGCGAGGCCAACACGCTGTCGCTGTCGCCGCGCGGGCGCGTGCTGTGTCTGGGTCCCGACGCGGATACGCTGCTTGCGCAGACGATCCAGGCGCTGGCCGCCGGCAATGCCGTGCTCGCCGTCGCACCCGGCGCGCCGGCGGCACTTTCATCATTGACCGGCAAGGGCCTGCCGCTGGCGGCGATCGACGGCCGGCCGGACCCGGTCGAAGCGCGCTCGCTGCGGGTCGATGTCGTGGCCTTTTCCGGCACGCCCGAGGCCGCGCGCATCGTGCGCAAGGTCATCGCCGAGCGCGCCGGCCCGATCGTGCCGCTGATCAGCGAAGTCTATTATCCGGCCGCCTACGCCCACGAGCGCGCCGTCTGCGTCGACACCACGGCGGCGGGCGGCAATGCCAGCCTGCTGGCCGCTGCGTAGGTTCGCCAGGGCTCGCGTATCGCGGGCAGGGCGGCGCCAACTTTGGTGCCGGCATGGGGACGGTCGCTATCTGATACCGAGCGGCACTTCGAACTGCCAGGCCGAGCGACCGGCTCCGTCTGGAATAGGGGGAAAGGGAGAAGCCCGGCGGACTGCGTCGAGTGCGGCCTTGTCCAGCGCGGCAACACCCGAACTGCCCGTCAGCCTGGCCGACCGGACGCTGCCGTTCGAGCCGACGGTAAAGGCAACCGTAGCTGTGCCGGTGGCGCGCGTGCGTGTCGAATTGAAGGCCCGCACCAGTTTTGACCTGATCTTGCCGGGATAGTTCGTGACGGCTGCATTGCCGATGCCTGATTTGCCGCCCCTGCTGGCGGTCAGGATCTTGCCGTCCTTCTTGCCGTCGGCCATGCCGCGCGCGACATCCGTTTCGTCACGGCCGCCGGAGCCGGTCTTTTTCTTCTTGGAATCGGCTTTCGCAAGTGCCTTGCTCGCCTTCCTGCGCAGGGCCGGCTTTTCAGGCTCGTTTGGTTCGGCCTTCCTGGCCGGCTTGTTCTTTGCGGTTGCCTTCTTCGGCTGCCTGGGCTCCGGCCTGTCCGGCTTCGGTTCTTCCGCCGCGCCGACTGTCTCGGCTGTCTGAACCGTTTCGGCCGGCGCCGGGTCGGTTGGTGCCGGCGAACTCGTCTCGGCAGGCTCGGCCGTTTCGACCGCACTGACTGGCGGCGGCACCGCATTGTCGTCGGCGGGCACCAGCCTGTCTGTCGCAAGAATGTCGGGCGACGGGGCCTGGCGCGCCGGCTGGACAGGTTGAACAGGCGCAGGCGCGGTCCGGTCGGCAACGGCAGCGGTTTCCGTGGCCGCCTCGCTGACCGGCTCGACCACTTCTTTGTCCGATGCTTCCACCGCATCGGTGACCGGCTGGAGCGTCTCCTCTGCCGCGGTCGCCTGCGCCTCGACCGTTTCGACGGGCTTGGAGTCGAGCATGGTCACCATCGTTACGTTGGCCACGTCCGGGTCGTCTGCGACATCGCCGGCCGCCTGCTGCGGGTCGGCGCCGAGCAGCATGTCGCCCTGCTGGTCGGCACCTTCGATCCTTGGCCGGTCGTCCGGCAGCGTGAGAAAGGCCAGCGCCACGGCTACGTGGAATGCGCAAGAGCAGGCGATCGCCACCGTCCAGTTGCGGCGCCGCTGCATCTGTCGCGTCTGCCGCAATGGCTCCGCAGGCACCGTCGGCAATTCGCCGTCGGCATCGGCGATGTAAGTGTCTTCCGGCCTGTCGCGCGGCGAAACAAGCAGCGCCCCGCGCGGGATGGCGAAATCCGGATCGTCCGGCTCCGGCGGCAGGAAACCGGCTAGTGGCCACGCCACGGTGTTTCGCGCGAATGCGGGTTCCAGTCCCAAATTCAGACCCCGAAGGCGATGCCGGTCCTGGTCTGCGTCTTCAGCCCGCGCATGCAGGCATTCGGCTCGGCGCCGGCGCATTCCGTGGCGCTGTTGATCAACACGCGGCTGACCTTGCCGCAATCCGTGCCGGCAAGATCGAAACGCGTCACCTTGGTCTTGCCTGCCGGCAGCTCCTTGAAATCGAGTACCGTCAGCCGGTCGACAACGCCGGCCCCGTTGAACAGCGCGATCTCGAACGCCGCCTTGGAAAGACCGGCGCCGAGATTGTTGGTGACCACGAAGGTAAGGCGGCAGCCCTTGTCGGAAGGCTGCGCGCCATTGAGCTCGAGGATCAGCGCCGGTGCTTGCTGCTGTGTCCATGCCGGAGCCGCCGCAAGCAATATTGCCAGCACCGCGGCGAACAGACGAAGGGATGCCGTCATGCCTGTCATTGTCGTCAGCCTCCAAACCTCATCGTCGCCGCCAGCTTCAGGGTGACGCCGGGCTCGTAGACGACGCTCGTCGTCGATGCGTTCAGCGGGTTGGCGTATTTGACGTCGAACAGATTGTCGGCGCGGAAATCGACCTTGAAATTGTCGGTCGCCTGGTAGCTGGCGAAGGCATTGACCAGTGTATAGTCCTTGGCCACCGGGTTGCCCTGCGGCTTGCCGTTGTACTGCACCTCGCCGCCGATGGTCAGCCTGTCCTCGAGGAAGCGAAAGCCGAGTTGCCCGGTGATCTGGGAGGAGGGGACGGTGACAAGGTCTGCCCGTTCGCCTTCATAGGAAATCGTGTGGCCATCGGTGAACGACGCCGAAAGCCCGGCAAAGCCCCAGGCGGCATCATAGACGCCCTCCATCTCGAAGCCGTGGATCCTGGCCTTGGCGAAATTCTGATACTGGAAGCAGATCGGTATGCCCGGACCGAACGGGCAGCCGCTGGTCGGGTCGAACGGCGAGAGCGTCACGCCGTCGATGTAATCGTCGACATTGTTGTTGAAATAGGCCGCCTTCAGCCGCAGCGCGTCGTCGGCCTCAATGACGCCGTTGGTACTGTAATTGACGCCGAATTCCACGGTCTTGCCGGTTTCAGGCTTGAGATCGGGATTGGGGAGGAACGGGAAGCTGACGCCGGCCGGATGATTGCCGCTGATCAGGGTCTCCGACAGCGACGGAGAACGGTAGCCTTCCGCATAGGTGCCGTAGAATTGCAGGCCGGAAAGGCTGGCGGTTTCGAAGGGCGAAATGCCCACTGTGATGCGTGGCGACAGCCGGTCGCCAGAGGTTTCGCCGACATCACTGTCGAGCTTATAGCTGTCGTAACGCAGCCCGGCGATGACCTCGAGCCAGTCCCAGGTGAGCTTGTCCTGAACGTAAGCGCCGGAGACGTTCCTGTTGCCCGAGGGCGTATAGAAGCTGTCGCCGCCCGCCGTGCCGCCTGTCTCGACATCGTCGCCAACCCAGTCGCCGCCATAGGTCAGCTCATGCGCGATTCCAACGGTCTCGAATCTCGACGTGTTCCAAATGTCGATGCCGGAGGTGCCGATGTCGAACGTCGATTTCGAACCCGCCGGCAAAACCACGGGCAGACCGGTGACCGGATCAAACCGGTTTTGCGCCACAAGGGTCGTCAGATCGAGCTTGGTCTTGTTGTAGGACGCGTTGATGTGGAGGTCGAGCCAGCTCTTGTCTTCGTCGGTGATGTTGTAGCGGGCCGTGAAGGTATTCGCCTTCAGGTCGGCGTCGTTCACCGGCGCGCTGCCGCTGGTCTCGGTCCATCCGTCGTTCGAGCCGATCCAGCCCAGCTTCAGCTCGCTGTTTTCGCTGGGGCGGATGGTCGTCTTGAGGAGGCCGCTCAAGACGTCGAAGCCGGTGCCCGCTACAGTGTCGCCGCCGCCATGCTTGTAGTCGTCATAGTCGCGGTAGACGATATTGCCGAGCACGTCCCAGTTCTCGTTGATCCGATAGGCGCCGGTGGCGCTGGTGGTCCAGCCTTTGCCGTTGGTTTCGTAGCGCCCAGTTGCGGATACCGCCCAGGTCTCGTCCGGCTTGAGGAAATCCTGCGCATCCTTGGTGTCGAAAAATACGACGCCGCCGATCGCCCCGGAGCCATAGGTGTTGGCGACCGGGCCGCGGATCACATCGACGGATTTGATCAATTCGGGATCGATGTAGAAGGTCGATTGCGTACCGTGATCCGAGCGCTGGAAATTCTGGCGGGCACCGTCGACGATGACGGAGACGCGGCCGAAATCCTGCAGGCCGCGGATGTTGATGCTGGAACTGACACGCCTTGCGTCGGCCTGGACGGCGACACCCGGCACACCGAACAGCATTTCGTTGGGCGTCGTCGCCATGCGGCGCTCGAGCTGTTCCTCGTCGACATGGCTGGCTGAAGCAAGCGACTCGATCGCCGTCTCGCCGGTACGGCTGAGGATCAGGATCTTGTCGAGCAGTGTGGTACCCGCCGGGGCCGGCTTTACCTTTTCGGGCTGTTGAGACGGGTCAGTCTGCTGCTGGTCGGCTGCCGGTTGGGCGGCCTGCTGGGCGCCGGCCGGTGTTGCGAGCAGCGGGATCGCCGCCGCGCCGGCCAGCAACGCGGCCATTTTGCTTGTCATAGAACAATGTGTCAGGCCGCTGCCCGCCAGCCGTCCCCAATTCGCCAACCCCATGCTGCAACTCCAAGAATCCATGTTCGATGCTGGCTGGCTTGGGGCTCGCTGGCATTTTTCATCGCGTCCGGCGTCTTAAATGTTGACTCATTTACTCCGGTATTGCACTGCTAGATAACATGATTATTCGAGTCAAGAATGGAATCGGCATTTCACGCAGGCGCCGAGCCAGATGCCCGGCACAGGAAAAGGGATCGAACCAATGAACACGCACAATCCCAGCGACTTTCGCTATCGCGTCCGCCGTTCCGACGAAAATTCCGTCCGTTTCGACCGGATCCAATCGGCCGTGAGAACGCTGTCCAGCAACACGCTGTTCCAGGGCGAGCACGAGATCGGCATCGAGCATCATGGTGCGCTGTACCGGCTGAAGATCACCCGGCAGGGCAAGCTCATCCTCAACAAGTAGGTGGTAGAAATGGACCAGCGCGTAAAACCCGCCCCACACGAGATCCGGCGGGCACGGGCAGACAATCCGAAAATGCGCGAGCGCGACCTCGCCGCCCAGCTCGGTATTTCGGAGGCCGAACTGGTCGCCGCGCATTGCGGCGACGGCGTCGTGCGCGTCGAGCCGCGTGTCAACGACCTTTTGACTGGCCTCGAAGCTGTCGGTGAGGTGATGGCGCTGACCCGCAACGAAAGCGCGGTGCACGAGAAGATCGGCGTCTACGACAAGGTCGTCACCGGCAATCACAATGCCATGGTGCTCGGTGAGAATATCGACCTGCGCATTTTCCCAAAAGTCTGGGCGCACGGCTTTGCCGTGGAAAAGCGCGATGGCGCCGACATCCGCCGCAGCCTGCAGTTCTTCGATACCGCAGGCGAGGCGGTACACAAGGTGCATCTCAGGCCAGCCTCCAACCTTTACGCCTATCAGAAACTGGTGGCCGGGCTGGAATCGCCGAACCAGGAGCCGACGGTGGCGATTTCAGCGGGCACGGCCGACGAGACCGAGACTGCGGACAACCCGGCGAGCATCGACGATCTGCGCGACCGCTGGAGCCAGCTGACCGACGTGCATCAGTTCTTCGGCATGCTGAAGACACTGAAGATCAGCCGCCGACAGGCGGTGCGCATGGTCGGCCAGGACTACGCCTGGCTGGTCGACAAGGATGCGGTGAACGCCATGCTCAACCACGCCGCTGCTGGCGCCATGCCGATCATGTGCTTTGTCGGCAATCGCGGCTGCATCCAGATCCATTCCGGCCCCGTCGCCTCGATCAAGCCGATGGGACCATGGCTCAACGTGCTCGACGAGACCTTCCATCTGCACCTGCGGACCGACCACATCGATGAGGTCTGGGCCGTGCGCAAGCCGACCAAGGACGGCTATGTCACGTCGCTCGAAGTCTATGGCGCCGACGGCAAGATGATCATCCAGTTCTTCGGTAAGCGGCATGAAGGCGAAAGCGAGCGCGAAGACTGGCGCTTTCTGGCCGAAAACCTGCCGCGTATCCCAAGCCCGACCGCAGCTTGAGGAAAACGACGATGGTTCTTTTCTCCAGGCTGGCATCGGTCTCCAGGTCGGCGCTTGGTCCTGTGGCCGCTGTTTTCCTGGCCTTCGCCGCGCTGATGACGGCTCAAGCCGCCGAGGGCATCGCGACTTTCGCCGATCGCTCGAGGATCGTGGCTATTGGCGGCTCGATCACCGAGATCGTCTACGCGCTCGGTGAACAGGATCGTCTTGTCGCGCGCGATTCGACCAGCCGCTATCCGCAAGCGGCGGCGGAACTGCCTGATGTCGGCTACATGCGCCAGCTGTCGCCGGAGGGTGTGCTGTCGGTCAATCCGTCGGGCATATTGGCCCTGCACGGCAGCGGACCGAAGGAAGCCGTCGACGTCTTGAAGAAATCAAGCATCCCGTTCATCGAGGTGACCGAGCGCTATGATAATCAAGGCATTCTCGAAAAGATCCACATCGTCGGCAAGGCGCTCGGCACCGAGGCCAAGGCCGATGCGCTGGCGGTCCAGATCGATGCCAGGCTGAAGGCAGCCGAAAAGCAGACCGCCTCGATCAAGGATCGCAAGCGCATCCTGTTCGTGCTGTCGATGCAGGGCGGCAAGCTGCTTGCCGCCGGCAGCGACACCGCCGCCGACGGCATCATCAAGCTTTCGGGCGGCATCAACGCCGTCGACGGCATTGCCGGCTACAAGCAATTGTCGGACGAGGCAGTCATCACCGCCAGGCCCGACGTGATCCTGATGATGAACAATGCCGGACCGGCCACCGCGGATGACGAATTGTTTTCGAACCCTGCCGTGGCTTCGACGCCGGCGGGTGCCGCCCGCAAGCTGATCCGCATGGACGGCGGCTATCTGCTCGGCTTCGGCCCGCGCACGGCCGACGCCATCCACGACCTCGCCGTCTCGCTCTATGGCGGCCAGGTCACGGATTGAGCGCGATGGCCGATCATTCGATCGCCGGTGCGGCGGGCATCATGGCGACGGCAGCCGAGGGTGACCGTTCGCGGCGCGCCCGCCCCGTCGTCGTGCTGCTCTGCGTCGGGCTGGCTATCGCCGTGCTGTTGTCGCTGACCTCCGGCGCATCCGATGCCTCGGCCATCGGCGTCATGCATGACTGGCTGTTCGGCGCGTTGCCCGGCGACGCGGCGTTGAGCGCCCGCGACCACCTGATCATCCATGACATCCGTCTGCCGCGCATCATTATGGGCGTGCTGATCGGCGCATCGCTTGCCGTCTCCGGTGCCGTCATGCAGGGGCTGTTCCGCAATCCGCTGGCCGACCCCGGCCTGATCGGCGTTTCGGCCGGATCGAGCCTCGGTGCGGTCGCCGTCATCGTGCTTGGCTCGACCATGCTGGCGCCGCTGACTTCGGCGCTCGGCACGATGGCTTTGCCGCTGGCTGCGTTCTGCGGCGGGCTGGCGACGACATTGCTGCTCTATAAGGTCGCGACACGGCAAGGCCGGACCTCGGTCGCCACCATGCTGCTCGCCGGCATCGCGCTGGCGGCGCTTGCCATGGCGCTGACCGGCATCCTGATCTTCATGGCCGACGACCGGCAATTGCGCGACCTGACCTTTTGGCAGCTCGGCTCGCTGGGCGGCGCAACCTGGCAGAAGATCGGCTCGGTCGGGCCGGTCATCGTGCTGGCGCTGGCGGCAATGCCGTTCCTGGCGCGCGGCCTCAACGCGCTGGCGCTCGGCGAGGCCACGGCCGGCCATCTCGGCATTCCGGTGCAGCGGCTGAAATACACCGCGATTGTCGGCGTCTCGGCAGCGGTCGGCGCATCGGTCGCCGTCAGCGGCGGCATCGGTTTCGTCGGCATCGTCGTGCCGCATCTGCTGCGTCTGCTGATCGGCCCCGATAACCGTTATTTGCTGCCGGCATCGGCGCTGCTTGGTGCGGCGCTGCTGCTGTTGGCCGACGCCGTCGCCCGCACCATCGTCGCCCCAGCCGAATTGCCGATCGGCATCGTCACCGCGGTCGCCGGCGCACCGTTCTTCCTGTGGATCCTGCTGCGCAAGCGCGGCGTCATCGACCTGTGAAAGTTTGCCTATGATCGAAGCGCGGGATGTCTCGGTGGCGATCGGCGGCAAGGGCATTGTCGCCAATGTCGATTTCGAGGCGCGGCCCGGCGAAATCGCGGCCATCGTCGGCCCCAACGGTTCGGGCAAGACGACCTTCCTCCGAGCACTGTCCGGCGATCTTGGCTATTCGGGAGAGGTCACCGTCAACGGCCGCAATCTATCGGCGATGAAGCCGGTCGAGGCGGCGACGGTGCGCGCGGTGCTGCCGCAGGCGACGACGCTGTCGTTTCCGTTCACCGTGCGCGAGATCGTCAGGCTGGGCCTGGTCGGCGGGCGCTCCGGCGCGCTGTCCGGCGAGGACCAGCGCCTGCCCGAACTGGCGCTGGCTCGCGTCGACCTCGACGGTTTTGCCGGCCGCTTCTACCAGGAGCTGTCCGGCGGCGAGCAGCAGCGCGTGCAGCTTGCCCGCGTTCTGTGCCAGGTGTGGGAGCCGGTGCTCGACGGCAAGCCGCGCTATTTGTTCCTCGATGAGCCGGTGTCCAGCCTCGACATCAAACACCAGCTGATCATCATGGACATCGCGTGCGATTTCGCCAGACGCGGCGGCGGCGTGGTCGCCATCCTGCACGACCTCAATTTGACGGCGATGTATGCCGACCGGATTTTCGTCATGCATCGCGGCAGGCTCGCCGCTACAGGTTCGCCGCAACAGGTGCTCAGCGACGAGCTGATCGAAAAGGTCTTCGATTGCCGGCTGAAGGTCGGTGTGTTGCCGGCCGCAAACATGCCGTTCGTATTGCCGCAGTCGGTCTGTTGATATCCAGGTGATGCCGGCCCGCAAATGGCGGTTTCCTGCGCTTCCGGTACTCACGTACCCAAACGTACGCTCCGTTCCGGTTCTCGGAACCCACCATTTTCGGCTCGGCCTGACCTGAATCTCAACAGACCTCACCAACTGAGATGCGACCAGAAATCAGGCGGCCGGCGCCCTTTGCACCAGCATGTCGATGCCGAGCAGGTGCCGCACATTCGGGCGCGCCGCCACCAGATCGGCGATCGTGTAGCGCGACAGCACGGCGAAGAAGGCGTTGAGCGCTTCGCGCAATGCCGAATTCAGCGCGCAGCTATCGACCAGCGGACATTCGGCGGCGTCGTTCTCGAAGCACTCGGCCATGGCAAAGCTTTCCTCCGTTACCCGCACGACATCGAACAGGCTGATTGATTCGGCCGCGCGGCCGAGCCTGACGCCGCCATTCCTGCCGCGCACCGTTTCGATCAGGCCGTTTTCGACCAGCGGCTGCAGGATCTTGAACAGGAAAAGTTCCGATACCGAATAGGCGGCGGCGATCTCGGGGATGCGGCTCAACCGCTCGGTGTTGGCGGCGCAATACATCAGAATGCGCATGGCGTAGTTGGTCTGACGGGTAAGCCGCATTGTGTCCTCACATAACAGTGGTTGGCGTCAATATGGCCTATAGTTTGGAACAATTCCAGACTGGCGCTGCATAATAGATGAATTCCGGCGTCAAGTTTGCGTGCACGATTGCGCGCACCGGAACCGGCGGCGCGCTTTCTGGGGCAGGCGACACTAGATAAGTTCGCATACACGATCAGGAGCGGCCCATCATGTCACGACCAGCCCCGGCATTTGCATCCGTCGCGTCCGTCCGGTTCGACGCCGATGCCGACGCCAAGCTTTCGGCGCTCAGGCGCACCAAGTTCGTTGCCGCCGCAGCGCTTGCGTTTTGCGTGCTGGTCTTTGCGGTGGCGAAATCGCTCGAGAGCCGGCATGCGTGGTTGGGCTTCGTCGCCGCTTTCGCCGAGGCGGCGACGATCGGCGGCCTGGCGGACTGGTATGCGGTGGTGGCGCTGTTTCGGCGGCCGCTTGGCCTGCCGATCCCGCATACGGCCATCATCCCGGAAAACCAGAATCGCATCGCCGACAATCTCGGCCGCTTCATCGAGGTGAATTTCCTGGCGCCGGAACCGGTGCGCGAAAAGCTCGCCGAGGTCGACTTTTCCGCGCTGGTCGCGGACTGGCTGGCCGACCCGAACCGCGCCGCCGATTTGTCGCGCTTCGTCGGCCGGCTGGTGCCGCAGACGCTGGCGGCGGTCGAGCAATCCGGACTGCGCGGCTTCGTCACCAGCCGTATGCTGGAGCAGATCGAAAAGGTGCCGCTGGCGCCGCTCGCCGCCGAGCTGCTGTCGGCGCTGACTGACGATCGCCGCCACCAGAAATTATTCGACGAGTTCACCAAGGTGGTCGGCCGCTTCCTGAGCGACGAGCAGGCGCTGGCGACGATGCGCGAGAAGATCCGCGAGGAACTGCCGTCGCTGTTCAACCTGTTTCGCGCCGACGCCTATCTGTTGAAGAAGATCATTGCGTCGGCCGGCTCGCTGCTCGATGAGGTGCGGGCCGATCCGCACCATCCGATGCGAGCCGAATTCGACCTTTTCGTCGAAACCTTCGTCGAGCGGTTGAGGACATCCAAACAATATGCCAGGCGCGCTGAAAAGCTGAAGCGCGATTTCCTTGCCCGGCCAGAGCTCAGCGCGCTGGCCGGCGATATGTGGGACAGCCTGCGGCTGTTCATCGAACAGGACGCCAAGGCGCCGAATTCGATGATCCGCGACCATCTCGCCACCATGTTCGTCGAGGTCGGCCGCCATCTTGCCGACGACGCGCAGATCAGGGCCGACATGAACCAGGGGTTCATCGTGGCGCTGGCGTCCTTCGTCGAAAGCCAGAAGAGCGGCGTGTCGAAGTTCATCGCCGACCAGGTCAAGCGCTGGGACCTCGCGCAACTGACAAGGCTTATCGAAATGAACATCGGCAAGGACCTGCAATATATCCGCTTCAACGGCATGATCATCGGTGGCCTTGCCGGGCTCGTGCTCTACACTGCCGAACGGCTGTTTCTTGTCGGCTGACTCGTCCGAATGGACCGCTGAGCTTCGCTGCACTATCTTCCGTGCAGTGGCGGCGTTCACGGCAACAAGGGGAGAGAACCAGCATGGCAAAACGACCGGAGTCCGAGTCCTTCATCGACATGTTCGGCAAGTTCGGCCGCGACCTGAAGCTGCCGAATGTCGACGTCGAGGCGATCCTCGCCCACCACGCCAAGAACCTGGAAGCGCTGGAGAAGTCGGCACGGGCGAGCGCCGCTGGAGCCTCGGCGCTGTTGTCAAGGCAACGCGAGATGCTGCAGGACACGCTGCGCGAAATCACCGACATGGCACAAAGCTACAGAGCGCCCGGCAATCCGCAGGAAATGATGCAGAAGCAGGCGGCGTTCGCCAGGAAATCCTTCGAGACCGCGCTGAAGAATGCCGGCGAGATGGCCGAACTGGCGAGGGCGTCCGGCACCGAATCGATCGAAATCCTGCGCAGCCGCATCAAGGAGGCGATGGAGGAGATCCGCGCCGGCCACGACAAGAGGTAGCTGTTCCCCGGCAGCACACTTGCCGGCGGCGAAGACTGGCGGTTCGCGGGCCGAAGATTATGCGCTGGAATCGCATTGGCGAATTGACAGGGGCGGCCCGTCGTGGTCCGGAACAGGCAAGCGATCGGGAAAGCAGGAATGACGCAGATACGGCCGAGGACGCCGCCGACCTTCGAGCAACTCAGGGCGATGGCCGGGCAGGAGTTGGGCGTTTCGGACTGGACGCTGGTCGATCAGCACCGCATCGACCAGTTTGCCGAATGCACGGGCGATCATCAATGGATCCATGTCGATCCCGAGCGGGCGAAGCGGCAAAGCCCGTTCCGCACCACGATCGCGCATGGCTATCTGACCCTGTCGATCATCGGCGCGCTGGCGCTCGAGATGGGGATCGTACCCGAAAACACGCAGGCCGCGTTCAACTACGGTTTCGACAAAGTGCGCTTCGTGGCGCCGGTCAGGGTCGGCTCGCGTATCAGGCTGCGCACCACGCTGTTGTCGATGGAAGACAAAGGTCCGGGGCAATATCTAATGAAGGCCGCCAATACGGTCGAGATCGAAGGCGAGCAGAGGCCGGCGCTGACCGCCGAGACGCTCGTCATGCTTTATGCACGCCGCAAGCGGGCAGGGGCCTGAGAGCACAGCCTCAGGCCAGCAGGGTTCCGGCAGCGCGAATCAACGCGACATCGCCTGTTCAAGCGCCCTGAAAATCCGGTCATCTCCGGACTGCGCGACGTTGAAGCGCATGAAACGGCTGGCCGACCGGGACAGGCTGAACGCATTGCCGGGCGCAAGCACGACGTTGGCCGACAAAGCGTGACGGGCGACGTCCGCGGCATCTATTCCCTCCGGCAGCCTGCACCATAAAAACATGCCGGCCGGCTGATCTATCCACGGCACGATGCTGATTGCCCTGAGCCGGGTGCCGGTTTCTTCCATGGCGCGCGAGAGCCGCGCGCGCAGCAGATCGACGTGCTTGCGATAGAGGCCGTCCTTCAGCAGCGTCAGCACCAGTTCGGATGCAAGTCGCCCGCTGCCAAAGGACGTGGCGATCTTGAGATCGGTCAATCCTTCCATCCAGTCGCGAGGAGCGGCGATGAAGCCGCAGCGCACCGATGCCGACAGCGTCTTGGAAAAGCTTCCGATATGGATGACCCTACTGAGGCCGTCGAAGGCCGCCAGCCTGGGCGCGGACGTGTGTTCGAAATCGGCGAAGATATCGTCCTCGATGATCGTCAGCCCCGACTGGTCGGCGAGCTTCAGCACCCGATGGGCAACGACCGGGGACAATATCGCGCCGGTCGGATTATGGAGCGCCGAATTGGTGATGTAGAGGCGCGGCCGGTGCTCGTTCAGCGCCTGCGCGAACAGTTCGATGTCCGGCCCCGAGCGCGTGTAGGGGACGCTGATCACCTTGGCCCGATGGGCGCGCAACAGGGCATGGAAGTTGAAATAGCAGGGATCGTCGACCAACACCGTGTCACCCGGTTCGAGCAGGAACCGGCACAGCAGGTCGATCGCCTGAGTGCCCGATTCCGTCAGCATGATCTGGTCCGGGGAGGCTTCGATGCCGTGCTCGGCCATGCGCCGCGCCAGCAGATGGCGTAGCGCCGGCAAGCCGAGCGGCGTGCCGTAGTCGGTCAGCGCGGCGTCGTCGGCGCGGGCCGTCGTCCGCAGTGCCCGGCGCAATCCAGCCTCGGGCATCCATGTTGCCGGCAGCCAGCCGCAACCCGGTTTCAGGACGCCGTCGCCGGCTTCCAGCGATTGGCGCGAGACCCAGAGCGGGTCGACGGCACGGTCAAGCCTGGGGCCGATCTCGGCCAGCGACAACGGAGCCAACGGTCCGGCGGCATAGAAACCCGAGCCCGGCCGCGAGCGGATCATGCCTTCCGCCGCAAGACGCTCATAGGCTTCGACCACGGTGGATTTGGAAACCTGCATGGCCTTCGCAAACGCCCGGATCGAAGGCAGCCGCGTTCCCGGCGTCAGGCTGCGCGCGGCGATCCTGTGCCTGATCGTCACCATGACGCTTTCGACAAGCGTCCGGCTGCCTTCATCAGTTGTCGTCTGCTCATCCATCCGTACTGCTCGCCCTACCATGACGGTTTTGTCAAACTGTACCTGATTGTCTCTGGCGGAGCCAGACGCCCGGCCCGATAGAGGGCGAAATCAGCGGGGCATCGATGGACAAGGCGGCGAGTAGTTGGGCGGCGAGTAGTTGGGCGGCGAGTGGCTGGGTCAACGGGTTCATAGGCGTGCTGATCTTCAGCGGTTCGCTTCCGGCGACGCGCGTGGCGGTGATGGATTTCGATCCGGTGTTCGTAACGGTCGCCCGTGCGGCTTCGGCGGGCATCCTCGGCCTGGCGCTGCTGCTCGTTTTTCGTCAGAAGCGCCCGGAGCGGCGAGATCTGTTCCCGCTGGCGATCGTGGCGCTTGGCGTCGTGGTCGGTTTTCCCCTGCTGACGGCGCTGGCGCTCAAGCACATCACGTCGGCTCACTCCATCATTTTCGTCGGCCTGTTGCCGTTGGCGACCGCGATCTTCGGTGTGGTTCGAGGCGGCGATCGCCCGAAGCCGGCGTTCTGGCTGTTCTCGTGCCTCGGCAGCGCCCTTGTCGCCGGTTTCGCAGTCACGCAAGGCCTGTCGGTCTCGCCGCTCGGCGACATCTTGATGCTGGCCGCCATCATCGTGTGCGGATTGGGCTATGCCGAAGGAGCGGCGCTGTCGCGCAAACTCGGCGGTTGGCAGGTGATTTCGTGGGCGCTGGTGCTGTCGCTGCCCCTCATGCTGGCGCTGACGTTCATCACCATGCCGCCGTCGCTCGAAAGTGCCGGCAGGGGCGCATGGATTGGTCTGGCCTATGTCTCGCTGTTCAGCATGCTGATCGGTTTCGTGTTCTGGTATCGCGGCCTGGCGCAAGGCGGCATCGCCGCGGTCGGGCAGTTGCAACTGCTGCAGCCCTTCTTCGGCCTGGGGCTGGCGGCAGCGCTGCTGCATGAGCAGGTCAGTCCCGCCATGATCGCCGTCACCGCCGCCGTCGTGCTTTGCGTCGTCGGTGCCAAGAGATATGCGAGATAGGTGCGCCGGCTGCCGGAGTTGCATGCGAACCGGGTGGAATCCTCAAGGATGCTTGGCAACGATATCAGTTCGCCCGGCAGTGGCGCGGGCTGAAAATACCGCAAGGATCAGCGCCATCAGCACCAGGCCCGTCGCCACCTGGAAGGTGACCTGCATCCCTCGTGCCGCTGCCGCAGGTGCCAACACTGCCAAGCCAGTGCCTTCCCCAGCCGATGCGAAGGCAAACACTGCGCCCATCACGGACGCACCGGTGATCAGGCCGAGATTGCGCGACAGATTGAGCAGGCCGGAGACGACGCCGCGCTGGTCGGATGCGACGCCCGTCATCACGGCCGAATTGTTGGAGGTCTGAAACAGGCTGTAGCCGGTGCAGACGATGATGATCGGCACGACATAGCCGGCAATACCGAATTCCGCCCGCGACAGAGCAAAGGTGCCAATAGCGAGATCGAACAGGCCGACGATCATGATCCGGTTCGCCCCGAAACGATCGACCAGGCGTCCGGCCGGCAGCGCCGCCAATGCGGTAACCAGAGGGCCGGTCGACAGAACCAGCCCGACCATGGCTGCGTCCAGCCCGAGCGCGCGCGACAGATAGAATGGTGCGACCACCAGCGTCGCCATCATCACCGTGGCGACGATCAGGTTCATGGCGAGGCTTGCGTTCAACGCCTGGTCGCGGAACCTCGCAGGTTGGATCAAAGGGTTCTGGACCCTTGTCTGCGCAATGACAAACAGCAGGCCAGCCACGGTTGCGGCAATCAGCAAGCCGACATTGAGAGAACCAAAACTGCCACGCCCAAGGGTCATGGCGAGCGCATAGGCGGCTAGCGTCAGCGCGAGCAAAGCCGTGCCGATCCCGTCGAAACCGCGCCGACCTGGCGTCTTTTTTCCGGCCGACAGGAAGCGCCAGGCAAGCGCAAAGGCCAGCACCCCCAACGGCAGATTGATGAGGAAGATCGCGCGCCAGCCGAGGCCGGCAATCAACAGTCCGCCAAGCGAGGGGCCAAGCGTGGTGCCGATCGCCGACATGGCGCCGAGCAGGCCCATGACGCTGCCGGTTTTATCCCGGGGAACCGCGTCGGCGACAAAGGCCAGCGTCAGAGCCATCATAATGGCCGCGCCGAGCCCCTGTGCCGCCCGTGCGGCGATCAGCAGCCAGAGCGTCGGCGCGAGCCCGCAAAGCACCGATGCGAAGGTGAACAGGGCAATTCCGCCGAGCAATAGCGGGCGGCGGCCGAATATATCGGCGAGCCGCCCGGCGCTTACGATCAAGGTGGTGATGGCGAGCAGATAGGCCAGGACGACCCATTGCACGAGCTGGAACGATGCGTCGAACGCCTGCATCAGCGATGGCAGCCCGACGCTGGCGATGCTGGTGGCGAGCGACGACAGCAGCGTTGAAAGCGACAGGCTTGCCAATGCCCATCGGGTCGAGCGTGCGCTCACCGGGGCAACTTCGTCCCAGGTCTTTTCAGCGGTCGATGCCAAGGTGAACTCCTTTGCCGGCAGCCCCCAATCGGAGCTGTCGGACGCTATTCCCTCGCATGATGTGGCGGAAGGCGCAGTATTTGCATCTTATTCGTGCATGAAACGCCACATCGCGGCCGAGCTGTGCTACGGTCCTTCCATGTCGTCGCCAGATCTCAATCTGCTTGTCGCCCTCGATGTGCTGCTGACCGAGGGCAGTGTGGCGCGCGCGGCCGGGCGGCTGCGCCTCAGTCCCTCGGCGATGAGCCGGACGTTGGCGCGGTTGCGCCAGGCGACAGGCGACCCATTGTTGGTCCGGGCCGGCCGTGGCCTGGTTGCGACGCCGCGCGCGCTCGAATTGCAGCAACAGGTAGGCCGAGTCGTTCAGGATGCGGAAGCGCTGCTGCGCCCGGCCAAGCTCCTCGACCTCTCTGCTCTCGACAAGGTCTTCACGCTGCGCGCCAACGAAAGTTTCGTCGAGGAGTTCGCACCGCGTCTTCTGACCCGTGTCGAAGCGGATGCACCTGGCGTGCGGCTGCGTTTTGCGCCGAAATCCGACAAGAACGACATGTCGTTGCGTGACGCGGCGGTTGATCTCGAAATCGGGGTTGCCAGTGAAACGAGCCCCGAAATGCGCATTCAGGCGCTGTTTCGCGACCGCTTCATCGGTGCGGTGCGAACGGGTCACAGGCTGGGCGAGGGCCCAATGACGCCGGAACGCTATGCGGCCGGCCGCCACATCAGCGTTTCGCGGCGTGGCCGCGAAAAGGGCCCGATCGACGAGGCCTTGAAACTGCTCGGTCTCCAGCGGACGATCGTGTGCATGGTTTCCAGCTTCTCGGCCACGCTCGCCATGGCGCGCGCCTCCGATCTGATCGCCAGCGTCCCCGAACGGCACACGCTGGGCGCGCGCACGGGCATGTACAGCTTCCCGTTGCCGGTCGATATCGAGGAGGTCACCATTTCGATGCTGTGGCATCCGCGACTCGATGCCGATCCGGCACAACGCTGGCTGCGAGCCTGCGTGCGGGAGGTCTGCGCGTCGTTTCGCTGATCCAGACTCAGGGCGTGATCTAGAATCTGGTCACCACGCCGATGCCTATGCCTTCGAAGCCGCCCATCGCCATCAATGCGGCCGGCGCCTCTTCGAGGCTGATCTTCTTGCCGACCAGCAGTTCGGGTTTCAGCTTGCCGGTGCGGATCATCTCCATCATCGCCTGGTAGCGGAAGGCCTGCATGCCGTGGCTGCCGCGGATTTCGAGCTCGAATGCGATCACCTTGTCCATCGGTATCTGCGGCCTGGCATGGTCGCCGAGCATCAGGCCGACCTGCACGTGGCGGCCGCGGCGGCGCAGGTTTGCGATCGAGTTGAACGAGGTACTGGGGTGGCCGAGCGCGTCCATCGACATGTGCGCGCCGCCATTGGTGATCTGCTTGACCGCCTTGACCACGTTCGGCGTCTTTGCCGCGTTGATCGTCGCCACCGCGCCGATCTTTTTGGCAAAGTCCAGCTTCTCGTCGGTGAGGTCGATGGCGACGACATTGGCGCCCATGGCGCTGGCGATCATGATCGCCGACAGGCCGACGCCGCCGCAGCCGTGCACCGCCACCCATTCGCCGGGCGTCACCCGGCCCTGGTCGACGATGGCGCGGAACGAGGTGACGAACCTGCAGCCGAGGCTGGCGGCGGTGGCGAATTCCATCTCATCGGGCAAGCGCACGAGATTGGTGTCGGCATGGTCGATGGCGACATATTCGGCGAACGAACCCCAGGCAGTGAAGCCGGGCTGGAATTGGTGCTCGCACACCTGGTGATTGCCCGAGGTGCATTCGAAGCAGCGGCCGCAGCCGACGGCAAACGGCACGGTGACGCGCTCGCCGCCCTTCCAGCGGGTCACCTGGTTGCCTGCGGAGACCACGACGCCGGCCAGTTCGTGGCCCGGCACATGCGGCAGGCGGATGCCGTCGTCGTGGCCCATCCAGCCATGCCAGTCGCTGCGGCAGAGGCCGGTCGCCTCCACCTTGATGACGACGCCTTCCGGTGCCGGCTCCGGATCGGGAACGGTCTGGATCGTTGGCGTTTCGCCGAACTTTTCGAAGACGACGGCTTTCATCGGCAGTTCCTCATCACTTCATGCAATTTGCGGTCTATTCGGCATCGATCTGGTTCTCAGGCGCGGCCTTCTGGAACGCCGGCAGCGCCATGCAGGCGGCATTGATGCGCGAGATCGTCGGGTAGGGCGTCATGTCGACGCCGAAGCGGGCATTGCTGGTGACCTGTGCGACCAGGCAGATGTCGGCCAGCCCCGGCGTGTCGCCATGGCAGAATGTCTTGGTCTCGGGCGAGGAAGCCAGAATCTTTTCAAGCGGCTGGAAGCCTTCGTTGACCCAGTGCCGGAACCAGTTGACGACATCCTGGTCGCCGGCGCCGAACAGTGTGCGCAGCGAGGTCAGCACGCGCAGATTGTTCACCGGATGGATGTCGCAGGCGATCATCTGCGCCAGCATCCTGACGCGGGCGCGGCCAGGCGCATCCTTGGGCAGCAGCGGCGGCTCAGGCGTGGTCTCGTCGAAATATTCGATGATCGCCAGCGATTGCGTCAGCAGCGTGCCGTCGTCCAGGACCAGTGCCGGCACCAGCCCTTGCGGATTGACCGCGAGGTAGGCGGGTTCGAGATGCTCGCCGTGGCGCAAATGATGCGGCACGTAGTCGTAGGACAGGCCCTTCATCTCCAGCGCGATCCGCACCCGGTAAGAGGTCGAGGAGCGGTAGTAGTTATGGAGGACGATGTCGCTCATCGGATCGGTTGGCCGATGGTCAGTTCGATTTCGCCGATGCCGTCGACGCCACCGGTGATCTTTTCGCCCGGCCCGACGGCGCCGACGCCAGCCGGTGTTCCGGTGAAGATCAGGTCGCCGGGCTTAAGCTCTAGCGCCTCGCTGCAAATCGAGACGATGTCGGGAACCGGCCAGATCAGTTCGGCAAGGTCGCCGTCCTGCCTGATCTCGCCGTCGACCGCGAGCCAGATGCAGCCCTTTTCGGGATGACCGGATTTTTGCGCCGGGACCAGCGGGCCGCAGGGCGCTGAACGGTCGAAGGCTTTCGACCAGTCCCACGGCCTTGCCGCCTTTTTCGCCTCGTCCTGAAGGTCGCGGCGAGTCAGGTCGACGCCGACGCCGTAGCCCCAGACATGGTCCAGCGCGCGCTCGCGCGGGATGCGAAAGCCGGCTCTGCCGATCGCGACGACCAGCTCGATTTCGTGATGCAGGTTTTGGGTCAGTGGCGGGTAGGGGATCGTGGTGCCCGAACCGACCACCGAGTCGACCACTGCGTCGCCTGGTTTGGTGAAGAAGAAGGGAGGGTCGCGCTCGTCATTGCCGAGCTCGCGGGCATGGGCTGCGTAGTTGCGGCCAACGCAGAAGATCCGGCGCACCGCAAAACGCTCCGGCGAGCCGGCCACGGCCACCGACGGGGTTGCGGGCAAGGGAAGGACGAAGCCGGTCATGCACTGTCTCTGTTTCAGTGGATATGTCGCCGGCACATTCGACCGATTTGGCCGGTCGGGCAAGGCATTGCATCGCGCAAAGGCTAGGCCTGCCGCACGGTGCCGCGGAAATCGCCGGTACATTTTGCTCTGCCGGCCAGATGGCAATGTACCATTTGGGAATAAGCCGGCCACGGCGCGAAGCGCCTGCCGCCAACGCCTGAGACTGTCGACCGTTGGTTTCGGGGAACGGACGTGACAGCCCCTTTCGGTCCGTCCTGTGCTTCGGGCGTGTCGTTATCTCGCACTTGCACAAAGTTCTGGTGCGCTGCAATATAGCTGGAGGAATGCGGCCTCCAGCCCGCCTTTCGCAGGTTCAATGAAGGGACCGGCATGACGGACATTTCCGCGACGCGTCTTGTCGTATCCAGGCCTGTGGCCGACAGCTCGGCAAGAACCAGGCTTGCCTATCTCGACGGCTGGCGCGGCCTGTCGATCGCGCTGGTGCTGATCGGCCATTTCTTCCCCGTTCCCGGCATCAATCTCGGCGTCCTGGGCGTCGAATTCTTCTTCGTGCTCAGCGGCCGGCTGATGGCCGAGATCCTGTTTGTCGAATACTATCCGCTGAAGAAATTCTTCAAGCGCCGGTTCTCCCGCATCTACCCGGCACTACTCATCTTCGTCGTCGCCGCGATGGTTGCCTTGTCCGGCACATTCATCGCCTTCAAATGGAAGGCGGCGCTGACGGCGCTGACGTTCACCTACAACTATGCCGGAATTCTCGTCACCCGCGCCGGCGCGCTCGACCATATCTGGTCGCTCTGCGTCGAAGAGCACGCCTATATCATCCTGGCGCTGATCAGCGTCGTCGTCTCGGGGCGGTCCCGGGTCATCATGTTGCTCGGTGCATTGTCGGTGCTGGCCATGGCAAACGGCGCCATCTCCTACTGGGTGCTCGCAATAGGCTACGAGGGCACCTATTGGCGCACCGACGTGCACATCGCCTCGATCCTGCTGTCGGCGGTGATATGCCTGCTCAAGGCCGACGACAGGCTGCCGGCGCTGCTCAAGGGGCCGCATGTCGCCCCGGCGGCCTCAGTAGTGGCTGTGCTCCTTTTCATGGCTGCCGTGCCAACCCCGATCCACTATCTGGTCGCGGTGCCGCTGTTGGCACTCGCCGTCAATTTGCTCGACTTCAGCAGCCGGTATCTGACCGGGTTTCTATCGTCCCTGCCGATGACGATGCTGGGGCTGTGGTCGTATTCGCTCTATCTTTGGCAGCAGCCCTTTTATCAAATCGTCGACATAAAAGGCAGTTCGCCGTGGTTGATGCTTGCGGCGGCGTTCGCTTGCGCGCTGTGCGGCTACTACATCATCGAAAAGCCGGCCCGCTCCTGGCTGAACCGCAATTGGTAGGGCGAACGGCGCCCGCCGTTCAGCCGGCGATCCGTCTTGCATAATACCGCACGGCTTTCCTGCCGCCGTGGATTACCGCGTCGCCCACTTCCGCAAAGCCGAGTGCGGCATGGAAGGCGTCCGAAGCCGGATTGGGTGGCTCGGCATTGACTTCGCAGGTGACGATCGCCTGGCCCGCGCGTGACGCCTGCTCGAACAGATCCTCATACAGCCGGCGGGCATGGCCGCGGCCGCGCGCTTTGGCGCCGACCACGACGCGGTCGACGTAGACGAACCGCGGATAGCGCTCGCGAAACCACAGGAAGTTGGGGCTGTCGTAGCTCGCGTCCTGGTCGAAGGTCATGATGAAGGCTTCGAGTGCACCGATGCGGCGCGTGTAAAACGCTTCGCCGAGCAGGAAGGACAGGCGCTCAGGTTCGAGCCATGATAATTCCGCAGCGTGCTCGTTGTTGAGCGCGAGGATGGCGGGCTCATCCTGCGGCGAAACCCGTTCGATCGGCAAACGCATTTCGATCATGTTTTTTCTTCGATCTTCCAGGATCATGTCCGGGCAGCGGCGATGGTCGCCGCCACCAGCGCCTCGTCGGTCACGGTGTTGCGGTATTCGCGGTCGAGGTCGGTGCCGCCCATGCCGACTTTCGGGTTGCGGTAGCGCATGGCACTCGGCACGTCCTTGAGCGCGGCGAAGTGCATTTCGCTCAACCCGGTTTTCCTCCGCACCTTGCTGATGTTCTCGGGATCAAGCCCGCCGCAGCCGAGGATGATGATGCGGTCGCCGGCCTGCCTGACAAGCTCGGCGAGCAGGTCCGCGCCTTCCAGTGCCGTGTCGCGCTGGCCGCTGGTCAGCACGCGGCCGACCTTGCAGCGGATCAGCGCTTCCAGCGCCTCGGTCGGGTCGCGGGTCATGTCGAAGGCGCGGTGGCAGGTGACGTTCAAGCGTCCCGCCGCCTTAACCAATTCGCTCATGCGCTGTTCGTCGATAGTGCCGTCGGCAGCGAGGCAACCGACGACGACACCGGCGACGCCGAGCTCGGCAAGCGCGCCGACATCGGCGAGCATCGAACGATATTCGGCTTCGCCATACAGAAAATCGCCGCCGCGCGGCCGCACGATGACGTGGAACGGGATCGTCGCCAGCTCGAGCGCGGCGCGCACCGTGCCGAAGCTCGGCGTGATGCCGCCCTCGATCAGGCTGGCACAGAGCTCGACACGGTCGGCGCCTGCGGCTTGCGCGGCCAGCAGGCCGTCTATGCCTTCGACGCAGATCTCGATCAACGGGAGGCGAGGGCGTTCGGTCTCGGTCATGGGCGATCCGTCGATGATTTCAGCTGGCCAGCGGTAGCATCGGGCATGGTGCGATGAAAGCCGGAAGTGTTGGCTCAATGTGCTTGCGGGCGCGCCTGCCATTCCGCCGCTTGACACATTCATAACTTAAGCGTTATACGTAACTCATAGCTGGTGGGTTATTGGTTCTCATGGAGAGCGCGTTGTTGATAGCCCAGCCAAACCGCAAACAACGGGTCCGAAGTCATGACTGAAGCAACCACAATCGAAACCAAATCCATTGTCGTCGAGCGTCTGATCCCGCATGCGGCTGAAAAGATATGGCGCGCACTGACCGTGCCGCATCTAGTTGCCGAATGGCTGATGGAGAACGACTTTGCGCCTGAGCAAGGCCATCGCTTTACCTTTCGCGCGACGCCGGTGCCTGGCTGGTCCGGCGTGACGAACTGCGAGGTGCTGAAGATCGAGCCGCCACGCCTGCTAGCCTACAGCTGGGGCGACGGCACCGAATCCGACAGCGGTCTGAAGACCGTGGTGACATGGTCGTTGACGCCCGAAGGTACAGCGACGCGGGTGCGCATGGAGCATTCCGGGTTCCGGTCCGAGGACGAGCGCGGCTACATCGGCATGGGAAGCGGTTGGCCGCGCATTCTCGAGCGGCTTGAGCGGGTGACTGCCTCGCAAAGCTGAAGATCCCGGCGCTCGCCTTGCCGCAACGCGGCGGCCGGCGAACTGACAGAACCAAGACATATCGAGACCCCGGATGTTCGTCGTCCGGGCTTGAAAAAACACGCCCGAAGGAGACCACTATGCAAGCACGATTGAAAAACCCGGTGGTGCTCATTCCCGGCGCCTTGCAGGCGCTGCTCGCGCTGGACAAGTCTACGGAAACGGCTGACCTGTCCTATGTGACGCGCAAGCTCGTCCATTTGCGCGCCAGCCAGATCAACGGATGCAGCCTCTGCGTCGATATGCATGCGCGCGAATTGAAGAAGGCCGGCGAAAAGGACGAACGCATCTTTGCCGTGTCCGCATGGCGGGAGACACCCTACTTCACCGACGCCGAACGCGCCGCGCTGGCACTGACCGAGGCGGCAACCCGGTTGGCCGACCGGCCGGATCCGGTGCCGGATGCAGTCTGGGACGAGGCCGCCCGGCACTATGACGAAAAGGCGCTTGCCGCCCTGGTCGTCCAGATTGCCCTGATCAACGCATTCAACCGGCTCAACGCAACCACCAGGCAGATGGTCGGCGCCTGGGGCTGAACGGGGCCGGATTCTCGAAAAGCCACATCAGATCCGCAGCTTGTGCGAATTCGCGCGGACGAAGTCGATGAAGGCCCGCAGCTTCGGTGGCACGAGGCGGCGGCTGGGATAATAGAGGTGGAGCGGCTCGTAAGGGGGACAGAAAGGCTCCAGCACCTTGACCAGCGCGCCTGAGGCGAGAAGCGGCGCGGCGAGGCCCTCGACCGCGAAGGCGAGGCCAAGCCCTTGCGCGGCGGCGGTAATGCACAGCGGAAGCGTGTTCACGACCAGGCATGCGTCCGGCGTGAATGCGACTTCGCGTCCCTCCACAATGAACTCCCAGGGCGAAATCGCGCGCGTGCGGGTCAGGGCGAATGCGATGCAGCGATGGGCGGCGAGGTCGGCCGGCCGCTTCGGTGTGCCGTTGCGCGCCAGATAATCGGGGCTACCCACCGCGACCATCTGCAGTGGCCCGCCCAGACGCGCGCCGATCATGTCTTTCTCGAGAAGTTCGCCGATGCGCAGGCCGGCGTCGAAGCCATCGGCGGCGATATCGACGAAGCTGTCGTCGAAAATCAGACTAAGCCGCACTTCGGGATAAGCATCCATGAACGGCCGCATCAGCGGCTCGATCAGCAGCGGAGCGGCGATCCACGGCAGGCTGAGCCGCAGCGTGCCGGCGGGACGATCGCGGCTGTCGCGCAGAGCCGCACCAGCCGCCCAGATATCTTCGGCTGCCGGACGCACATGGTCGAGGTATTGGGCGCCAGCTTCGGTCAAGCCAACGCTGCGGGTCGTCCGGTTGAGCAGCCGCACCCCCAGGCGCTCCTCGAGCCCCTTGACCGCCTCGCTCAACGAGGCCGGAGCGACGCCGAGCTCGGCGCCGGCGCGGGTGAAGCTTTTGGCCTCCGCAACCTTGACGAAGGCGACGATGCCGCTGAATTGGTCGAGGCGCATTGTAAGGATTTTCCAAATAGCCCTATCGAACTCTACTGGTTTTTCCGGCGAACGAAAGGCGTCATGTTGGGTCCGACGAACGGGCCTCGGTGTTGGGAACGGCTCGAACGGGCAAGGAGACAGGACCGATGACCAGGCTTGCTTTACTCGCCGCCGGCACTCTTCTGGCGGTGTCTGCCGCCCCGGCGCACAGCGGGCCACTGGAAGACCGCAATATCCAGCTCATCAAAGACTACTACGCAGCTTACGCGACCGGCAATCCCGAGGCCGTGCGGCCCTTCCTCGCGCCCGACATCGTGTGGCGCATTCCCGGTCATCATCCGCTCGCCGGCGACAAGCGCGGGCCGGACGAGGTGGTCGCCTTCTTCCGCGGCCTGGCCGATGGCAAGTTCAAGGCCGAGCCGATCTTCTTCCAGGCGCAAGGCGACCTCGTGGTCGACGTCCATCGCGGCTGGAATGTCGGCGAGGTCCCGAGATCGACCAGTTCTACGCGCTGATGTTCCGCATCACGGACGGCAAGATCGCCGAGGCACAGAATTTTTTGACCGACATGTACCAGTCGGACGCTTTCTACTGGGCGCATTACCCGCTGAAGCCACTGCCCAGCCGACTGGCTGGCGAGCGCTGAGACGGCGGTCTTTCTCGCAACGCGCCGCGCTTCTCATTCCAAGCCAAAGGAGACTTGCGATGCTTAAAACCCTGACACTTGCCGTAGCAACCACCGCCGCGCTCGCCGCCTCCAATGCCTTCGCCGCACCGCGCGTCGAGCGCGTCGCTTTTGCCTCGTACGGTGAGCAGATCATCGGCGAGCTCTATCTCCCGGAGGATCTGGACGCGGCGAAACCTCGGCCGGCGCTGGTCGTGACCGGCGCCTGGATGACGGTGAAGGAACAGATGCCGGCCCGCTACGCCCGCGAGATGGCCGATCGCGGCTTCGTCGCCTTGACCTTCGATTTTCGCGGCTGGGGCGAAAGCGGCGGCGTGCGACGCCAGTACGAGGATCCTTACGCCAAGATCGCCGACATCGAAGCGGCGGTTGCCTATCTCGCGAGCCGGCCCGAAGCCGATCAGGACCGCATCGGCGGGCTCGGCATTTGCGCCAGCTCCGGCTACATGGTCACCGCCGCCGCCGAAAACGCCGCGATCAAATCGGTCGCCCTCGTTGCGCCCTGGTTGCAGGATGCCGAAGTGGTCGAGCAGGCCTATGGCGGCCGGAATGGCGTCTTCAGGCTTGAGGCCGTGGGCGATGCGGCCGAGGCTGAGTATCGCCGCACCGGCAAGCAAGCGTTCTTGCCGGCCGCGAGCCTGACCGACGAGCGCGCGATCATGTTCAAGGTGCCTTACTACACCGAACCCGATCGCGGCATGATCCCGGCGTGGCGCAACGAGGCCGATCCGGCGTTCTGGCGCGGCTGGCTGACGTTCGACGCCATCCAGGCTGCTCCGCGCCTGCACCAGCCTTTTTTGATGGTGCACAGCGAGGCGGCTGCCATTCCGAAGGGGGCGCACAAATTCTACACGCGGCTGACCAGTTCCAAGCGGGAGCTGTGGCTCGACAATGTCACCCAATTCGATTTCTACGATCGTGCCGCGCCGGTGAAGGCGGCGAGCGATGCCGCCGCCGCGCACTTCCGCGCGACGCTCGGCAGTGCGGGGGAGGCGGGACAATGAGCCTCGTCACGCGCCGGCATGTCCTGGTCTCGGCGATTTCCGCTGCGATGATTTCCGCCGTCTCGGCGCCCGCCTCGAGCGCGCCGGGAGATGCGCTGACGGTCAAAGACAGGATCGCAATCACCGAGGCAGTGGCCGGGATCGGCCTCTATGCCGACCTGCGTGAATGGAACCGGGTCAGATCCTATTTCGCGGCCCGTGTCACGACCGACTATACCAGCCTCTTCGGCGGCGAGGTCACGACCAGCGGCCGCGACGCGCTGATCGCCCAATGGCAAGGGCTGCTGCCGGGCTTCGACGCCACCCAGCACCTCATCACCAACATCATTGTCGAAGGCGCGGACAACGGTGCGGTTGCACGCAGCCATGTCCGCGCAACCCATTGGATCGGTTCCCGGTTCTGGACGGTTGGCGGCAGCTATCTCCATCGGATGGTGCGGACGCCTGAAGGCTGGCGCGTCAAGGCAATCTCCATCCGCCGCTTATACGAAGAGGGGGATCGCGCGGTGCTGGCCGCCGCCGCCGACCGGGTGAAAGCTGCGGAGTGAATCCGGTGTTCCTTGCTGGAGTGCCCGACGACCGCAGTTACTGGCGCAACACCGTGTTCTTGGTGCCCTCTTCGACCTGGTCAATGACCAGCAGCTTGACCGGATCGGCGCCGATATTGGTCGCCTGATGCCACTGCCCGATCATCTCGATGATGAAATCACCTGTTTGATAGGTGTTGCTCTTGCCGGTCTCGACATTGGTGACCTGAAGCGTGCCAGCCTCAACATAGGCATAGCGCGGAAACGGATGCTTGTGGACCGGCAAGGTGGCGCCCGGCGCGATCTGATAGGCCGAGACCAGGACCTTGACGTTCTTCTGCGGCAGCGTGATCGGCTGGCCGGATGCAGTTTCGGTGCGGGAGGCAAGCGGGGTCACGACAACCGGCGTCCCGCTGGCATCCAGCGCCTGGGCGTTATTTGCAAGCAGAACCGCCGCGAGCAGCAGCGTCGATCCCAAGATTTTTCGCATGATTCCCCCCGAGCTGCGTCAGCATTGCGCAGCAAGCATTGGCGCGCAAGCTTGTCTGTTCAAGAGCGCCTTATCCCGCTCTTCTGAACATGCCTGGGGTCATGCCATGCATAGTCCGGAAGGTACGGGAAAGATGGCTCTGGTCGGCGAAATCCGCCGCGATAGCGGCGTCGGCGAGGCCAAATCCCTGTTCGATCAGCGCGCTCGCCCGGCGCAATCGCCGGTCGCGGATATAGGCCGCCGGCGTCAGGCTAATTACCTTGTTGAAGTCGCGGATGACCTGGAACCGGGTCACGCCAGCCGCGCCGGCAAGCCGCTTGAGGTCGAGCTGCGAGCCAAGCTCGCTTTCGACAAGATCGCGGTAGAGGGAAAATCTTCGCTGCGATCCGGAGCTTTCGATCTCTTCGGCCTGTCCGCTCGAGTCGCCATGCCGAACGATCAGCCGTCGCAGCGCCACGAGCAGGGACGTCTCGGCCGTCATTGTGTCCGGGGATGTCGAGCCCTGGTGTGCTGCCGTCAATGCTGCGGCGAGACTGCTGTCTTCGATCGTCGCGCGCGAAAACACCGGAGCGCCGTCGCGGCCGAGTTCGCGGGCAAGCGCGGTCATCAGCGGCACCGAAGGATAAAACGTCCGGTAGGCCCAGCCTTCATCCGCCCCGCGTTCGCCGTCATGCCACTCCTCGGGATTGACGACGGCAATGGTGCCTGCCGGAGCGAGAACGCTTTTGCGGCCGATGCGAATGCGCTCGCAGCCAGAGGTGATCAGGGCGATCACATAGGTCGGATGCGTGTGCAGGTCGTAGCGGTGCCGGGTGAAGCGCGCCTCGAACAGGCCAAGGTCGGGGAAGCACGGATGGCGCCAGTATTTCCCGGTCTCTGCCGCTTCGTTTGTCCTTGCCATGGTCAATCCGGTTCAAGACGCCTCTCGCCGGGCCTTCTATGGCTGGCAAACCAAGCCGCTTTTTGTCGGCGGAAAGGAGGCATCATGTTGCATAATGACCCCATCGCCGCGCTGACACCAGAGGTCGTAGGCTGGCGGCGCCATATCCATGCCAATCCGGAGCTCGCATTCAATGAATACGAAACGGCGCGTTTCGTTGCAGAGAAGCTGCGCTCCTTCGGCGTCGACGAGGTGCATGAAGGGATCGGCGGCACCGGCGTCGTCGGTGTCCTGCGCAGCGGTGGCGGCGCACGCGCCATCGGCCTTCGCGCCGAGCTCGACGCGCTTCCGGTGCTGGAGAAAACCGGCTTGGCCTATGCCTCCAGGAAAGAAGGAGTAATGCACGCCTGCGGCCATGACGGCCACACCGTCATGCTGCTCGGCGCCGCCAAACTGCTCAGTCAATCGCGCACCTTCGACGGCACCGTCACTTTCATCTTTCAGCCGGCCGAGGAGAACGAGGGCGGCAGCATGCGCATGATCGAGGACGGCCTGTTCAAGCGCTTTCCGGTCGAAGCGGTCTATGCGGTCCACAACTGGCCGGGCATCAGGCTGGGGACGATCGCCGCCCGCGTCGGGCCGCAAATGGCGGCCGTCGATAATTTCGAACTGACCTTCGAGGGTCTTGGCGCTCATGCCGCCATGCCGCAGCTCGGCGACGACCCGATCCTGGCCGCCAGCGCCTTCGTGCAAGCCGTCCAGCGCATCGTCAGCCGCTCGGTCGACCCGCAGAGCGCGCTTGTCGTCAGCATCACGCAGATCCATGGCGGCAATGTCGGCAACATCGTGCCGGGCAAGGTCTGGCTGCAAGGCACCTGCCGCTTCTTCGAGCACGGCCTTTCCGACCATTGCGAGAGGCTGATCGGCGAGATCGCACAAGGTATTGCCGCCGCGCATTCGCTCAAGGCCAAGCTCGACTACAGGAAGGGCTATCCGCCGCTGATCAATACGGCGGATGCGACGGCCCGCGCCGTCGAGGCCGCCGCCTCCGTCGTCGGCCGGGAGAATGTCTTGACCGAGTTCAGCCCCAGTCTCGGCTGCGAGGATTTCGCTTTCATGATCCGCGACGCCGGCGGCTGTTATGCGTGGATCGGTGCCGGCGAGGTCGGCCCGGGCGAAGGCCTGCACGGCGACCGCTACGTTTTCAACGACGAGATCGTGCCGACGGTGATGCGCTATTACGTCAACCTCGTCGAGCAGACGCTTCCGCGGGCCGATCCTTCTACAGCAGTTTTTCCGGCGTGATCGGCAACTCCCGGATCCGCTTGCCTGTGGCGTCGAAGACGGCGTTGGCAACAGCAGCGGCAACGCCGGTGGCGCCGAGTTCGCCGATGCCTTTGCCGCCGATCGGGCTGGCATGCTCGTCCACCTCATCGACGAAGTGGATTATGATGTCGCCGGGAATGTCGGCGTTGACCGGAATGGCGACCCCGGAAAGGTTCTTCGACAGGAACCGGCCAAGCACCGGTTCGTGCCTGCTCTGCTCCATTGCCGCCATGCCCCAGCCCCAGATAATGCCGCCCGTCATCTGGCTGCGTGCGGTGCGGGGATTGACGATGCGGCCGGCGCTGTAGCTGCCCACGGCGCGACGAAGCCTGAGCAGGCCGAGCCCCGGATCGACGCCGACCTCCATGAAAATCGCGCCGAAAGTGCGCATGGCGAGGCCTTTGCCATGCTGCGCCGGATCGAACGAGCCGGAGCCGATGATCTCGCCGATGTCGGTATGACTCATCACGTCGGCGATCGTCTGACCGCCGGCAGCGCCTCTGCGGCGAATCTTGCCGTCCTGCATCTCCACCTCGTCCGGCAGCAGATTGGCAAGACGGGCAAGCTGCGAACGCGCATCTTCGGCAGCGGCAAGCACCGCCGCGCCCACCCCCATAGTCGATGACGAGCCATAGGTCGGTCCCGCCTCCGGCAGCTGCGTATCGCCCATTTCCAACTCGATCTTCTCCATCGGCAGGCCCAGCACGTCGGCCGCGATCTGCGGAAAGATGGTGAGTGTTCCGGTCCCTATGTCCTGGGTGCCGGTGCGGATGAGCACCGTGCCATCTCGGTGCAACCTGACCTCGGCTGCAGGCGTCGGGTTGCGGAAACAGCCCATGCTGCAGGTCGCCATGCCGTAGCCGATCAGCCAATCGCCGTCGCGTTGCGGCTTGCGCGGGCGCTCGCGCCAGCCGAACAGGCGGGCGCCTTCCTCATAAGCCTCGCGCAGCTTCTTCGACGACCAGGGCTGGCCGGTGGCCGGATCCGTGTCCGCATGGTTGACCAGACGCAGATCGAGCGGATCGATGCCGAGGCGGTGGGCGAGCTCGTCCATCGCGCTTTCGAGCGCCCAGGTGCCCGGACCCTCGACCGGCGCGCGCAGCGGCGTCGGCATGGCGACGTTTGCGCGCTCCACGCGCTGGCTGAGACGCATGGCCGGCGTGGCGTAGAGACCCTTCGAGGCTTCGGTGGCGAACTCGACGAAATCGTCGGTCACGGTGGTCAGGTTGACCACGTCCTGTTGCACGGCGGTCAGCTTGCCCGACCTGTCCGCCGCCAGCACGATCTTCTGTGCCATGCGCGGCTGATAACCGAGGCACGAATAGGCATTGGCTCGGCTTAGCGCCAGCCTGACCGGGCGCTCCATGATGCGCGCGGCGGCGGCGGCCAGCACCTGATGCGGCCAGATCCAGCCCTTGCCGCCGAAGCCGCCGCCGGTATGGCGGGAAATCACGCGGACCTTCTCGGCCGGGACATTCATGCGGGCGGCAACCACCTGGCGGACACCGTAGACGTGCTGCGTGGCGTCGTGCAGCGTCAGCTCTCCGTCATTCCATTCGGCGAGCGTCGCCGAGGGCTCCATGGCGTTGTGATGGCGCGACGGCTGCAAATAGACGGCTTCGACCGTGGCGGCGGCATCAGCAAGCCCGCGGTCGACCTCGCCCTTCGTAAACGTCGGCTCCAGGAACAGGAAGCCGCTCTCCCTCGGCACGACAGCAGCCTTGTCGATGGCGGTCCACTCGGGGGGTGCCGGCAACTCCGGCTCGGCGAACGCGTAGCGCAACGCGACGCGGCGAGCGCCGGCCTCCGCCGCCTCCAGCGTCTCGCCCAGCACAATGGCAAGCGGCTGGCCCTCGTGACGTATTTCGTCGCCCTGCATGGGCATGAAGCTCTGCGCCGCGGGCGGGCCTTCGGCTTGCTGCATCTGCGTATCGGGCTCGGCCCTTGGCGATACGAACCGGCCGAATTTGGGCATGTCCTCATGCGTGAGCACACGCACGACGCCGTTCTCGGCGAGCGCGTCGTCGACCATGATCGACGTCACGCGGCCGGCCGGAACGGGCGCGGTCACGAGTACCGCATAGAGCAGGTCGGGGGCGAAATAGTCGGCCGCATAGCGGGCGCGGCCGGTGACCTTGACGCCGCCGTCAGGGCGGGCAACAGGCTGGCTGATCATCATGACGGCATCCTCGCTGCTCTTTCGATCGCCCGCAAAGCGGCGGTCTTGGCCAGTTCGATCTTGTAGGCGTTCTGCGACAAGGGACGCGCTTCGGCGAAGGATTGCTCGATAGCGGTGCTCAACGCCTCGCGATCGCCGATTTCGGCACCGGCGAGCTGCTGGTCGGCGGCGCTCAGCCGCCACGGCCGCAGCGCGACGGACCCCAGCGCCAGGGCCGCCCGACGGATGGTTTGGCCGTCCATCTCCAGCACAGCGGCGGCAGAGACGATGGCGTACTCGTAGGATTCGCGCTCGCGCACCTTGAGGTAAGCCGATCGCGGCGCCGGCGCCGGCAGCTCGATTGCCGTGATCAGTTCGCCTTGCTGCAACACATTGTCTGCCTCGGGCCGCGTGTCGGGAAGCAGGTGGAATTCCGCTGCCGGAATGCGCCGGCCGCCGCTGCGGTGCGCGGTGACGATGACCGCATCAAGTGCTGCCAGCGCCACCGCCGGGTCGGATGGCTGGGTGGCGACGCAATCCTCGGTCCAGCCGAATATCGCGTGATTGTCGTTGATGCCATGCAATGCCGAGCAGCCGGAGCCGAGCTGACGCTTGTTGCATGGCAACTGCTCTTCGGCACGGAAATAGGCACAGCGCGTCTTCTGCAGAAGATTGCCGCCTATCGTTGCTAGGTTTCTCAGCTGCGGCGATGCGGCGTTGAGGATCGCCTGGCTCAACACCGGATAATCGCGCATCACCAGCGCATGCTGCGCGACATCGTTGAGATGCGTCAGCGCGCCGATCGTCAAGCCGCCGCCGGGCAGTGCCTCGATCTGATCCAGCCCGTCGAGGCGGGAGATATCGATGATCCGCGCCGGCCCGGCAATTCCAAGGCGCAGCCAGTTGAGCAATTCGGTGCCGCCGGCGAGAAAGGCGCTGTCGGGCGCGGCACCGGCTGCGATCGTGTCGCCCAGGCTGTCGGCGCGCGCATAGACGAATGGGGTCATTGGCTCGCCCTCCCGGCCGCTGAGCGCACCGCCTCGACGATTTGCGGATAGGCCGAGCAGCGGCACAGATTACCGCTCATCCATTCGCGGATCTCGGCATCGGAGCCGGTATGTCCCTCCTCGATCAGTGCCGCCGCCGACATCACCTGTCCGGGCGTGCAGAATCCGCACTGGAACCCATCATGATCGATGAACGCCTGCTGCACGGGATGAAGCGCATCGCCGTTTGCCAAGCCTTCGATCGTCGTGACCTCGCGTCCCTCGCAGGACACGGCAAGTATCATGCAGGCATTCACACGCCGTTCGTCGAGATGCACGGTGCAGGCGCCGCACTCGCCGAAATTGCATCCCTTTTTCGTTCCGGTCAGATGAAGCCGCTCGCGCAGCAGGTCGAGCAGCGTGACGCGGGGATCGAGATCGGAAAGGCTGTGATCCTCTCCGTTCACCCGCAACCGCAATAGGTGCCGATCGTGGAAGTCCATTGGGGGTTACCTCGAAGCACATGCCGTACTCGTCGCAGGGACTCGTCCAGCAAGCAGCCACCCACCTGTCGAGGCGAAATAGGGCGGTCGATTCCGGTGAAAAGGCGCTGCCGGTCAGGGAAGGCTAAAAAACGCGCATTTGAGATTTGCGGCGGAGCGGAAAGGCCCTGCATAACTGTGGTTCACGGCCGTCCCAACATGAGCCGAATGCAGACGGTCCCCTTTAGGGACGATTACCATGAGCTGAAGTCACCTGGTGAGGTCTAAGACTATCTTTCCGGGAGCGTGGCCGGTGCGATTGCGCTCGATCGCGGATGCCAGATCGTCGAAGCCGACCACTTCTGCAATCGTGGACCGCAGCGAGCCGTCAGCGATCTCTTGAGCGATTGTGGCTAGGCGCGCGGTGTCAGGTTTGACTGACAACCAGATGCCACGACGGCCTGCCGGGGCGCGCGAAACCACATCAGTTGCAGCGATGCTGGCCAGGACGCCGCCAGGCGATAGGACCGACCAAGATTTGTCCAAGACCTGGCCCCCGACAAGATCGACGATAAGGTCAATGTCGCTCGCAAGAAGCTCGAAGTTCTGTTTCTGGTAATCGATCACTTCGTCAGCGCCCAAGGCTTGGACATGGGCCACGCTCTTGGTTGAGGCTGTAGCATAGACGGTCGCTCCAGCCGTCTTGGCGAACTGGACAGCGAAGCTGCCCACCCCACCAGCCGCGCCGTGGATCAACACCCGCCGCCCCCGAAGGTTGAAATCGGCGACCTGAAGGACTTGCCATGCCGTCATCGCCGCCACCGGTACTGCCGCCGCGTCAATGTCTGACAGGACCGCAGGCGTCTTGACGAGTTTTTCGGCATTTATCAGCAAGTGGTCAGCATAAGCGCCCAGGCCACCCAGCGCGGCCATGACCCGGTCTCCGACCCTCACGCCTTCGACGTTGGAGCCGGTCCGCAGCACGACCCCCGCCATTTCGATGCCAAGCGTCGCGGGCAAAGATAACTTGAACTTGTCGCGGACGTAGCCTTCACGGATTTTCCAGTCGATTCCGTTTACTCCGGCAGCCTTGACCTGGACGAGCACTTGGTCGGGACCAGGCTCGGGGGCGGATAGCCAATCGACTTTCAAGCTCTCAGTGCCGCCATATGCTTGAAGACGTAGGGCCCGGCCGGAGCCAAGCGGTTCAGCCCGGCCGGGGGCGCTTTGGAAGTCATTGTGTTGGTTCATCAGGCTTCTCCTTCCTGTTGGACGATATAGTTTGAAGTCTCTCAAGAAGAACTTCGAATTATGCAGTCCACCTCGGGTGAGAAATGTTATTAGACTGCCGGCGCTTGGGGATTTACTTGCTTGCGCTTTACGCGCTCAAAGCGGGATAGTCGGTGTAGCCCAGGGCGGTGCCACCATAGAAAGTGGCTTGGACTGCCGCATTCAGCGCCGCATTGGTCTTCAACCGTTCCACAAAGTCCGGATTGGCCAGGACCATCTGGCCGTAGGACTCCTGATCGGCCAGCCCCGAAGCTACGTCGGCGCCGATCTGGTCACGCGGACGACTTGGCCGATTGAGGGTCAGCGATTGGTGCCAGAGCTTGCGGATATCGGCCAGCAGCGCCTCGTCGCCCTGGTGCATGATGTGCACGTAAGCGAGCCCGAGCTTGTCGAGTTCGGCGACCAGATAGCGGTAGAGGTCCGGCCCTTCGGCGCCTTCGTCGATCCCCCATATCGTCGTCCCGGGTGACAGGCGGATCGCGGTGCGGTCCGCGCCGATCTCCTCGGCGATCGCCGTGGCGACTTCGATGGCGAAGCGCGCTCGGTTCTCGATCGACCCGCCATATTCGTCCGTGCGCGTGTTGGCGCTGGGCGCGAAGAACTGCTGGACCAGGTAGGCGTTCGCGCCGTGAATCTCGATGCCGTCGGCGCCCGCCTCGATCGCCGAGCGGGCCGCATGGCGGAAATCGGCGACCGTCTGGCGCACCTCTTCGGTCGTAAGCGCGCGTGGCGCAGGAATATCCTGCATCCCGGTCATCGTGAACATACCCGCCGCCGGCGCGATTGCGGAAGGCGCGACGGCTTGGCGGTGATGCAGCGTATTGTCGGGATGCGACATGCGCCCGGCGTGCATCAGCTGGATGAAGATGCGGCCGCCCTTGTCGTGCACGGCGGAAGTGATCTTCCGCCAGCCGGCGACATGGGCAGGCGTGTAGATGCCCGGTGTGGTGAGATAGCCCTGGCCGTCATCCGAGGGCTGGGTGCCTTCGGTGACGATCAGGCCGACGCCGGCGCGCTGGGAATAATATTCGGTGGCCAGCTCGCCCGGCGTACCGTCGAAGCCGGCGCGGCTACGGGTCATCGGGGCCATGACGAGGCGGTTCGGCAGAGTGTAGCGACCGACGCGGACAGAGGTGAATAAGGGACTCATTGGGATCTCCATTCTTTTGCTGGAGCCCTTGTCCACTATTCCAATGTCGGGATAAATCCGGCAAAAGTGAAATCAATATTCCAAATATGGAGCAATAGCGTGAGCCACTTGAACGACATGGCGCTGTTCGTGGAGGTGGCGAGAGCGAGGAGCTTCCGGAAGGCGGCTGAGGCTCTGGGCATGCCCAACTCGACTCTGTCGCGACGTATCAGCGCGCTGGAGAAGGCGATCGGCCTGAGGCTTCTGCATCGAACGACGCGCAAGATCGAGCTCACCGAGGCCGGCCAGCTCTATTACGAACGAAGCAAGCGCATCGTCGACGAGGCACGGCTCGCACACGAGCAGCTCGGCGCCATGCTGGAGCAGCCGAGCGGTGTCCTGCGGGTCTCGCTCCCGGTCGACTTCGCCACGCTTTACCTGACGCCGATCATCGTCGATTTCGTGCGGCACTATCCCGGCATCACCTTCGAGTTCGACCTGACCCCGCGCCGCGTCGATTTGGTGGCCGAGCCGTTCGATGTAGCGATCCGCATCGGCGAGCTGGAAGACTCCAGCCTGATCGCTCGCCTGATCGGGCGCCACGCGCGCCACCTCTATGCATCTCCTGGCTACATCGAAGCGTCCGACGAGCCGGCGACACCGGCGGATCTGGCGGAGCATGAATGCATCTGCATGCCGAAGATCTGGGCCCTGCATCAGGGGATGAACAAGGTCGAAGTCGAGGTTGGAGGCCGCTTCACAGTCAACAGCGTCGGGATGATCCGCGCCCTGGCGGTCAACCACCAGGGCATCGCCCTGCTTGCCGAGAAGATCGTCGCCGAAGATTTGGCCTCGGGCAGGCTCCGGCGTGTCCTGCCCGAATGGCAGGGATCGTCGGTCAGCATTCACGCCGTCACCGAAACTCGCCTCATTCCAGCCAAGACCCAGCGCTTCATCGAATTCCTGTCCGCCAGGCTGGTGGAAACTTGACCCAGATCGTTACGCGGAGAAAAGTCGGACGGCGGCGCGCTGCATCGCGCCTCAGCGTAGAAAAGACGTTGGCTCGCCGGAGTCGATGAAGCTGAGAAATACGAATTTGCCATACCCCTACACCAGAATGCACCAGAGTCGCCAAAAATGCGCAAACGTGACCGGACGGCGCAGAAGCCCTACGCCTCGCCGGCGGGCCGACACCGACGCTCAGGGAGCGGGCCATCGCTCTACCGCGAGGGCGGGGCGAGGTGCGCACGGCTGAACTCACGGCCATCGGCATCCCCGATGCTATCTATCCAGGATGTGCGACGAGCGACTGCTCGTGAAGGTGGGTTCGGCATCACAAGGCTTCCCTGTGAGGTGAGATGGCGAGGGCCGGCAAACGGATCGATTCCGACCCTCACCGAAATGCTCGCCATCCCGGCCCGAATCAGCCTTCGCTCGGCACAGGCGTCTTGAGGAGTTGTTGCTCCCACAGGAAGGCGATGCCGCTGCCGCCGAAGTGCTGGATGAGAATCTCGGTCAGCTCTTCGACATGCTCGGTGCGCGCCCAGTCGCGCTGCCACTCGCCAGCGAGCGCCATCACGGTCATCATGTTTGCGCCAGCCGCGATCATCCGCTGGATGGCGATCTGGTGGGACTCGGTCGAAACGCCGCCCGACGCATCGGTGATCACGGACACGTCCCAGCCTTCGCCGAGGGCTTGGATGACAGGCATCGCGACGCAGACTTCGGTCCAAAGGCCTGCGATAATCAGTTGTTTGCGGCCGGTCGCCTTGACCACGTCCACCACCTTCTCGTCCTGCCAGGTGTTCACCCAAGTCCGGTCGATCACTTCCTGCCCCGGGAAGACGTCAGTGATCTGCTTGAAGAGGATGCCGCCACGACCCGCGATCACGCTGGTGAGAATGGTCGGAACATTGAAGGCTTTTGCTAGCTTCGCCAGCGCGGTCGCGTTGTTGACCACAGCTTGCGGATCGTGGCTGTTCAGGTTCGCGAGTTGGTAAGGCTGGTGGTCGATCAGAACGAGTACCGAGTCTTCAGGACGAAGAAGCGAATCAAGGCCGTTGCGAGGGGTCATCAAGACTTCCTTTCTCTGCCGCCATGGACGGCAATCTTTCTCTGCCGCTATGGACGGCAATGGGTTCACGGGAGACATGCGCCAGCGGGCGACGTTGCCTGGACGCAATTTGCCGTTCCTTTTGGTGATGCAGTAGTGCCATAATCAGGCAAGCTGTGTCGCGAAATGAGGAACGCTGAATTGGACATCGAAGATCTACAGACATTCGTCGCAGTGGCCGATGCAGGGGGCGTATCGGCCGCCGCGCGCCGGCTCGGCGTCTCCAAGTCAATCGTCAGTCGGCGGCTCTTTCGGGTTGAAGCGGAACTTGGCGTCCAGCTTCTTGCACGAACGACCCGCGGCGCCGCGCTCACCGAAGCGGGAATCGCGTTCAGAGACCATGCGGCCCGGGCCAGCGCAGAGATCGATACGGCTCGGGAAACGATCCTCCCCACCGGTGAGCTGCGCGGCCGCCTGAGGGTTGCCATGCCGCTTACTTTCGGCGCGACCCACTTCGCCCCCGTGCTCGCGGAAATGGCGCGTCTGCACCCGAAGCTTCACATCCATACTTCCTACAGCGATCGCTTCGTCGATCTCATCGCAGAAGGTTTCGATTGCGCGATCCGGGGCGCCTACCTTCAAGACTCCAACCTGATCGCGAAGCGCGTCGGGCCGATCCATGGAAAGCTTGTCGCAAGCCCGGGTTATGTCGAGGTGCACGGGTCACCCGAGACTCTGGACGAACTCGTCACCCATCAGGCCCTCATGCAGGGAACGGAAGCCTGGCAGTTCATAAATGGCAGCAAGATTGTTACGGTCCAGCCGCAGGGCAGGTTCAAGGCCGATAGCGCCACGGCGCTTGCCGGCGCGGCGGCGGCAGGTCTCGGCATCGCCTGGCTCCCCGATTGCATCACACATGAATATGTGGCCTCGGGCGCGCTGGTCCCGATCATGACACGCTATCCGGTACCCCCGGGGGCCGCGTATGTCGTACGCCCGCCGGGTCAGCATCCTACGCGGAAAGTCCGGGTGCTCATCGAAATGCTAATTGAGTATTTCAAACGGAACCCGGAACTTTGGGGTCTCGACAGCTAGGACACGAACGGTGCGAAGCCTCCCCACCGGCAGGAGGCACGGGGGTAAATTCTCTAGGCAACGCCGCAGGCGCGACGTCCACGCGGATCATGTTCAACCGAGTAGGCGTTGAGATCTTGCCTGTGCAGATCTGGCGCGAGGCCTCTCCGCTTTGTCCCAGCGACGCCTCGCGCGCGCAGGCTCAAAGCTATGCAATCCGCCGTCCACGAACACCTCGCGCCCGTCTGTAAGCTGCTGTCGTTGAGGCAGCGACGGCAAGTAATAACGGGCGGCAACGTTCGGACGCCGCCGCGGCGAACTGAACGGCGCACTCGGGCGCGAAGCCGCCGGTCATCAGTATTTCCGCGCGGTAGCCGCCGAATAGGCGTGGGCGGGCGAGCCTGCTATTCTACGCCTGATTTCATCGGTCCTCCATGCTCTGACACTCTGGAAGCAGGACTACGAGATCGGCGCGTAGGGAGAAATTGCACGCTGGCGCGCAATATCGCGCTATGGCGTAGAAGAGGCGGTGGCTCCCCGGGCCGGATTCGAACCAGCGACCAACCGGTTAACAGCCGGTTGCTCTACCACTGAGCTACCGGGGAACAGAGGCTCTTGCGTGAGTGGGGCAGCCTATAGCAAACCCGTTTCGGCTTTGCAAAGAAGCATTTCGCATTTTTTCGGTGCTTTTTGGCGCAGGGCTTGCTGGCAATGGCCGGCGAGCGCCCTCATATGAGCTGTCTCTCGCCTGTCACGGAACAGAAAAGGCCGTTGCGGCTTTCTCCGGCTGATGGTGCTACTGATGCAAACGGATCGACATTTCACATGACGGCAATGAGCGACGAACAGCCACCGGCCCGGAAAATCTCGGTCTTCGGCCGCCAGTTCACCATGCCGCGCTCGCGCGGCCTCAGGATTGCGATCGGCGTTGTGCTGATCATCGGCGGCATTCTCGGCTTCCTGCCGATCCTGGGTTTCTGGATGGTGCCGATCGGATTGCTGGTGCTCTCCTACGAATTCGCATTGGTGCGCCGTCACCGGCGCCGCTTCGTCGTCTGGTGGGAGCGACGGCGCCGGCCGGATTGAGACTGCCCTGCTGACAGGCCGGTATCCGGCAAAATGTCGGAGAGCGGCGTGGTCCGTCCAGGCCTCACCGAGGCTGGTCGAAACAGCTTTCCAGGCGTTCGCAAAGCTCCTTGAGAACGGCGGTAGCCGATGCCAGCCGCGCCCGGTCGCGCGGCGGCAGGCTGTTTGCGCCTTCTATGCTGAGGCGGTCGATGGCATAGCGCACAAGCTCTGCAGACTGCGACAATCCGCGCGACGTGCCGTCCTTCGTAGCTGCTCGACGCATGGCGGAGCCTCTTCCTTGCCCAACGTGGCCGCCGGTTTCGGGTTCCCGTCGCCCAGAATCATGCTTAACGATAAGCTAATATGTTATTGCTAACATGGGCATTGCGTTGATAAGGCAGGGCATGGAATGTCGAGGAACCGTTGGGAATGCATGGTGGCCGCTTGACGGCATTTTCGCCGCAACCTATTGGAGCCGGGTGGAACGCCGGGAGCAATGAGGCCTCGTGGCGGAGTGGTTACGCAGAGGACTGCAAATCCTTGCACCCCGGTTCGATTCCGGGCGAGGCCTCCAATGCCCGAGCTCCCGCGCGTCAGCGCCAGGGGGCTTCAGTTCCGGTCGAAACAGCCGCGGCCTTTGCGCGGCAAGCGGATGGTTGGAACATGAGCGCTGATTTTGCCGAACGCCGGGTGAAGATGGTCGACGGCCAGATCCGCACCACCGACGTGACCAGCGCACCGCTGCTCGAGGCGATGCTTGTCGTGCCGCGCGAGGCCTTTGTCGGCGCCGGCCAGCGCGATCTTGCCTATATCGACGAGGACATCCGCATTGCCGATACGGCAGATGGTCCGCGCTATCTGATGGAACCGTCGCCATTGGCCAAGCTGATGCAGCTGGCCGATATCGGCCCAAGCGATTCGGCACTAGATGTCGGCTGCGGCACCGGCTATGCGGCGGCGATCCTGTCGCGGCTGGCAAGGTCCGTGGTGGCGCTGGAAAGCGATCCGGCGCTGGCCGAGACCGCCACTTCGACGCTTGCGGCACTTGGTTGCGGCAATGTCACCGTGGTCCACGGGCCGCTGCCGCAAGGCCACGCAGATAAGGCGCCTTACGACGTCATCCTGATCGGCGGCAGCGTCGGGGAGGTGCCGGCGGCGCTGTTCGACCAGCTTGCCGAAGGCGGCCGACTCGTCGCCGTGGAGGGGCAGGGCAATTCGGGCGTAGCCCGGCTTTTTTTTAAGACTGGAGGGGTTGTAACGGGAAGACGCGCATTTAATGCGGCAATTAAGCCACTACCGGGATTCGAACGCATTCCCGCCTTCGAATTCTGAGTGATTTTGCCTTGCAGCGAAGGCGCTGTCATGATCGCTTGCGTTTGAACAATCGTTGCTGATCTGCATAACCGGGCGTTTCTGGGGGCTTTCAGCGGGGGAACGATAAAAAACGCGGCGCCGGCTGATCAGAAGGAGAAGCCAGCGTGGCGCAGTTCCCGTGCAAAACGAATGAGGGAATATAACGTGCCGTCTGTACGCAAGTTGCTTTTTACCGCTGTCCTCGTTTCGGCGACAGCGCTGTCTCCAATGGCCGCCTCGGCCGAAACGATCATCGGGGCCCTTTCAAAGGCCTACCAAAACAATTCCTCGCTCAATTCTTCACGCGCCGGCGTTCGTGTCACCGACGAGGGCGTCGCCATCGCCAAGTCGGGCTGGCGCCCGACCATCACCGGTTCCGCGAGCATCGATTATACCGCCAGCCACAGCAACCGGTTGCACCGAAACATCTCGTTGACCACCGGCAACTTCGGCGTCGAGATCGACCAGACGCTGTTTGACGGTTTTCAGACCAGGAACAATGTGGCGGCCGCCGAATCGCGGGTCCGCGCTTCGTTCGAAAGCCTGCGCAACGCCGAAGAAAACACTCTTTTCAACGCGGCAAGCGCCTATATGGACGTTATCCGCGACCGCCAGGTCGCCGTGCTGACCGAACAGAATCTGCAATTCCTGACCGAGCAGGCGCGTGCGGCGCGTTCGCGCTTCGAGGTCGGCGAAGGTACGCGCACCGACGTCGCGCAAGCCGACGCCCAGCGTGCCTCCGCGGTGGCGCAGTTGAGCGCCGCCCGCGCGACGGCTCTGGCAAGCGCTGCGACCTATCGCCAGATCGTCGGCGACGAGCCGGGCAGGCTCAGGCCGGCTTCGCCGGTGTCGAAGCTGTTGCCGTCGAGCCTCGATGCGGCGATCGCGATCGCATCGGCCGAGCATCCGGCCATCCTCGCCACCGCGCATCTGGTCGACGCGGCGGGGTTTTCGGTGAAGTCGGCAGAGGGCGCGTTGCTGCCGCAACTATCGGCGTCGGCGGGTGTTTCGAGCGCCTTTCGCGGCACCGCGCCCGGCTCGCTCTCCTCGACACAGGATGGCGTAACCAATTCGGCGAACATCGGCGCGACATTGACGATACCGATCTATTCCGGCGGCCGGACCTCGGCATTGGTTCGCCAATCAAAGGAATCACTTAGCCAGGCCCGTATCGAGGTCGATGTCAGCCGCGACACCGTGCGCCAGGCGGTGACCTCGGCATGGTCGCAATACACCGCCGCGCAGCAAAGCGTCACGGCCAACCGGCAGGTGGTCGCCGCCGCGCAGCTTGCCCTGAACGGCGTCATCGAAGAGCGCAATGTCGGCCAGCGCACCACGCTCGACGTGCTCAACGCGCAGGCGACCCTCATCACTGCCAAGATCAATCTTGTCAGCGCCGAACGCGACGTGGTGGTGGCGAGCTATGCCATCCTCTCGGCGGTTGGCCATTTGTCGGCAGACCGCCTTGCGCTCAACGTGACGAAGTACAGGCCCGAAGAGCATTACAACGCCGTCAAGGACAAGTGGATCGGCCTGCGCACGCCGGACGGCCGCTGATCGCCAAGCCGTGTTTTCAGCCCGCGCTCGAACGACGCGCGGGCTTTCAACTCCCGACCCTAATCTGTTGAAATCCGAGATGTCGCCAGATTGGGGATTCTCGCAAGCCGTTCCGTCGGTTACGCTGTTGCCATGATTCGAATCCGGCATTGCCGGACAGGAAATCTGAGAACGAGTCACAAGGGCGGCGGATGTGACGATGGCGACGGCAAGCAGCGTACAGCGCGAACCTTCCATGGAAGAAATACTGGCTTCCATCAGAAGGATCATCGAGGACAGCGATACCGGCCGCAAGCAGCCGGGCGACGCGGACGAGCTGCGCCAGGATCTGCAACCGGCGCCGGCAGCAGCGGAGGCGGATGCGTTCCGCTCCGAACTGCGCGGCGGACTGGAGATCGCCAAGCCGGCCACGCGCGCCGAGGTGCAGCCAACGGCCGCGCCGGTCATTGAGCGCCTGGAAACGCCGGTGCGCCCCGGCCCGGTAAAGGCAGCGGTGACGCTGGCTGAGGTGAACGCCGCTCCCGAACCGCCCGCAAAGCCGGATCGGCCTGCGACAGCCAAGGCTGCCGAGACGACCGACACCATCATCGCCGATTGGCGGCGCGAGATCGCCGCGGTCGGCGACGCGATGGCCAAGCCGGAGCGCGCCGAGCCACTCCGGACGCCGGACGCCGAGCCGAAAGCCGAGGTTATTGAGAACGAGGCGACTGCTGGATCTGTGCCGGAGCCTTCGGAAATTGGGCCGGAGCCTTTGGAAAGCGGCCCGGAGCCTTCGAAAATCGGCCCGGAATCTTCGAAAATCGGCCCGGAATCTTCGAAAATCGGATTGGCGCGTCCGGCGGCCAGCGAGGCGCCGCCCGTGCGTCCGGCGATCCTTTCGGAGCATACGGGCCGGCAGGTTGCCGCCGCCTTCGGCGAGCTTTCCGATGCGTTTGCCAGCCGTAGCAAGAAGACCTTCGACGAGATGGCCGAGGAGATGCTGCGGCCCATGCTGCAGGACTGGCTGGACAACAACCTGCCGACGCTGGTCGAGCGGCTGGTGCGCGAGGAAATCGAGCGCGTCGCGCGCGGCGCGCAGTAGCAATTCGGAGAGCCGCCAATAGGCGGCGCTCGACCGGCGAATTGTCGAAGTCGGCGCTGCCCCTCATCCGCCTGCCGGCACCTTCTCCCCGTATAGTGACGGGGAGAAGGGGTTGACCGCAATTTAGGCGCCTTTTCCGCAACGTTCGTGATTGGCGAGAGCTTCAGTACAGGCGTCTTTCTCCCCGTCACTATACGGGGAGAAATGCCCGGCAGGGCAATGAGGGGCAGCGCAAACCTGAAGCGATTGCCGTGCAACATTCAGTTCCGCGAGTTGCGCCGAACCATCCCGGCGCTATCTATCGGCCATGCCCTTGCGGTTGACTTGGCAACAACCTTCCGATTTACACCGGACCACAAATTCCGGACAGCGCGGACCGTTTTCCCATGCTCGAAAAGACCTACGACGCCAAAGCCGTCGAGCCGAAGATTGCCAGGATCTGGGAAGAGGCCGACGCCTTTCGGGCCGGCGCCGGGGCCGAGGAGGGGGCTGAAGCCTTCACCATCGTCATCCCGCCGCCGAATGTCACCGGCTCGCTGCATATGGGTCATGCGCTCAACAACACGCTGCAGGACATTCTGGTGCGCTTCGAGCGCATGCGCGGCAAGAACGTTCTTTGGCAACCAGGCATGGACCATGCCGGCATCGCCACGCAGATGGTGGTAGAGCGCCAGCTTATGGAAAAGCAGATCCACCGCCGCGACCTGACGCGAGATGAGTTCATCGACAAGGTGTGGGAGTGGAAGGCCGAGTCCGGCGGCGCCATCCTCAACCAGCTGAAGCGGCTCGGGGCCTCGGCCGACTGGAGCCGGGAGCGCTTCACCATGGACGAGGGCTTATCCAAGGCCGTGCTCGAAGTGTTCGTGACGCTCTACAAGGAAGGGCTGATCTACAAGGACAAGCGCCTTGTGAACTGGGACCCGAAGCTGTTGACCGCCATCTCGGATCTCGAGGTCGAGCAGCAGGAAGTCAACGGCAACCTCTGGCACTTCCGCTATCCGGTCGAAGGCATGACCTTCGATCCGGAAAATCCGAAGACCTTCATTACCGTTGCGACGACCCGACCGGAGACGATGCTGGGCGATACGGCTGTCGCCGTCCACCCCGACGACGAGCGTTTCCGGCATCTCGTCGGCAAGAACCTCATCCTGCCGATCGTCGGCCGCAGGATCCCGGTGGTGGCGGACGAGTATTCCGATCCCGAAAAAGGTAGCGGTGCGGTCAAGATCACGCCGGCGCATGACTTCAATGATTTCGAGGTCGGCAAGCGCCACCGGCTGCCGGCGGTCAACATCCTCACCGTCAATGCGGCGGTGAGCCTCAAGGACAATGAGGACTTTCTCGCCGGACTGGACGTGACGCCGGAGCGCCAGGCCGTCTGGGACAGCCTCGACGGCCTGGACCGTTTCGATGCGCGTAAGAAGATCGTCGAGTTGATGCAGGCGGGCGGCTTTCTCGAAAAGGTCGAGCCGCATCGCCACACGGTGCCGCACGGCGACCGCGGCGGCGTGCCGATCGAGCCGTTTCTGACCGACCAATGGTATGTCAATGCGGCGGAACTGGCCAAGCCGGCGATCGCCTCGGTGCGCGAGGGCCGCACCAATTTCGTGCCCAAAAACTGGGAAAAGACCTATTTCGACTGGATGGAAAACATCCAGCCCTGGTGCATTTCGCGCCAGCTCTGGTGGGGCCACCAGATCCCTGCCTGGTACGGGCCGGACGGGCATGTCTTTGTCGAAAAGACCGAGGAAGAGGCGCTCGGTGCCGCCGTCGAATACTATTTGGCGCTGGAAGGGCCATGGAAGGCCTGGGTCGAGGACAAGCTCGAGAATTTCCAGCCTGGCGAGATCCTGACCCGCGACGAGGACGTGCTCGATACATGGTTCTCGTCGGCGCTGTGGCCGTTCTCGACGCTTGGCTGGCCGGACCAGACGCCGGCGCTGAAGACCTATTACCCGACCGACGTGCTGGTGACCGGTTTCGACATCATCTTCTTCTGGGTCGCCCGCATGATGATGATGGGCCTGCATTTCATGGACCAGGAGCCGTTTCATACCGTCTATGTCCATGCGCTGGTTCGCGACAAGAACGGGCAGAAGATGTCGAAGTCGAAAGGCAACGTCATCGATCCGCTCGAGCTCATCGACGAATACGGCGCCGATGCGCTGCGCTTCACCTTGACGGTGATGGCAGCGCAAGGGCGCGACGTTAAGCTCGATCCGGCCCGCATTGCCGGTTATCGCAATTTCGGCACCAAGCTGTGGAACGCGACGCGCTTCGCCGAGATGAACGAAGTGGCGCGCGACGACGATTTCTGGCTGCAGGACGCCAAGCTGGCGGTCAACCGCTGGATCTTGACGGAGCTGACGCGAGCCGCGCGCGACATAACCGACGGTATCACCTCATACCGCTTCAACGAGGCGGCGGGTGCCGCCTACCGCTTCGTCTGGAACCAGTTCTGCGACTGGTACCTGGAACTGCTGAAGCCGGTGTTCATGGGCACCGACGAGGCCGCCAAGGCCGAGAGCAGGGCATGCGTCGCCTTCGTACTCGACGAGATCTACAAGCTGCTGCATCCGATGATGCCGTTCATGACCGAGGAACTGTGGGCCGAAACCGCCGGCGAGGGCAGGCAACGGCAATCGCTGCTTTGTCATGCGGCATGGCCGTCGCCCGACTTCGAGGACGAGGCGGCCGCCGCCGACATCAACTGGCTGGTCGACCTTGTCTCCGGCATCCGCTCGGTGCGTTCGGAGATGAACGTGCCGCCGGCGGCTATCGCACCGCTCGTGGTGATCGGCGCCAACGACGCGACACACGAAAGGCTCGAGCGTCAGGGCTCGGCCATCAAGCGTCTGGCGCGGGTCGGCGACATCTCGCTCGCCGAGGCGCCACCGAGGGGATCCGCCCAGATCGTGGTCAACGAGGCGACGATCTGTCTGCCGCTCGGCAGCCTGATTGACCTTGCCGCCGAGGCAGCGCGCCTGCACAAGGAGCTTGCGAAGGTGACCGAGGAAATAGCGCGGCTCTACAAGAAGCTGTCCAACGAGAAATTCGTCGCCAACGCGCCGGAAGAGGTGGTGGAGGCCGAGCGTGAAAAACTCGCCGAATATCGCGAGGCGCAAGAGAAGCTTTCGGTGGCATTGGCGCGGGTGCGCGATGCCGGTTGATCGAACAGATTGGGCCGGCTGATCAAACAAATTGGGCCTGCTGGCCGCAATAGATTCGCCGGTCACGAATCTGCCTTCCAGACAGGCCGCCTGCCACGAAAACGGGCATTCCGCAGCGTAAATCTTGAGGCAAACTGAATGTTTTTGCCCCATTGTTGCCGTAATGTAACAATGGCTGACTGGGCACGCAAAATGCCCTGTTTTGTAGTGATTTAGGGGTTTTTCCCGAGTTTTCTCGTCGATCTGTATTGTGGCGGCCATTTTCCCGCCTCGGTAAGAAGGCCGACACCTTGTCGGAAATGCGTTCAGCCAAGGTGTACATGTACGCACGGCGAATTCGTTGTTGCGCCGTTAACCTGAATTGGTTCTAGCTTGATGCAAGGATGTTTCGGGGAGGAGATTCATGTGTTATTCGCGTCTGAAAGTGCTGCTGGGCGCGGGGGCTTTTTCGCTGGCTTTGGCTGGGACGGTGCAAGCCGGGGGCTTTGACCGGGGCGGCGTCAATATCGACCAGCTGTTCGACGCGGCGCCATATTCGTTCGACGCAGGCGTCACCTATGTTTCGCCACAGCGCAAACTCAAGAATGTGCAGCGTCTGGATGGCTCGGGATTGTCGACGTCGGCGGTGGATGTTGGTGGCGACTATGCGGTGCCGCATGTCGGCATCAAGGCCAACATCTTTGAGCCCGTAGACTGTCTTGCCACCTATACGAGACCGTATGGTGCGGACGCAAATTTCGGCATGAACAACGCCTATTCGCCGACAGCGGTCAAATACGCCGTCGACACAGACGATTTCGGTTTCACCTGCTCCTACAAGGTGAACGTCGGCAAGGGCGCCATACGATTCATCGGCGGTGTCTCCTACCAGCAGGTCGACGCGTTTCTGTCCCGCCAGACACTGCTGGCCTTCGGCAATACCGGCCTCGGCGTATTCAAGCTATCGGACGAGGCATGGGGTTGGCGTGCGGGCGCAGCCTATGAGATCCCCGAGATCGCCCTGCGCGCCAGCCTGATGTACTCTTCGAGCTACAAATATGACGGGCTATCGGGAACCGTCGACACTACCGGCTTCAGGGGCGCCTTTCCGGCGGATCTGGTTCCTGGCTCTACCGGCGTGTACCCAGTCTCGGCGTCGGCTGAAATACCTCAGGCTCTGGAATTCAAGCTGCAGAGCGGTATAGCTCCTGGCTGGCTGGCCTTTGGTTCCATCCGCTGGCAGGAGTGGAGCAAGCTTGGCGTCATTGCCATCAATGGCGTGCGCAGTCCGGTAACCGGTTTGCCCTCGCCCGTTTCATTCGACCTGCTTTATCGCGACGGCTGGACGGTCACGGGCGGTATCGGGCACAAGTTCACCGATCAATTGTCGGGCGTGGTTTCGCTGACCTGGGATCGCGGCACCTCGACGACCTCCGGCTATCAGTCGGATACCTGGGCCGTTGCCAGCGGCGTCTCCTATTCGCCGAACGACCAGGTCGAGGTCAGGCTCGGCGGCTCGATCGGTGTGCTGACGAGCGGGTCATCGACTTTCAGCGGTGTCGGCGACGTGGCGAATGCCGTTACCTATACCTACGGCAACGACCTGCTTCTCGCCGGTTCGGCTTCCGTCAAGATCAAGTTCTAACTATTAAATTTTAAACGACAAAACGGCCGGGCACTGCCCGGCCGTTGGTTGGATGCGTGGCGTCCGGCATTCGGCCGGCGCAACAATTGTCCCCATGATGTTCGCTTCTGTAATTGTGACGTTTTGGCAACAGTTTCTGAACAACCCTCGCGCCACCCGGCCGCCCGGGAACATTGCCCATTTCCCGCCATAAACCCGGCGCACCTCGAACTTGTCTCGGGACATGCGCCAAAAGGCTAGGCGAAGAGGCAGGCCGCACCGCCCGCGGCAAGGACGAGTATGGACGCCAGAGCGATCTCCAAGGCCAAGCTGCCGAGCCGCCACGTGACCGTTGGTCCCGAGCGGGCGCCGCATCGCTCCTACCTTTATGCGATGGGGCTGTCGGCGGCCGAGATCGCGCAGCCTCTGGTCGGTGTCGCCAGCTGCTGGAACGAGGCCGCGCCCTGCAACATCTCGCTGATGCGCCAGGCGCAAGTGGTCAAGAAGGGCGTGGCGGCCGCCAGCGGCACGCCACGCGAATTCTGCACCATCACCGTCACCGACGGCATCGCCATGGGTCATCAGGGCATGAAGTCGTCGCTGGTGTCGCGCGAGGTCATCGCGGACTCGGTCGAGCTCACCATGCGCGGCCATTGCTACGATGCGCTGGTTGGATTGGCCGGTTGCGACAAGTCGCTGCCCGGCATGATGATGGCCATGGTGCGCCTCAACGTACCGTCGATCTTCATCTATGGCGGCTCGATACTGCCCGGCAGCTACCGTGGCCGGCAGATCACCGTGCAGGACGTGTTCGAGGCGGTCGGCCAGCATTCGGTCGGCACGATCGGCGACGCCGAGCTGCTCGAGATCGAGCAAGCCGCCTGTCCGTCGGCCGGCTCCTGCGGCGCCCAGTTCACCGCCAATACCATGGCCACCGTCGCTGAGGCGATCGGCCTGGCGCTGCCCTATTCCTGCGGCGCGCCGGCACCCTACGAGATGCGCGACCGCTTCAATTTCGCTTCCGGCGAAAAGATCATGGAGCTGATCGCAAGGAACATCCGCCCGCGCGACATCGTTACTATGAAAGCGTTGGAAAATGCCGCGACCGTGGTCTCGGCCACCGGCGGCTCGACCAACGCGGCGCTGCATCTGCCGGCGATCGCGCACGAGGCCGGGATAAAGTTCGACCTTTTCGACGTGGCCAGGATATTCGAGAAGACACCCTACATCGCCGACCTCAAGCCGGGCGGCAAATACGTCGCCAAGGACATGTTCGAGGCCGGCGGCATTCCGCTGTTGATGAAGACGCTGCTCGACCATGGCTATCTTCACGGCGATTGCCTGACGGTGACCGGCCGCACTTTGGCCGAAAATATGGAACATGTTTCCTGGAATGACAGCCAGGATGTGGTCCGTCCCGCCAATAGGCCGATTACCCAGACCGGCGGGGTCGTGGGCTTGAAGGGTAACCTTGCCCCCGAAGGCGCGATCGTGAAGGTCGCTGGTATGGCGGAACTGAAATTCTCGGGTCCGGCACGCTGCTTCGATTCGGAAGAGGAATGTTTCGAAGCGGTTACGCACCGTAACTATAGCGAAGGCGAGGTTCTCGTCATCCGTTACGAGGGTCCGCGCGGCGGCCCGGGCATGCGCGAAATGCTGTCGACGACGGCGGCTCTCTACGGCCAGGGCATGGGCGGCAAGGTGGCGCTCATCACCGACGGGCGTTTTTCGGGCGCAACGCGCGGTTTCTGCATCGGCCATGTCGGGCCGGAAGCGGCTGTCGGCGGCCCGATCGGGCTGCTTAGGGATGGCGACTTGATCTCGATCGATGCGGTGAACGGCACGATCGAGGTTGCATTGTCCAAAGCCGAACTGGCGGCGAGGGCAAAAGCATGGAAGGCGCGCACGACCGACTATCAGTCGGGCGCGATCTGGAAATACGCACAGACGGTCGGATCTGCCCGCGACGGCGCGGTCACCCATCCCGGCGGTGCCAAAGAAACACACTGCTATGCGGACATCTGAGTTGTTGAGGTCGTCTGTCCTTTCGGCACTGGTTGCGCTCGCCACGTTTGGCGCGACCTTGGGCGCCGTCGGCCAGGCCATGGCCTTCGACGATAAGGTGTTCGACGACAAGACCGGCGTGAAGCCGCAGTCGAGCCCTTGGGCGGTGTTCCAGTTCGGCTTTTCCGCCTACAAGAACGGCCATAAGGAGCAGGCCGCGGAAGCCTATAAATATGCCGCCGAGAACGGCCAGATCGGCGCCACCTGGAAGCTTGCGCGCATGTATGCCGAAGGCGATGGCGTGGCGCGAGACGACTACGCGGCATTCAAGTTCTTCAGCGAGATCGTCGACCAGGATGTCGAGCCCGGTTCGCCCGAGGAAAGCTATGTTTCGGACGCGCTGGTGGCGCTTGGCGACTATCTGAGGAAGGGCATTCCCGGCAGCCCCGTCGAGGAGAACGAAGTGGCGGCCCAGGAATATTACATGCGTGCCGCCGCCAACTACCGCAATCCGAACGCCCAGTTCGAGATGGGCCAGATGTTCCTCAAGGGTGAGGGCGGCGTCAAGGCCAGCGTCAAGCAGGCCGGACGCTGGTTCCAGCTGGCGGCCGAAAAGGGCCATGCGGGCGCGCAGGCGACGCTCGGCAACCTGCTTTTCCAAAGCGGCAAGATCGTGCGGGGGCTGGCGATGATGACCGCGGCGCTCGAACGGGCCTCACCCGCCGACCAGCCATGGATCCGCGGCATGCAGGAAGAAGCGTTTGCAGCCGCCGGCGAAGCCGACCGCCGCACCGCGATCTCGCTGGCCGACGACATCCTCACCAAGGGTGGCGGCGACCAGTAGGCCGGCAGAAATTCCGTTTTGAAATCAATTCTCGGTCGGTTCCGCCGGCATGCCGCTGGGCGCCGGTGTTGAGATCGGCGTGCCCTGCAGATGTGGGGCCAGCGTGTTCTCCGGGCAGCCATCCCGCTGCTTTGTCCAGGACGTGTTGTTGAGCACCATCTCGCAACGGGCGAGGTAGCTTTGGCCGGCAGGCGTCAGGCAAGCCACCCGGCCGATCTCGAATGATTTGCCGTTAGCCAGGCACTCTGCATCGGCAAAGGCCGGCGTCGCCACCGCCATCGCAAGCGCGCAGCCGATCGGGCAAAGTGCAAATCGAGTAGTCATGGGAACCCCAGCCACCATGATGATTTCTCATCAAGCACGCGATTTGTGGCGATAAGAGGTCAACTTATCAATGTGCCGCCGGACAGCAGCTCCGGTCAGGCCGGCTGCAGCGCCAGATCGATCGCCACCGGCACGTGGTCGGAGGGCTTTTCCCAGGCGCGCACCTGCTTTTCGATCGAAGCCGAGGAAAACCAGTTGGCGGCTTCGGGCGACAGAAGCAAATGGTCGATGCGAATGCCGTTGTTCTTCTGCCAGGCGCCGGCCTGATAGTCCCAGAACGTAAAGACGTCCGGGGCGTCGGTGACGGCACGCACGGCTTCGGTGAAGCCGAGATTCTTCAGCCGCCGGAACGCCTGCCGCGTCGCGGGCTGGAACAGCGCGTCGCTTAGCCAGTTTTCCGGATATTTCGCGTCGATCGGCTCGGGAATGACATTGTAGTCGCCGGCCAGAACCAGCGGCTCTTCCAGTGCAAGCCGCTCCTCGGCCCAGCGCTCAAGTCGCGCCATCCAGGAAAGCTTGTAGGAGAACTTCTTCTCGTCGTCGATCGGGTTGCCGTTCGGCAGATAGATCGAGGCAACGCGCAAGGCGCCCTTGTCGGTCGAGAACACGCCCTCGATGAAACGCGCCTGCTCGTCGGCATCGTCGCCCGGCAAGCCGCGATTGACCTCGTCGAAACGCAGCTTCGACAGGATGGCGACGCCGTTGAAGCCTTTTTGGCCGTAAGTCTCGACATTGTAGCCGAGCGCCTCGATCTCGGCGCGGGGAAACTGCTCGTCGACCGTCTTGATCTCCTGCAGGCAGGCGATGTCGGGCGCGCTTTCCGTCAGCCAATGGGTCAAATTGCCGATGCGGGCGCGAACTCCGTTGATGTTCCAGGTGACGATTTTCATGGCGGCCTCGATAGGCTGGTGATCCGGAGACTAGCGATCCGGTGGATGACGTTCGACAAGGCCGATCGTATTGCCTGCCGGGTCCTTTAGGAAGGCCATCCATTCGCTTTCCCCCGCCTGGCCGAACAGGCCTTCGGTGTCGCGATGGACGAGCGCCGGCGGCGCGGTGAAGGGAACACCGGCGGCCTTGGCCGAAGCGTGGAACTCTTCGAGGCCCGAGATGTCGAGATAGACGGTGCCGGCAGGCAGGCCGTCGGTGAAAAGCAGGCGCACGTCACCGGCCATGATAAAGGCGATGCCCGGCGGATCGAAACGCGCATGCAGGTTCATGCCGAGCACCTCGCGCCAGAACGCCAGCGTCGCATCGAGGTCGCGCCCGGCGGAAAGCGCGACCTGACGGACCGCGCCGATGTCGGGCATTTCTAGATCGAGAAGCTGGTGCCGCAGCCGCAGGAGGCGACCGCATTGGGGTTTCTGATCTGGAACGACTGGCCCATCAGATCGTCGACGAAATCGATCACCGAGCCGCCCATATAGACCAGCGACAGGTCGTCGATCAGCACGGTGGCGCCGTCCTTTTCGATGGCGACGTCGTCGTCATTGCGCCTGTCGACCAGGTCGAACTTGTAGGAGAAGCCGGAACAGCCGCCGCCCTCGACCGAAACGCGCAGCGCCGTCTTACCGGCTTCGCTCGCTACAATCGTGGCGATCCGCCTGGCGGCGGCGTCGGTCATCTCGACTTTCATGGCGGTCTTGGCATCAGCGCCCATGGGCGTCACCTTGCATTCGGTTTCGTATGATAGGTATGAAGCGCGACGGGGCAAGTCAACTGCGGCATACGCTATGACCAACGAGTTGGGCGACATCGGATTCGGCTATCGGCCGCGCGCGGCCTATGCCAGCGACCCGGCGAAGTCGCGCGGGCGGCTGTTCGACGAGGTGGAAAGCCCGACGCGCACGCCGTTCCAGCGCGACCGCGACCGCATCATCCATTCGACGGCGTTCCGCCGGCTGAAGCACAAGACGCAAGTGTTCGTCGCACACGAAGGCGACCATTACCGCACGAGGCTGACGCATTCGATCGAGGTCGCGCAAATCGCACGCGCTCTGGCGCGGGCGCTGCGCGGCGACGAGGACCTGGCCGAGGCGGTGGCCCTGGTGCACGACTTCGGCCACACGCCCTTCGGTCATACCGGCGAGGACGCGCTGAACGAGAAGATGGCCGCCTGGGGCGGCTTCGACCACAATGCGCAGTCGCTGCGTGTGGTGACGCGGCTGGAGCGGCGCTATGCCGAGTTCGATGGGCTGAACCTCACCTGGGAAACGCTGGAGGGGCTGGTCAAGCACAATGGCCCGCTGACCGATGCCAAGGGCAAAGGGCTGAAGGGGCCGGTGCCGCAGGCTATCCGCGACTATTCCGAACTGCACGACCTCGAGCTCGACCGCTTCGCTGGTATCGAGGCGCAGTGTGCGGCGATTGCCGACGACATCGCCTACAACACCCACGACATCGATGACGGCTTGAGGGCACGGCTGTTGACGCTGGATATGCTGGAGGGCGTCTCGCTGCCGGGGTCGATCCTCAAGGGCGTGCGTCAGCGCTATCCGGCGCTCGATGACGTACGCACCGGCCACGAGCTGATGCGCCGGCAGATCACTATCATGGTCGAGGACGTGATCGTCTCGACGACAGCCAATCTGGCGCGCATCAAGCCCGGCAGCGCCGAAGCGGTAAGGGCGGCCGGCGAGCCGATGGTGAGCTTCTCCGCCGAGACGGCCGTATTGGAAAAGGAGCTGAAGGCCTTTCTCTACAAGCACCTCTACCGGCATGCGGAGGTCATGCGGGTGCGCGCCGATGCCGACCAGATCGTCAGGGACCTGTTCGACGTCTATTTCGCCGATCCGCGCGCTATGCCGGATGGCTGGCGCGAAGGGCTCGACCGGGCAGAGGACCGCGTCAAGGCGCGCAGTGTTGCCGATTTCCTGGCCGGCATGACGGACACTTATGCACTCAAGGAACACAGGCGTTTGTTTGACCATACGCCGGATTTGAGCTAGGGCGGGCGCGATTTTGCCGGCCAACGAGCCGGATCCCTGCAAAACCGTCAGAGCCACAGCAATGAACATCTTCGCCGATTTCAACGCGCGAATCATAAAGGCCGTCGAAGCGCTTGATTTGAAAGACAAGGATGGCGTGTCGCCGGACCTGTCGCGCATCGCCGTCGAGCCGCCGCGCGATGCCAGCCATGGCGATCTCGCGACCAACGCAGCCATGGTGTTGGCCAAGCCGACCGGCCAGAACCCGCGTGCGCTGGCCGAAAGGCTGGCCGAGGCGCTGCGCGCCGACGAGGATATCGCGGCCGCCGAGATCGCAGGCCCGGGCTTCGTCAATCTCAGGCTCAAGGACGGCTTCTGGCAGGCGCATCTGACGGCGATGCTCGGCGAAGGCCGCAACTATGGCCGCTCGACTATCGGCGGCGGCAAGAAAACCAATGTCGAATATGTCTCGGCCAACCCGACCGGCCCGATGCATGTCGGCCATTGCCGGGGTGCTGTAGTCGGCGACGCGCTGGCCAATCTGATGGCCTTCGCCGGTTATGACGTGACCAAGGAATACGTCATCAACGATGCCGGTTCGCAGATCGACGTGCTCGGACGCTCAGTCATGCTGCGCTACCGCGAAGCGCTCGGCGATGAGATCGGCGACATTCCGGCCGGGCTTTATCCAGGCGACTATCTGATCCCCGTTGGTCAGGCGCTGGCCAGCGAATTCGGCCGCTCCCTGCTGCAGATGCCGGACGAAGAGGCGCTTGCCATCGTCAAGGACAGGACGATCGATGCGATGATGGCGATGATCCGCGAGGATCTGGCGCTGCTCAACGTGCATCACGACGTCTTCTTTTCCGAGCGGACGCTGCATGCGAACAACGCCCGCAAGATACGCTCGGCGATCAGCGACCTGACGCTGAAGGGCCACATCTACAAGGGCAAGCTGCCGCCGCCCAAGGGCGAGAAGCCGGACGACTGGGAGGACCGCGAGCAGACGCTGTTCCGCTCGACCGCGGTCGGCGACGACATGGACCGGGCGCTGGTCAAGTCGGACGGCACCTTCACCTATTTCGCCGCCGATGTCGCTTACCTCAAGGACAAGGTCGATCGCGGCTTCGTCGACCTGATCTATGTGCTTGGCGCCGATCATGGCGGCTATGTGAAACGGCTGGAAGCGCTTGCCCGGGCGATTGCCGGCGACGAGGTCAAGCTTACCGTGCTGCTTTGCCAGTTGGTGAGGCTGTTTCGCGCCGGCGAGCCGGTACGTATGTCGAAGCGGTCGGGCGAGTTCGTGACCTTGCGCGAAGTGGTCGAGGAGGTCGGCCGCGACCCGATCCGTTTCATGATGCTCTACCGCAAGAACGACGCGCCGCTCGACTTCGACTTCGCCAAGGTGACCGAGCAGTCGAAGGACAATCCGGTGTTCTACGTGCAGTATGCCTCGGCGCGCTGCCATTCGGTATTCCGGCAGGCGAGCGAGCAATTGGGCGAGGCCATGTTCGACCGCAACCAGCTGGCCGCCGAAGTGGCTTTGCTGACCGATGAGGGGGAGATCGGCCTGATCAGGAAGCTCGCCGAATATCCTCGGCTGATCGAAGCCGCGGCCCTCGCGCTCGAGCCCCACCGGCTGGCATTTTACCTCTACGAACTCGCTTCCAGCTTCCACGGACACTGGAACCGGGGCACCGATAATCCCGACTTACGTTTTGTTAAGGTTAACGACCGACAATTGACGCATGCCAGACTAGGGCTGGTGCAGGCTGTTTCGGACATTTTGACGTCCGGCCTGACGCTGATCGGAGCCAATGCGCCCACCGAAATGCGTTAGGTTTGAGTAAAAAACCTGTCACCTTTTGCCCACATTGCGCTGGTAAGGGCCAACCCTACGCGACGTCCATGGCGTCCGAATGAGTGCGAGTTCGGGAACAATAATGGCAGACAGAACCCATCTGAGAGCAGCCGACCACAACGACATCGCCAACGATGATCCGTTCGCGGAACTGACCAGGATCATGGGGTTCGACCCACGCCAGCCGGTCAAACCGCAAACGCCGGCCCAGCCGAAAACCGCTGCCGCCGAACCGTCGGTGGACGAGGGCGATTTCGAGATCGATCTCGAGAAGGAGTTGATGGGCGAATTCGGCGCCGACGCCAATGACAATGCTTCCCCTGCCAAGCTTCGCGAGCCGACACCCGAACCGGCCGCCGCCGACGAAATGGAGGACGCGCTTGCTGCCTCGTTCGAACAGGATTTCGCGTTCGACGACAGTGCGGCGGATGATGCTGCTCCTGTTGCGGCTACTCCTGTTGCCGCCGACGAAATTGCCTCCGCCCCCGAAAGGGCGTTCGCTCCCGCTGTCGAGCCGGAGTTCGACGACGAGTTCGATAACGCCGTCGCCGGCTCGCTCGAAGACGTGTCGCCGTTCGAGGACGACCTTTCGAGTGACGACGAACTTGCCGCCTCTATCGACCAGGATTTTCGGCACGACGACGATGTGACGGCCAAGATCGCGGTGACCGGCGAGGATGAACCCAGGGCCGCAGCCGAGGCGATCGAGCCGGTCGACGAGCCCGCCTTCGACGATGAGTTCGACAACGCCGTGGCAAGTTCGCTCGAAGACGAGCTGATGCTCGAAGAGCATGAGCCGATGGAGCAGACCGTCGCCGTTGAAACCGCCGCGCAAGCGGCCGCGCCTGCGTTCGATGACGAGTTCGACGATGCTGTTGCAAGCTCGCTCGAAGACGAGCTGATGTTCGACGAGCATGAGCCGGCGGAAAACGTCGCCGCCCCGGCATCGCCGGTTGAGGCGGTTTCGGCCGATGAGGATCTTGCCGGCCATTTCGATGATGCCATGGCCGATGTCGACATGGACTTCGACGTTCGCCCGAACGAGCCTGCCGAAATCGAAGAACCAGAGTTTATCAAAGAGCCAGATGCCGCCCGGCTTTCCGGCACGGCCGCTGAAGCGGCGTTCGACGACGATTTCGATCTGAGCTTCGACGATGCGCCTGCCGAGGAAGCCGAAGAGCCCGTGGCGCAAGTTGCGGCCGAACCAGTGGCGCCGGCCGCTGTCGTCCCGACGGCCCCAGTGGCTGAGGAACGCAGCCTGGAAGACGAACTGAACGCGCTGCTCGGTGCGATGAGCACACGGCCGGCACAAGCGGTCAACGAACCTCAGACAAGCCAGCAGTCTGCCCAGCAGCCTGCCCAGAAGCCCGTGATGGCTGTTCAGCAGCCTATCGCGCCGGTAATTCAGAAGCCAGCAGTGGCCGCTGAACAGCCAATGGCGGCGGTCAAAGACGTCGCCAACGAACCGGTGCATGCTGTCGACGAGCTGGATTGGGAACTCGACGAGCACGAGCCCGCTGAGCCGCCGCAGTCCAGTGCCGCCGATGACGCCGAACTTGGCAGTGTCCTCCTCGATGAGCTTGAAGGCGAGGATTTCGGTGTTGAAGCCGCTGCCGGACCCGCGGATGATCTCGACAGCGATGCGCTCGATGCCGACTTCGCCAGGAATATCGGCCTGGATCATGACTCGGCCGACAAGAGTGCGGCAGCTGCTGCCGAAGAAGACCCGCTCGATGCGCTGAACTGGCTGACGACACGCGCCACGCCGCCCGAGCCGGCCCGCTCGTGGAGCCGCGTGACGCCGGTCGCACAGCCTCAGCCTGCCTTTGCAAGCCAGCCGGTGGCTTCGGCGCGTCCGGCACCAGCGCCGCAGCCGGCTGCAACGCCGTCCTATCGGGCCGCACAGGTCGAAGAGAGGCCATCCTATGAAGATCGGCCCGCCTACACGGAAGCTGCACCAAGCTCGCATCAACAGCCTTCCGCTTATGACGAGATGCCCGATGTCGAGACGGTCGACGTGCCCGAGCGCGTCGTGGCGCTGGCGGACGATCTCGACATTCCGGAGCTCAACTTCGACGATGACGAGCCGGTGGCGCCCGCCTACGACGATCTCGATGCCGATTTTGCCAGCCTTCTCACCGAAATGAATGCCACGGATATAGCGCCTGCCCCGGTGCGCAGTGCTGGCTATGACGATGAATACGATGCCGGCTTCGCGTCTGGCTATAAGCAAGATCGTAGCGAGACGCGCGCCTATGGCGCCAAGCCTGTGGAAGCCCCTGTCAGCGCGGCAGCCGCTTCCTATGCGGATGCAGCGGACGGTTTCGATCTGGGCCCATTGCCTGGCGGCCAACCGGTTTCGCAAGCCGACGATTTCACCTTCGATGAGCTCGACTACGATCCCGAACTGGACGAGGAGATGTCGGTTCCGGGCCTTGCCGAACGCGGGGCCGAAAGGCAGCCGCGCAGGCGCGGGCTGCTGATAGGAGCGGTGGTCGGCGCCGTGGCGATCGCCGGAGGCCTTGGCGCCTTTGCGTTGACCCTCGGCGGCAAGAGCGGCAGCGATGCGCCGGTTATCGTCAAGGCCGACAACAGGCCGATCAAGATCAAGCCGGAAAATCCAGGCGGCACCGTCGTGCCGAACCAGGACAACAAGGTTTATGACGCTGTGGTCAAGGGCGCCAAGCCCGCCGAGCCGGTTCAGCAGAAGCTGGTCACCAACACCGAAGAGCCTGTGGACCTGAAGGCCGACGAACCGGAGAGCCGCGTCGTCGATCTTTCGCCCAATGACCCCGATGCCGCGGACGATATCGACGCGCCCGGCACCGTGGCGTCCGACACCGACGGGTCTGGCACCAATGCGCCTGGCACTAACGCGTCTGACTCCAGCGCGCTTGGCGCCAATGTGGCTGGCGCTACCGAAACCGCCGCCGCACCGGCGCCCAAGTCCGAGGATCGCATCGCGCAGGTTCTGCAGGAGGCCGAGAAGGGTGCAACCCCCGAGATCGTCGCCGTTGCGCCGCGCAAGGTGCGGACCATGGTCGTGAAACCTGACGGTTCGCTGGTGGCGCGCGAGGATCCGGCGCCTGCCGCCCCGCAGATGGCTGCTGCCGAGCCGGCCGATCCGGCGCCGCAGCACGTGGCTCCGTCGGCCCAGGCCGACGCCGCCGCGCAGACCGGCACCGTGCCCCTGATCGACCAAATGACAAGTGATCCGAAGATTGGCGACCAGCCGAGTGGCGATCAGGCGAGCGGCGATCAGGCCGAAACCTCCAAGCTGCAGCCGGCGCCCAAGCCCGACACAAAGGCTGAAGCCAAGGCCCAGGCGTCAGCCAGCAAGCAGTCCGCCAGCACCCCGGCCACGGTTCCGGTGGCGCCGCAGCGCCCGTCCGACCAGCCGGTCGACGTGGTCGGCGAGGTCAAGCCCGATCAGGTCGCTTCCATCGATCCGGCCGCGGCCGGCGCTGGTTCGTGGTCGATACAGATCGCTTCGCAGCCGACAGTCGAAAGCGCCCAGGCGACTTATCAGGATCTGCAGCGCCGCTACGGCAGCGTGCTTTCCGGCCGCACCGCCAACATCGTCAAGGCCGAGATTGCCGGCAAGGGCACCTTCTACCGCGTCCGCGTTCCGGCGCAGTCTCGCAACGAGGCGATCAAACTGTGCACCAGCTACAAGGCTGCCGGCGGCAATTGCTTCGTGTCCCACTAGGCACCAAAACCTCTCGAAAAGCCGGCGTCCGCGCCGGCTTTTTTGCGTGAACGGAAACCTCTGAAGGCAATTGCGGGCGATTCCCTTTGTCGGCGCGAAGCTCTAAACTGTTCCGCATGACCGAATCAAAATCCATGATCCTCGGCTGCGCCGGGAAATCACTGACCCGCGACGAGATCCGTTTCTATCGCAACGAATGCCCGTGGGGCTTCATCCTGTTTGCGCGCAATATCGGCGAGACCGAGCAGATCCGCGATCTGGTCGCCGCGATGCGCGACTGCGTCGGGCGTGCGGATGCGCCGGTGTTCATCGACCAGGAGGGCGGCCGGGTGCAGCGCCTACGGCCGCCGCTGGCGCCGAACTATCCGGCTGCCGGTGCACTCGGCGCCTTGTGGCGCGACGACCATGACGCCGGCACCCGTGCCGCATGGCTGATGGCGCGGCTGCATGCCTTCGACCTGCTGCGCTACGGCATCACGGCGGATTGCCTGCCGGTGCTCGACGTGCCCATCGAGGGCGCCAGCGACGTCATCGGCGCGCGCGCCTATGGCAAGGAGCCGCGCGCCGTCATCGAATTGGGTCGCGCCGCGGCGGAAGGCCTGATGGCGGGCGGCGTGCTGCCGGTGATGAAGCATATTCCCGGTCATGGAAGGGCCTTCGCCGATACGCATTTCGAACTGCCGACCGTCGACGCCTCGATCGGCGAGTTGCAGCGGCATGATTTTGCCCCGTTCAGGGAGCTCAACCATTTGCCGATGGCGATGACGGCGCATGTCGTCTATAGCGCGATCGACCGGAAGAACCCGGCCACCATATCCGGCAAGGTCATCGAAAAGATCATCCGCGACGAAATCGGCTTCGACGGGCTGTTGATGAGCGACGACACCTCGATGAAGGCACTTTCTGGGGATTTCCCGTCAAAGGCGGCCGCTATCCTTGCGGCGGGCTGCGATCTGGTCCTTCACTGCAACGGCGTGTTCGAGGAGATGGCCGGCATTGCATCGCGCACGACCGGGCTTGAAGGCAAGTCGTTTGAGCGCGCGGAGCGGGCGCTGACCTATATCAGGAACCGTGACGTGGCGGACGAGACCGAGATTCGGGCCGAATTTGCCAGTTATTTCGACGCGGCGGCCTAGCATCAAAGGAAGCGAAGTGGCGGAAACATTGGACCTGAAGGCCGGCAAGGCCGCACCGATGGACCGCTTGTGGGCCGAGAACGACGATTCCCGGCTGACCGGCGATCCGGCGTTGGTCGTCGATGTGGCCGGCTTCGAAGGTCCTCTCGATCTTCTGCTGCATCTTGCCCGCAATCAGAAGGTCGACCTGTCGCGCATCTCGATCCTGGCGCTGGCCGAACAGTATCTGGCCTTCGTCGAGAAGGTGAGGGCGCTGAGGCTGGAGCTTGCCGCCGACTACCTGGTGATGGCGGCATGGCTGGCCTTCCTCAAGTCGAAGCTCCTGATCCCCAAGCAGCCCGGCGACGAAGGCGAAAGCGGCGAGGAACTGGCGGCGGTGCTGCAGTTCCGGCTGAAGCGGCTGGAGGCGATGCGCGACGCGGCGGCACGGCTGGTCAACCGCAACCGGCTCGGACGCGACGTGTTTGCACGCGGCATGCCGGAAATGGTCATCGTCGAGAAGCGCAATGCCTATTCGGCCTCGCTCTACGACCTGTTGACCGCCTATGCCCAGCAGCGCCAGAAGCAGGCAATAACCAATGTGACGATCGCCAGGCGCGGCGTGTGGTCGCTCAAGGATGCGCGCGACGTGCTGACCAGGCTGATCGGGTCGCTGCGCGACTGGACGGCGCTGGACAGTTTCCTGGTCGAATATCTGGCCGGCCCGGAAGAGCGGCGCACCGCGGTTGCCAGCTCGTTTGCGGCGACGCTGGAACTGGTCCGCGAAGGCAAGATGGAAATGCGGCAGGACCAGGTGTTCGCGCCGCTTTATCTGCGCGGCCGCGCCCAGGCCATCAAGATAGTCGAGGTAACACCATGAGCGAACGCGCCAACGCTTCGGTCATTCCGTTCAAGATCGACGACGATGCCGAGCAAGGCGCAGTTGCCGAAAACCCGGCACAAAATCAGGGGCAGAATTTGTCGCGGAATCCTGGCGAGCGGCTGCATATGGCGGAGGCCGTACGGATGGCCGAGGCGATCGTATTCGCCAGCGCCGAGCCGGTCAGCGAAAAACAGCTCACTTCGCGACTGCCCGACGGCATCAACATTGCCGCGGCAATGGCCGAACTGCAGCAGATCTATGCGCGGCGCGGCGTCAATCTGGTGCGCGTCGGCGATGCCTGGGCGTTTCGCACCGCCGGCGACCTCGCCTTCCTGATGAGCCGTGACACGGTGCAGCAGCGCAAACTGTCCCGCGCTGCCCTCGAAGTGCTGGCGATCATCGCCTACCACCAGCCGGTAACGCGCGCCGAGATCGAGGACATCCGCGGCGTCGAGACGTCGAAGGGGACGCTCGACACGCTGATGGAGACCGAATGGGTGAGGATGCGCGGCCGGCGTCGCACGCCCGGCCGTCCCGTCACCTACGGCACGACCGACATTTTCCTCGACCATTTCGCACTGGAGGAGATACGCGATCTCCCCGGCATGGAGGAATTGAAGGGTGCGGGGCTGCTGTCCGGCCGCATGCCGTCGAATTTCTCGGTGCCGCTGCCGCCGGCCGACCCCGATGCGCTCACCGACGACGAGGATCCGCTGACCGACATCGACCTCGAAGAACTCGGCCTTTTGACGCCGCGCGTCACGGAAGATTGAGCCGAGCGCCATCTTAAAGCCACAGGCAGGATGGAACTGCGCCGATTGGTAGCGGGCCGCCGTGCCGAAAGTGCGTGACTTCGGCGACTCATTCATGAACTCTGTCGCAGTTCTGTTTGAATCCGAACCCGAAAGCGCATAGATCAGCGTCTGGGAAACCGTTCGAGAGAGATTTGCTATGGGTTCATTTTCGATTTGGCACTGGATGATCGTTCTGGTGATCGTGCTGCTGGTCTTCGGCCGCGGCAAGATCCCCGAGCTGATGGGCGACATGGCCAAGGGTATCAAGAGCTTCAAGAAGGGCATGGCGGACGACGACGCTGCCGACGACAAGCGCACCGTCGAACACCGTTCCGACGAAACCGTTTCGGTACCGAAGGAAAAGGCCAGCAAAAGCTGAGCCCAAAACTTTAGTCGGCCAAAACTTGAGTCGGAACGTATAGCCATGTTCGAAGTCGGCTGGACCGAGATGCTGGTGATCGCGATCGTCATGATCGTGGTCGTCGGGCCCAAGGATTTGCCCAACATGCTGCGCACCTTCGGCCGCACGACGGCGAAGCTGCGCGCCATGGCGTCCGATTTCCAGCGGCAGTTCAACGATGCGTTGAAGGAAGCCGAGCTCGACGACGTCAAGAAGTCGGTCGATTCGCTGAGAAGCCTCAATCCGGCGGCCGAGATCAGGAAGCAGCTCAATCCATTCGAGCAGGCCGCCGCCGACGTCCGTTCCGGCGTCGACGCAGTGATGAAACCCAAGCCGGCCGTCGATGCCGCCGCTTCGACGGAGCAGGCGGCCGAGCCGCTTAAGAACGGCGCAACGACGATGCCGGGCGTCAGCCCGCCGGAGCCGACGCCGGCCACGCCGATCCTTCCGGCGATGACGGACGAGTCCGTCGTAGCGCCGGCAGTGCAGGCGCAAACGGCTGCAGCGGCCGTGCCGAAAAAAGCACCTGCGGCAAAGAAGAAGCCAGCGCCCGCGAAAGCCGCGGCCGCCGTCCCGGCCAAGCCGGCAAAGACTGCTGCGCCAAAGGCTGCCGCAAAAGCTGAGCAAAAAGCGCAGTTGTCAGCAGCGAAGAAGCCGGCGTCAGCAACGAAGAAGCCGGCCGCCAGGAAAACGGCGGGAGCCGCCAAGTGAGCGTTTCGGACAAGGAAAAGGACGAGATAGAAAAATCGTCGGCTCCGCTGATGGAGCACCTGATCGAGTTGCGCCGGCGGCTGATCTGGTCGATTGGCGGTTTTTTTGTTGCCTTCCTGGTCTGCTTCTTTTTCGCCAAGCGGCTGTTCAACCTTCTGGTCATTCCGTTCAGATGGGCGACCCAATGGGCCGGGCTCGACCCGCACAAGGTCGAGCTGATCTATACGGCGCCACAGGAGTTCTTCTTTACCCAGGTCAAGCTCGCCATGTTCGGCGGCATGGTCATCGCCTTTCCGCTGATCGCCACGCAGATCTACAAATTCATCGCGCCCGGCCTCTACAAAAACGAGCGCAACGCCTTCCTGCCGTTCCTGATCGCCTCGCCGATCCTGTTCCTGATGGGCGCATCGCTGGTCTATTTCTTCTTCACGCCGATGGTGATGTGGTTCTTCCTCGCCATGCAGCAGACCGGCACCAACGACCAGGTGCAGATTTCGCTGCTGCCGAAAGTGTCCGAATATCTCAGCCTGATCATGACGCTGATCTTCTCCTTCGGCCTGGTGTTCCAGCTGCCGGTGGTGACAAGCCTGATGACGCGGGTCGGCATGCTGTCGTCCACGGCCCTGGCCGAGAAGCGCAAATGGGCGATCGTCATCGCCTTTGTGGTGGCGGCGGTGCTGACGCCGCCCGACCCGATGAGCCAGATCGGCCTCGCAATTCCGACGATCCTGCTCTACGAGGTCTCGATCTGGTCGGCCCGGCTGATCGAACGCAGCAAGGAGCGCGACCGTGTGGCCCGCGAAAAGCAGGACGCCACCGAAGAGGTGGCCGAAAAGCCGGCGGACGCGTCTTCGACGTAGGTTCGGTTGAAGCGGGCAGCATTTTTTTGCCGGCCATAGCAACTTTGTTCTTGCTTTGTGCCGGCAGCTATGCTACTAATTTAAGTATGGTGCCAATTGGCTCCAAAAACCCGCCTCCCGAGGCGGGTTTTTTGTTTCCAGGGTCCTTTCGATCGAACGTTGCGCGTGCTGCCTACCTGAGGTCGGCGCGAAGGAACTCTGCCTTGACGTCTTGTATCGATGCGGTTTACGCCCTCTGGTCTTTGTTTTGGGCATGTCATTGTCCCAAAACCGCTGCGCACTTTTGGGCGACATGCCCTCTGAGGACGAACAGACCATGCTTGACATCAAATGGATTCGCGACAACCCGGAGGCCCTTGTCGAAGCGCTCCAGAAGCGCTCGTGGTCGGCCGAGGATGCGCAGTCCACGGTCGACGACCTGATCGCCGCGGATGAGGCGCGGCGCGAGCATCTGACCGAGCTGCAGACCAGGCAGGAACGCCGCAACGCCGCATCGAAGGAGATCGGCAATGCCATGCGCTCGGGCGATGCAGCTCTTGCCGAAAGGCTGAAGGCCGAGGTCGGCGAGATCAAGGCCTTCATCCAGAATGGCGAGGCGCGCGAGCGCGAGCTCGACAAGGCGCTGACCGATGCATTGGCGGTGCTGCCAAACGTGCCGTTCGACGACGTGCCGGTCGGCAAGGACGAGCACGACAACGTCGTCAAGCGCGTCGTCGGCGAGGTGCCGACGCGGCCGAACTGGGTGAAGGAGCATTTCGAGATCGGCGAAGCGCTCGGCATGATGGATTTCGAGCGGGCAGCACGGCTTTCCGGCTCGCGCTTCACCGTGCTCAAAAGCGGCCTGGCGCGGATGGAACGCGCGCTCGGCCAGTTCATGCTGGATCTGCACACCACCGAGCACGGCTATGTAGAGATCCAGCCGCCGTTGATGGTGCGCGACGAGGTGCTTTTCGGGACCGGGCAACTGCCGAAATTCGAGGAGGATTTATTCTTCGTTCGGCACGGGGACGGCAGGCTTGGCCTCATCCCAACCGCCGAAGTGCCGCTCACCAATCTGGTACGCGAAGAGATCACGGCGCATGAAAAGCTGCCGCTGCGCTATACCGCGCTGACGCCGTGCTTCCGCTCCGAGGCGGGCTCGGCCGGGCGCGACACGCGCGGCATGCTGCGCCAGCACCAGTTCTACAAGGTCGAGCTGGTGTCGATCACCGACCAGGAGACTTCGGTTGCCGAGCATGAGCGCATGACCGAATGCGCCGAGGAGGTGCTGAAGCGGCTCGGCCTGCCGTTCCGCACCATGACGCTGTGCACCGGCGACATGGGCTTTGGCGCGCGCAAGACCTACGACATCGAGGTCTGGCTGCCCGGCCAGAATGCCTATCGCGAGATATCGTCGTGCTCGGTATGCGGCGATTTCCAGGCGCGGCGCATGGACGCCCGCTACAAGGACAAGGACGGCAAGGGCAACCGCTTCGTCCACACGCTGAACGGTTCGGGCACCGCCGTCGGCCGCGCTCTCATTGCCGTCATCGAAAATTACCAAAACGAGGACGGCAGCGTAACCATTCCTGAAGCGCTTCGGGCTTACATGGGCGGTCTCGCAAAGATCGAATCATCGAAGTGACAAGATTGTCGGCCCCGCGTTCCTTCGCGCCCCCCTCTGTCCTGCCGGACATCTCCCCCTCAAGGGGGGAGATTGCGCCGTCATCACAGCTTTCGCCAACTGTTGGCGTAGCAAGGAAGGCGGCGGCTACGGTATTGCCGATCTCCCCCCTTGAGGGGGAGATGTCAAGTGGTGGCAAAGAGGGCAGGACAGAGGGGGGTATCGTAGAGCGCTGCCGTCAATCCAATTCTGCAAAGGCGGTCTCATGCGCATCCTCCTGACCAACGACGACGGCATCCATGCCGAGGGCCTTGCATCACTCGAACGCATCGCGCGCACGCTGTCGGACGACGTCTGGGTGGTGGCACCGGAACAGGATCAGTCCGGCTATGCGCATTCGCTGTCGATCTCGGAGCCGCTGCGGCTCAGGAAAATCGGCGAAAAGCACTTTGCGGTGCGCGGAACGCCGACCGACTGTGTCATCATGGGCGTGAAGAAGATCCTGCCCGAAGCGCCTGACCTGATCCTGTCCGGCGTCAATTCCGGCGCCAACATCGCCGACGACGTCACCTATTCGGGCACGGTCGCCGGCGCCATGGAAGGCGCGCTGCTCGGCGTGCGATCGATCGCCATCAGCCAGGCCTATTCCTATGTCGGCGAGGACCGCGTCGTTCCCTACGAGACCACCGAAGCGCTGGCGCCGGCCCTGCTCGAAAAGCTCGTCGCCATGCCGTTGCCGGACGGCGTGCTGCTCAACGTCAATTTTCCGAACTGTGCGCCGGAAGAGATCGCCGGCACTGTAGTCACTTCGCAGGGCAAGCTGGTCCACAGCCTGTGGGTCGACGAGCGGCGCGACGGGCGCGGCCTGCCTTACTACTGGCTGCGCTTCGGCCGCGAGCCAGTCGAGGGCAAGCAAGGCACCGACCTCCATGCCTTGCGCAATCGGCTGGTGTCGGTGACGCCGCTGCAGCTCGATCTCACCGCGCATGAAATCCGCGATCAACTGGCCAAGGCGCTCGCATGAACTTGAACCACGCTGCAACGGTCGACGAGCGCGAAGGTTTCGCTGCCTTCCTGCTTCGTCTGCGCGGCAGGGGGACGGTGCCGAAGGCGCTGATCGCCGCCTTCGAGGCGACGCCGCGGCGCGGCTTTCTGTCTCCGCATTTCCACCCGATGGCCTGGTCGGACCGTATGCTGCCGATCGAATGCGGCGAGGCCATCGAAGGCGCCGACCTGCAGGCGGCGGTGATCGCGGCATTTGCCATCGAGCCGGGCAACCGGGTGCTCGAGATCGGCACCGGGTCCGGCTACACGGCGGCGGTGATGTCGCGGCTTGCCGCGCGGATCGTCACCATCGACCGTTACAAGACGCTGGCCGAACAGGCCCGGCAGCGCCTCGAGGCACTCGCCATCGGCAATGTGATCGTGCGCCAGGCGGACGGTTCCAACGGGCTGGCCAACGAAGCGCCGTTCGACCGCATCGTCGCCTGGGCGGCCTTCGACAGCCTGCCGCGCTTTCTCCTCGACCAATTGTCGAGCGGCGGCATCGTCATCGCGCCGATCGGACCCGACGAAGGCGAGCAGGTGCTGGCCAAGCTGACCAAGGTCGGCAGCCGCTTCGAACGCGAGGATATCGGCCTGGTGCGCCTGCAGCCGATCCTGCACGGTGTCGCCGCGGTGATCTAGACTGTGTCGATATTCAGGTGAGGCCGGCCTGCAAATGGCGGCTTCCTCCGCTTCCGCTTCGCCGGCCGAAGCATTCATAAGAGGTCGCGGCAGTTAAGGCTATGGCCGGCGTAGGCCGGTGCTCACGTACCGAAAAAGTACGCACCGCTCCGGTTCTCGGAACCCACCATTTTCGGCTCGGCCTGACCTGAATCTCGACACACCCGGCGCTCGATCCTCGAATATTTTAAGAAAATTTGCGTCTGATTCTACAGGTTTAACCGACCGGTAACATTAACGCGCTTTAATCACACTCAGTTGTACCGGGTCTGTGCGGGTTAGTGCGATGCAATTCAGTGTTTTGAAGGCAAACGGACGCAATCTGGCGCGTGGCTGCGCCGTCCTCATGATCGCAGGCGCTGCGACGGGGTGTAGTTCCCAGGTGGCGCGGTTCAACAGCGTCGATGACGTGTTCACCGCCTCGACCAACAACCAGCGCGCCATCATCGACAAGCAGGATGCTGCCCAGCCTTATCCGGGCGATGTTGCGGCCGCGCCGATCGACGGCAGCCACACCCAGTCGGTCAGCCGCTCAAGCCTCGAACCGGTTACGGCGCAGCAGTTGCCACCGCCGGCTCCCGCCCTGGCACCCGCCGCCCGCCCGGTGCGTACCGCTGCCGCGCCGGCGATGGCGCCTGCCGCTCCTCGTGTCGACAGGACGGCAACCGGCACCGTCGCTCCGGCGGCAAGGCCGTTCAAGAACGCCGAGCCCGACGCGCCGCGCATGGCGACGGCCGCCGGCGCACCGCATGCAGCCGAGATCGTCGTCAAGGACGGCGAGACCATTTCCGGCCTGTCGCGGCGCTACGGCGTGCCGGCCGATGCCATCATGAAAGTCAACGGGCTGAGCGCGACCAAGGGGCTGAAGACCGGCCAGAAGCTCGTCATCCCGGCCTATGCGTATTCGAGCAACGGCGCCACGCCGAAAGTCGCCGACGCCAAGCCCGCGAACGGCACCAGGCACGACCAGCCGGCCGACGCGCCGGAGAAGGTGGCCGTGCTGCCGCAGCAGCCGAAGCTCAGGGAAGGCAAGTCTGCCGCGCAGGTGGACGCCTCGGCTGCCGCAAGCCAGCCGAAGGATGGAAAGACCGCGCCCAAAGTGGCTTCGGCGACGGCCAAGCCAGCCGGTGCCGGCGGCACCTACACGGTTCAGCAAGGCGATACGCTGTCGGCCATCGCCAGAAAGACCGGCGTCGGCATCGTCGCGTTGAAGCAGGCGAACGGCATGCAGGATGGACTGCTCAAGATCGGCCAGACCCTGAAAGTGCCGGCAGGCGGAACCGCTGTCGTCGCCAGTGCGAAGCCGGCAAAGGTCGATCCGGTGACGACGGCCACCACCCAGCCGCCTGCCAAGGCCACGCCGACGCAGACGCTCGCCTCCTACACGCCGCCAAAGAAGGACGCGAAAGTCATCCAGCAGGCCGAGGACGACGATGCGGTGGCGCCGGACGCAACCGGCATCGGCAAGATGCGCTGGCCGGTGCGCGGCCGCGTGATCTCAAGCTTCGGCGGCGGCAAGGACGGCGTCGACATTGCCGTGCCCGAGGGGACGCCGGTCAAGGCAGCTGAGAACGGCGTCGTCATCTATGCCGGTGACGGCCTCAAGGAATTCGGCAACACGGTGCTGGTGCGGCACGAAAACGGTCTGGTCACCGTCTACGGCCACGCCAGCTCGATCGAGGTGCAGCGCGGCCAGAAGGTCAAGCGCGGCCAGGAAATCGCCCTGTCCGGCATGAGCGGCACCACCGACTCGCCGAAACTGCATTTCGAAGTGCGCAAGAACTCGGCGCCGGTCGATCCTTCGACCTATCTCGAATAGAAGACGGAAGCGATTTGCGGGCCACTTGACCTTCAGCCCGCCGAGGAAGTCCGCTCCGCAAGGTGCGGGCTTCCTCTGCTGTTAGTCCTTGAGCGGCTAATCCTTCAGCGATTTGCCGAGCCGGCCTGCCAGATCCTGGGTGAACTGCCAGGCGACGCGGCCCGAACGGCTGCCGCGCGTCGTCGCCCATTCCAGCGCCTCGGCGCGCAGCGTCTCGGGATCGATGGCGAGATCGTGATGGCGGACATAGCCGTCGATCATGTCGAGATATTCGTCCTGCGAACATTTGTGGAAGCCAAGCCACAGGCCGAAACGGTCCGACAGCGAAACCTTTTCCTCGACCGCTTCGGACGGATTGATCGCCGTCGAGCGCTCATTGTCGATCATGTCGCGCGGCAACAGATGCCGCCGGTTCGAGGTGGCGTAGAAGATGACGTTGGCCGGGCGGCCCTCGACGCCGCCTTCAAGAGCTGCCTTCAGCGATTTATAGGACGTGTCGTCGTGGTCGAATGACAGGTCGTCGCAAAACAGGATGAAGCGGAAGGGTGCCGCCTTCAGCAGTCCCATCAGCTTCGGCAGCGTGTCGATGTCTTCGCGATGGATCTCGATAAGCTTGAGCGGCAGGTCGAGCTTGGCCGAAGCGTTGACCGCGGCGTGCACCGCCTTGACCAGCGACGATTTGCCCATGCCGCGCGCGCCCCACAACAGCACGTTGTTGGCAGCATAGCCTGAGGCGAAGCGCTCGGTGTTGTCGACCAATATGTCGCGGACGCGGTCGACGCCGCGGATCAGGCCGATGTCGACGCGGTTGACCTTGCGCACCGGCTCCAGATAGCCGGGATCGGCCTGCCAGACGAAGCAATCGGCCTCGCCGAGGTCGGTTTGCGGCACCGGCGGCGGGGCGAGGCGGGCGACCGCCTCGATCAGGCGGTCGAGCTTCTGGCTCAGGATATCGATGGTACTGTCGGTCATCTCTTGTCTTTTTTGTTTCGCTTTCAGGATGGTGCGGCAGGCCAACCTACCTGATTTCAGCGGTTTCGAAACTCGTCCCAAGCATTTGTTCGGGCATGATCTTTTGCGGAAACCGAGCGTCGCTTTTGGGGATCACCCTCTAACACGGCTCACCAGGCCGGAAAAGCAGCCGATTTGCCCGGCCGCGCAGTTGCATTGGCAACGTTACCGACTATATTCCGGCCAAATTTGGCGGGGCCGTCAAATTCCCAGAACGGTTTGGCGGCTGTTTTTAAAATTCAGGAGTACCTCGATGTTCGTGACACCGGCATACGCCCAAGGCATCGGCGGGGACTCGTCCGCAATGTTTATCCAGATCGTGCCGTTTGCTCTGATTTTCGTGATCATGTATTTTCTGATCATCCGGCCGCAGCGCACGCAGCTAAAGAAGCGCGGCGAGATGCTGGCGGCGGTTCGTCGCGGCGATACCGTTGTCACCGGCGGCGGCTTGGTCGGCAAGGTGACCAAGGTGATCGACGATAACGAGCTCGAGGTCGACCTTGGCGGCGGCACCAAGGTGACGGCGCTGCGCTCGACGATCGCCGACGTGCGCGTCAAGGGCGAGCCGGTGGCGAACCAGAACGCCAAGAAATAAAGCTCAGGAGATAACCGGGTCTTCGGGCGGCACGATCCGCAACGGGCAACGCCATATGTGGTTTTCGCGCCTTACCAAGATTCTTATCTGGCTGGCTGTTGCCGGCATGGTGGTCTTGGGCGTGATGCTTGGCGCGCGCGCTATGAAGCCGGACGGTACGCTCGTCGACCTTCTTGCCTGGCTGCCGAAGCGGCAGGCGAGTTTCGACCGGCAAGGTGGTTGGCAGATTCTGCTTGAGGTGGATAAGGAGGATCTGATCAAGAACCGGCTGGAGACGGTGCGCAATGACGTTCGCTCGCTGCTGCGCGATGCCAGGATCGGCTATACGGGCCTTGCTGGATGGGGTCGCGAGGTCAAGGTCCGCATTTCGGATCCGGCTCAGATCGATGCCGCCAAAACAGCCCTGAAAATATTCACCGATCCGGTTGCCGGGACGAACCCAGTCGAGGAGATCGCGCTTGATGAGCCGGAACCCGGATTGCTCAGCCTCACAATAACGGATGCTGGCGTCAGGCTTCGGACATTGATGGCGCTGGTGCCGTCGATGGAAGTCGTCAAACTCCGGGTTAGCGAGAGTGGCGCTTTCGAACCGATCGTGCAGCAGCAAGGCGATGACCAAATACTGGTTCGGGTGCCCGGCTTGCGGACCCCAGTCCGGTTCAAGGACATTCTCGGACGGACTGGCAAGTTGACATTTCAAATGGTCGATACGTCGTGGCCTGTGCAGGATGCGCTCAACAACCGGGCGCCGCGAGGCTCTTCGGTGCTCTATTCGCAGGACGATCCGCCGATTCCCTATCTGGTCGAAGATCGTGTGATTGTTTCCGGTGACAACATCGTCGATGCCCGGGCGACCTACAATTCGGCCATGAATGAGCCGGTTGTATCGTTCAATTTCGATTCCAAGGGTACAACGCGTTTTGCTCAAGCGACCTCACAGAATGTCGGCAAGCAGTTTGCAATGATCCTCGACAGTCAGGTGCTTTCGGCGCCAGTTATCCGCGAGCCGATCCTTGGCGGCTCCGGCCAGATATCAGGCAACTTCACCAATGAGAGCGCCAAAGAACTTGCCCTGCTTTTGCGTTCTGGTCCGTTGCCGGCAAGACTGAAAATAGTTGAAGAACGCACTATAGCGCCTGGCGGCGGGCAGAATTAGAATAGGGCAGGAGATCAGCCAATTACGTCGGAACCGATCCCGGCGGCGGCGCCAAATTGACTGCACCGCGCTCGACAATTGACGATGTGCAGGTTAAGGGCGAGCCGGTGGCGAACCAGAACGCCAAGAAATAACCGAATTGTCGGCGGAACGATCCGCCAGTACGCCCTGACGGACGACGCCATATGCTCTATTTTTCGCGCTTCAAGATGATCCTGATCTGGCTGGCCGTGGCCGCCACAGTGGTCCTCGCTGCGCCCAACCTTTTTTCCGCCAGCACGCTGGCCAAGCTGCCCGACTGGGTGCCGAAGCGGCAGATGACGCTCGGCCTCGACCTGCAGGGCGGCTCGCACATCCTGCTCAGGATGGATCCGAACGATCTGATCAAGGACCAGCTGGAGACGACGCGCGACGAAATTCGAACGCTGCTGCGCAATGCCAAGGTCGGCTATACCGGCCTTTCCGGATCGGGCCGCAGCGTTCAGGTCCGCATCACCGATGCCAATCAGGTCGATGCCGCCAAGAATGCGTTGAAGACATTAACCGATCCGGTGCAAGCTGGCCTGTTCAGCGGCGGCTCCATCCGGGAGATGACGCTGGATGAATCCCAGCCCGGCCTGCTGAAGTTCACCGTCACCGATGCCGGCATCAAATACCGCACCTCGGCGGCGCTGACGCAGTCGATCGAGGTCGTCGGTCGCCGCGTCAACGAGCTCGGCACCACCGAGCCGATCGTGCAAAGGCAGGGCGACGATCGCGTTCTGGTCCAGGTGCCGGGCCTGCAGGATCCGCAGCGGCTGAAGGAGATCCTCGGCCAGACCGCCAAGCTGACCTTCCAGATGGTCGACCAGTCGATGCCGGTGCAGGATGCGCTCAAGGGCCGCCCGCCGGCGGGGTCCTCGGTGCTCTATTCGCAGGACGATCCGCCCGTTCCCTATCTGATCGAGAACCGCGTCATCGTCTCGGGTGAAGACCTCGACAAAGCGAGTGCGACCTATAACTCCCAGACCAACGAGCCGGTGGTTTCGTTCACCTTCAATTCCAGGGGAGCGACGCGGTTCGGCCAGGCGACATCGCAGAATGTCGGCAAGCTGTTCGCCATCATCCTCGACAATCAGGTGATTTCGGCGCCGCAGATCCGCGAACCGATCCTTGGCGGCAGCGGCCAAATCTCGGGCAATTTTACTGCCGAGAGCGCCAACGACCTCGCCGTGCTGCTGCGTGCCGGCGCTTTGCCGGCGACGCTGACTGTGATCGAGGAGCGCACCGTGGGGCCTGGTCTCGGCCAGGATTCCATCCATGCCGGCAAGGTCGCGGGTATCATCGGGTCAATCCTGGTGGTGGCGTTCATGTTCGTCGCCTACGGTTTCCTCGGCTTCCTCGCCAATATCGCGCTGGCGGTGCATGTTGCGATGATCGTCGGGCTGCTGTCGCTGCTTGGAGCGACGCTGACCCTACCTGGTATCGCCGGTATCGTGCTGACCATCGGCATGGCGGTCGATTCGAACGTCCTCATCTATGAACGCATCCGCGAGGAGCGACGTGCCGGCCGCTCGGTCATTCAGGCGATCGATACCGGTTTCAGCAAGGCGCTGGCGACCATCGTCGATTCCAACGTGACCTCGCTGATCGCAACCGTGGTGCTGTTCTGGCTCGGAACCGGGCCGGTGAAGGGCTTTGCCGTCACCTATGCCATCGGCATCCTGACCACGGTCTTCACCGCCTTCACCTTCACCCGCCTGCTGGTGTCGATCTGGCTTCGCCGGGCCCGTCCGAAGGAGTTGCCGCGCGCGCCGGTGACCTTCATTCCGCCGGGAACGAAAATTCCGTTCATGGGCATCCGCCGCTGGACGTTCACACTGTCCAGCGTGCTTTCGGTGCTGTCGGTCATCGGCTTCATGACCATCGACATCAATTACGGCATCGATTTCAAGGGCGGCTCACTGATCGAGGTGCAGGCCAAGACCGGCAATGCTGATCTCGCCGACATCCGCGGCAGGCTGACGGAACTCAACATCGGCGAGGTGCAGGTTCAGCAGTTCGGCGAACCGAACGACGTGCTGATCCGCGTCGGCACGCAGGAGGGCGGCGAGAACGCCGAACAGACCGTCATCGACAAAGTGCGCGGCGAGCTGCAGGACCAGTATGATTTCCGCCGCGTCGAAGTGGTCGGGCCGACGGTCTCGGGCGAGCTTGCCAAGCAAGGCACCATTGCCATGCTGGTCGCGCTGCTCGGCATCCTGATCTATGTCTGGTTCCGCTTCGAATGGCAGTTCGCGGTCGGCGCCATCGTTGCGACCGTTCACGACGTGGTCATGACGATCGGCTTCTTCGTCATCACCGGCCTCGAATTCAACCAGTCGTCGCTGGCGGCGATCCTCACTATCATCGGTTATTCGCTCAACGATACGATCGTCGTCTATGACCGTGTTCGCGAGGATCTGCGAAAATACAAGCGAATGCCGCTGCCGCAATTGCTGAACAACGCCATCAACGAGACGCTGTCGAGGACGACGCTGACCTCGGTGACGACGATCCTGGCGCTGCTGGCGCTGGTGCTGTTCGGCGGCGAGGTGATCCGCTCGTTCACCATGGCCATGCTGTTCGGCGTCGTGTTCGGCACCTATTCGTCGATCTTTATCGCCGCGCCACTGCTTATCCTGTTCAAGCTGCGGCCGCAGGCCACAGCGTCCGATGAGGAAAAGCCGGTGGGCGGCGGCAAAGCCATAGCCACCTGACGGCTTGCCTCAAAAGTGGCCAAGGGCATCGTCATCCGCGAGGCGCATTTCCCCGGCCGCGCACCGATCGAGGCTTACGGCAATGGCGGTTTCCGCTTTGCCGACATGTCGCATCGCGGCTCGCTGCTGTGCCTGCCTTCTGGCATCTATGGCTGGGAGCCGGCCGATCCGTTGGCGCTGACGGCAGCGGATTTCACCAAGCTGTTCAACGAGGCCGCCAAGGTCGAGATCCTGCTGGTCGGCAGCGGCAAGGATCTGAGGCCGTTGCCGACCGCGCTGCGTGCCGCGCTGAAGGACGCCGGCATTTCCGCCGATCCGATGTCGACCGGGGCGGCGGTGCGGACCTATAATGTGCTGCTGGCTGAAGACCGCGCCGTGGCCGCAGCACTCATCGCCGTCGACTGACGTGCCCGAAAACACCAAAGTCGTCATGGAGACGGTGCGCGCCGCCGATCATGACCGCTACCTGACCGCGCTCTACGCGCCCGAAGACAAGCGGGACGCGCTGTTTTCGCTCTATGCCTTCAACGCCGAAATTGCCGGCATTCGCGATCGCATCCGCGAAGCGCTGCCGGGCGAGGTCCGGCTGCAATGGTGGCGCGATGTCATCGCCGCCGAAGAGGATGAGGCAGAGATTGGCCATCCCGTGGCGGACGCGCTGAAGGCGACGATTTCCACTCACCGTCTGCCCAAGGCGGCTTTCGACAATATGCTCGAAGCGCGCATCTTCGATCTCTATGACGACCCGATGCCGTCGCGTACCGATCTCGAAGGCTATTGCGGCGAGACTGCCGCCGCGCTCATCCAGCTTGCGGCGGTGGTGCTCGATCCGGTCGAAGCACCGCGCTTTGCCGAACTTGCCGGCAGGGCAGGTTGTGCGCAGGCGATGACCGGTCTGCTGCTTCTGCTGCCGCTGCATCGTAAGCGGGGACAGTGCTTTGTGCCGGCCGACATTTTGGCCGCGGCGGGATCGTCGCCGGAAGAGTTCGTTGCGGGCGATGGTGGGTCTGGAGCGCAACGTGCTGTCGCCGCGATGATCGCGCTGGCACGGGAACATCTTTCCGCCTTCGAGCAGGGGGCGTCCACCCTGCCGGTTTCACTGCGTCCGGCGTTTCTGCCGCTGGCGCTGACGGGCGCCTATCTCGACAAGATGGAGACTGCCCGCCGCTCGCCTCTCAAGGATATGGCTCGGCTCTCCGTCCTGCGCCGGCATTGGCTTTTGTTCCGGCGAGCGACGCGAGGCTGGCCGGCCGCATGAAGGCTGATGACCAATGAGGAAGTCCGGGGAGGCCGCCAAGCCTGGACTGCAGGCGGCGAGCAGCGCCCCGGCCGAGTAGTTTTTCATCACGATGGATTACTCGATCCGCCATCGCGCATCAGCGTCTCATAATCGCGACCGCCGTAGAAGATGTTGACGATGCGAACAAGATCGTCGCTGACAACATAGGCGATAATAGCCGAGTGCTCGAACGGCACCGTTCGCAACCCTGGTGCAATGTCATCGCGCGGCCGGCCGCCACGCGGTGCATTGCCGATGCTTCGGCAGCGATCTTCGATTCGAAGCACGAATTTCAGCGCTATGTCCGGATTTCCGCCGGCCTCGATGATGTGCTTGAAAATGTCAGCCAAATCGTTTCTGGCGGTTTCACGGTAGTCGACCTCAAGCCGCTGAATCATCAGCGCGGCCTGAATACCGAGCAAACAGTCCTCGGAGATGATCGCGCACCTCTTCTCCGGTATAGCCAGGCCTCGTATCCTCGATCGACGCCTTTACACGCGCCCTGATCGAGGCCATGCGCTCGGCATGTTCTTCCTCCTCGCGCTGGAAGGCGCGAAGCGCTGCGCGGATGACTTCGCTGGCCGAACCGAAGGAGCCGTCTTCAACCTTTTCGCGGATCATACGCGCCATGGCGGGCGTTACGGTGATTGACAGTTTCTCAGCGGATTCCATGGAATTTGGCCTCGCGATACAAAGTAGGATGTTATCCTACTTCTGCGCCCCGCAATCCGCAAGCAGGGACTCCGCCGCTTCCGCCCGAAAAGGCAGCCCCAGCCATTCGCGGCAGTCGGCGAGCGCGCGCGATGTCACCGCATGCCGCTTGGCGACCGTCTTGTCCTTGCCGCGCAGCCGCTTGCCCTCGATCTTTGGCGCGTCCACGGGCGGGAACAGACCGAAATTGACGTTCATCGGCTGGAAGGAGCGCTTTCCCGGCTCGTCGTCGGAGACAATATGGCCACCAGTGATGTGGTTGAGCAGCGCGCCGAAAGCGGTGGTCAAGGGCGGCAGCGACGGCGCATGGCCAAGCCTTTCGGCGGCCGCGAAACGTCCGGCAAGCAGGCCGATGGCGGCGCTCTCGACATAGCCCTCGCAGCCGGTGATCTGGCCGGCAAAACGCAAGCCGGGCCGCGATTTCAACTGCAGCGACGCATCGAGCAGCGTCGGCGAATTGATATAGGTGTTGCGGTGCAGGCCGCCTAGGCGCGCGAACTCGGCGTTTTCCAGCCCGGGAATGGTGCGGAATACGCGCACCTGCTCGGCGTGCTTCAGCTTGGTCTGGAAGCCGACCATGTTGTAAAGCGTGCCCAGTGCGTTGTCCTGGCGAAGCTGGACGACGGCATAGGCCTTTACAGACGGATTGTGTGCATTGGTCAGCCCCATCGGCTTCATCGGCCCGTAGCGCAATGTCTCGACGCCGCGCTCGGCCATCACCTCGATCGGCAGGCAGCCGTCGAAATAGGGCGTGCCTTCCCACTGCTTGAATTCGGTTTTCTGGCCGTTGACCAGCGCCTGGATGAAGGCAAGGTACTGCTCCTTGTCCATCGGGCAGTTGATGTAGTCCTTGCCGGTGCCGCCGGGACCGACCTTGTCGTAGCGCGACTGGAACCAGCAGATATCCATGTCGATCGTGTCGAAATGGACGATCGGGGCGATGGCATCGAAAAAGGCGAGCGCGTCGGCGCCGGTTGCGTCCGCAATCGACTGGGCGAGCGACGGCGCCGTCAGCGGGCCGGTGGCAACGATCGCCTGGTCCCAGTCCGCCGGCGGCAGGCCGGGCAATTCCTCACGCTGGATGGTGATGAGCGGGTGGGCTTCGAGCTTTCTGGTCACCGCTTCGGAAAATCCGTCGCGGTCGACGGCCAGCGCACCGCCGGCCGGCACCTGATGCGCGTCGCCGGCGCTCATGATCAGCGAACCGGCCAGCCGCATTTCGGCGTGCAGCAGGCCGACGGCATTGGTTTGCGCATCGTCGGAGCGGAAGGAATTGGAACAGACGAGCTCGGCCAGCCCGTCGGTCTTGTGCGCATCGGTGCCGCGGACGGGACGCATTTCATGAAGGACAACGGGAACGCCGGCTTCGGCCGCCTGCCAGGCGGCTTCCGAGCCGGCAAGTCCGCCGCCGATAACGTGAATGGGGTTCTTGTCCATGAGCGCCGAAATAGTCGCTTGGCGCGAGGATTGCAATTGCCAGGGATCGCACCGCAAGTGGGCTGCCTAGGAAAGACCGCCCAAAACAACAACACCCGCCGAGGGAGGAGATCCGGCGGGTGTCGTTTTGTTGGTCGATCCTCGGGAGGAGGTGAAGATCGACCGTATTCGTCATTGCCGGGGAGGAGGTCGGCTTTAACGAAATTCTTTTCGCCATTTGAAGGGCGCGAAACCCTTTTAGAAACAACCTGGAAACAGCGCCCGCCGGGGGAGGAGGTCCGGCGGGCGCCGTTTTTGTGGTCAACCCTCGGGAGGAGGTGAAGGCTGACCGTATCCGTCAGGGTCGGGGAGGAGGTCGACCCTGGCGAAATTCTTGTTGTTAGATCGCCCTGCGAGCGACCATCTTGATCTCGTCGCGGACGATGCCGAGATCGTTGAGCTGGCGATTCGACAGGCGACCCAGCTCGGTAACCGTCTCGCGGTAGACGCGCCAGTTACGATAGTTGCGGATCAGGTTCATTGTCGTTCTCTTTTCAAAACTGGTTCGGACCATTTGCGGCCCGAAGGATTAGACCGCCTTGCGGGCGACGTAGTGAATGTCGCTGCGGCTGATGCCGAGGTCGGTCAGTTCACGGGTGCTCAGGCGGTTCAGCTCGGACACGGTGTCCCTATAGCGGCGCCAGTTGCGATAGTTGCGGATCAGGTTCATGGTAGTCTCGTTTCGTCTTTCTTTCGGATCATTCCGTCTTTGTGTGCACCGTGAAAATAGGTGAGGTTATATCGATTTAAAAGCGCTATTGGTGCATGGCAGCAATGCAAATTGTGCAATGCAGCATTAACGCGCGTCCGGTTTTCCGCCCAGATCGGAAAATGCCGTTAGGTCAAACGCTTGGCCGGACGAGCTAAAAGGACCAAGCAAAGGGGGAGGGGCATGGCGAGCTATTCGTCACGGGTCAGGTCGGATATCGCGCGATGGCAGCAGGCTGGCCTGATCGACGCGCCGACAGCCGATGCGCTGACGCGCGACGTCGAGGCAAACGAACGCAAATCGCTGAGTTTCGGCTCGATCCTGGCGATGATGGCGGCGCTGCTGTTCGGCGCGGCTATCCTGATCTTTATCGCCGCCAACTGGGAAGTCATCCCGCGGCTGGTGCGGGTCGCGGCACTTTTTGCCGTTATCCTTGCCGGCTATGTCGGCGGCGCGGTGCTGAAGATGCGCGACCATGCGGCGATCGGCGAAGCACTGTGGATCGTCGCGGCGGCGGCATTCGGCGGTTCGATCGCGCTGATCGGCCAGATGTATCATTTGTCGGGCGACGAGGCCTCGGCCTTGATCACCTGGGGCGCCGGCACGGCGCTGGCGGCGGTGGCGCTGCGCTCAAACCCGCTGACCGTCGCTGCCGTCGGCATCGCCGATGCCTGGCTGTTCCTGAGAGGGTTCGACTACTTCCGGCGCACGGAATTTCCGCATCTCTTCGTGGTCATGGCGCTAATTCTGTTCGCCGTTTCGTTCTGGACGCGCAGCCAGGCGGCGCGCCACCTGATCATCCTGTCGGTCCTTTTCTACCTCGTGCTGTTGGCCATGGAATACGACACGCTGCAAGTCGCCATCCCGCTCGTTGCCGCATCGGTGCTGCTTTTTACCGCTGCGATCTTTGCTGCCGGGCCGGTCGAGAGGGTTTTGCAACTCGGCGGCAGGTTGCCCTTGCACGCGCTGATCGGCTTTCTCACCGGCCTGGCGATGATCCAATTCGAACTGGCGGATGAAAGCAGCTACAATAGCGGCTTCGCCATTGCCTCGGCTGTTGCGCTGGCCGGCATCGTCGCGGCGATCGTGCTGGGCGGCCGCGAGAGCCGGGGACTGCGCTGGGTTGCCTATGCGGGCTTCGCCTTCGAACTCGCCATCATCTATGTGGTGATGCTGCAATCAATGCTCGACACGGCAGGCTTCTTCCTTGCGGCGGCGGTGCTTCTCGCCGTTCTTGCTTTCATTATCATCCGCATAGAAAAGCGCATGAACGCCTCGAACATGACAGGAGCGGCGGCATGATGACCGGCAAAAGACTGATCATCTCGGCGCTGGTCCTGGCGCTCGTCCAGATCGGCTTTCTGAGCTGGATCATCGCCGGACGCGCGGCGATCCTGCGCGATGGCAAGCAGGTCCTGCTCAGGGTCGAGCCGATCGATCCGCGCGATCTCTTGCGCGGTGACTACATTCTGCTCGGCTACGATATTTCGCGCATACCGGTGAAGCTGATCGGCAACATTCCGGCCGGCAAGCTTTCCAGCGAGGAAACGTCGATCGTGGTCAGGCTGAAGCAGGGCGCCGACGGCTATTGGGGGCCGACCGCGGCTTGGTTCGGGCAAGCGCCGGCGCCGGCAGCATCCGATGAAGCCGATATCGTCGGACACGTCTCCGAGGGCTGGAATATCAGCCAGGGAGCAACGACGATCGCGCCGGATTACGGCATCGAGCGCTTCTATCTGCCGGAAGGCGAGGGGATGGCGATCCAGAACGACATGCGGGTGCGGCCGTTCGGCATCCGGGTGGCGATTGCGGCCAACGGCACCGCGCAGATCAAGGCGCTGGTGGACGGCGACAAGACACTGTTCGAGGAGCCGCTTTACTAGATCGCGCTACGGCCTTGGCAATGATCCTCCTTCGCCAAGGCTTTGGAGGAGCTTCGAGTGGCCTGCCACCCGAAGCTCGAAGAGCGAAGGATGGTGCGGATGAAGGGACTCGAACCCCCACGCCTTTCGGCACTGGAACCTAAATCCAGGGCGTCTACCAATTCCGCCACATCCGCATTGCCCGGCCAATCCCATGTAGCCATCATTCTGTCAATGTCAGAGCCCACATCGGCATCCTTGGCCGGAATGCAAAGATGGTTGAAAATCGGCCGCGCCTGTGACAAAAGGCGTGTCGAATGTGACGGGACGCGACGATCCGCTTCTGCAGAATGTGATAAGAAGTAGGAAAAACAAAGACTTATTCACATTTTGGAGCGTATTTCTGGAGGATTTGTGCCGCGTTGAGCGGACAGATCGCCAAGTCCCGCACCAAAAGCCATTCCCGGCAAGATCATACCGGCAGGCTGTAAACGGCAGGGGCCGTTTGACGGCCTCATTGGTGGAAACAAAGGTTTTATGATGCAGGTCACCGAAACGCTCAACTCCGGTCTCAAGCGCGAGATCAAGATCACCGTGCCGGCCGGTGACATGGAAGCCAAGCTGATGGCGCGGCTCTCCGACGCCAGGAACAAGGTCCGCATCAACGGCTTCCGCCCCGGCAAGGTGCCGGTGCAGCATCTGCGCAAGGTCTACGGCAAATCATTCATGGCCGAAGTGGTCAACGAGATTCTCAATGATTCGACCCGTTCGATCATCACCGGGCGCGGCGAAAAGGCCGCCATGCAGCCTGAAGTGATCATGACCGAGGACGAGAAGGAAGCCGAGAAGATCCTGGCAGGCGGTGCCGATTTCGAGTTCCGCCTGAACTATGAGGTCATTCCGCCGATCGAGATCAAGGATTTCTCCGACATCAAGGTGACGCGCCAGGTGTTCGACGTGCCGGATGAAGAGATCGACGAGCAGGTCAAGCGTGTCGCTGAATCCGCCCGCACTTACGAGCCGAAGACCGGCAAGGCCGCCGAGGGCGATCGCGTGACCATCGATTATGTCGGCAAGATCGACGGCGAAGCCTTCGGCGGCGGCGCCGGCACCGATCAGCCGCTGGTGCTCGGCTCGAAGGAATTCATCCCCGGCTTCGAGGACCAGCTGGTCGGCAGCAAGGCCGGCGACGAGAAGCAGGTCACGGTTACCTTCCCGGAAAACTACCAGGCGGCGCATCTGGCCGGCAAGGAAGCCACTTTTGACGTGACGATCAAGGAAGTGTCGAAGCCCGGTGCGCTTGAGATCAACGACGAGATGGCCAAAAATCTCGGCCTTGAATCGCTGGAGCGCCTGCGCGAGGTGGTGCGCGGTCAGATCGAGAACCAGTTCGGCTCGATAACGCGCCAGAAAGTCAAGCGGCAGTTGCTCGACCAGCTCGACGCTGCTTACTCGTTCGAGGCGCCGTCCAAGCTCGTCGAGGCCGAGTTCAACAACATCTGGAACCAGGTCAACCGCGACCTCGAAGCTGCTGGGCGCACCTTTGCCGACGAAGAGACGACGGAAGAAGAAGCGCGTGCCGAATACATGCGGCTTGCCGAGCGCCGCGTGCGTCTCGGCCTGGTTCTCGCCGAAATCGGCGAGAAGGCCGGCGTCACCGTGACGGACGAGGAATTGCAGCGCGGCCTGTTCGAGCAGGTGCGTCGCTATCCGGCCAACCAGCAGCAGGAAGCCTTCGAATTCTATCGCAATAATCCCGAAGCGCTGAACACGTTGCGCGCGCCGATGTTCGAAGAGAAGGTGGTTGACCATCTGCTCGGCCAGATTTCGGTCACCGATGTCAAGGTCAGCAAGGAAGAGCTGCTGGCCGACGACGAGGATACGGAGACAACCAAGGCCAAGCCGGCGAAGAAGGCGGCTGCGAAAAAAGCGGACACCAAGAAGGCCGACGACGACGCTGAAGAGCCGAAGAAAAAGGCCGCGCCGAAGAAGAAGGCCGCCAAGGACGCTGAATAACGTCCCTGCTGAATTCCGAAAGGCCGCCTTCTCGAGGCGGCCTTTTTCGTTGTGGCGCAGACGCAACGGATTTCACGCATCTGGCGGTCGAGGTAGCGATATGAAGCTTTGATGATTATCTGCGCTGGGTTGCTGACCGCAGCGGTTGTTGGAGGCATCGTTGAGACAGTTCTTCGGTATCGGAAGCGTGGCGGCGGCGTTCCTGCTTGCGTCGGTCTGCGGCATTGCCCAGGCTGATACGGTTCTCGACAACTGGCGGTTCGACAAGAGCAGCGATGGCCTTGTCACCGCCTCGCTTTACGCGACCAACAAGCTCATCACCGGTGGCGGCGCATTGAGCTACAGCCCGGTTTTGACGATCGCCTGCCGGACAGCCGGCGAACCGCGTTGGAGCGAATGGCTGCAACTGAGCGACACCGTTTCCGCCAGCCGAACCATCGCCATGTCGGTGACTGTCGGCCAATCCGGCAAGCTCAACGAAAGCTGGTCGGTCGGCCCGCGCAGCAGAATGCTGGTCCGCGACGGTGCCGACGGCATCAGGCGACTGATTTCCGCGGACCGGCTGCTGCTGTCCTGGCGGTTCGGGCTGCTGTCGGGGCGCGGCAAAGCCGAGTTTGACCTCACCGGAGTTGAAGAGGCGATCGGCCGGATCGCCGCCAGCTGCAACACCAAATTGCCTTGAGCAGATTGTCCGCATTAAACCTTTGCATGGCCGAACTCTACCTGCCGGCCGGGTTCTGTGGTATGTAGGTGCCGCAACCCCAGGCATTGGATATCCGTTCTGCCATTCAAGAGCGCATGCCAGCGGACTAAATGTCGGCCTGTGCAGGTCAGCCAGGGCAAATTGGCGATCAGGGAGGAAATGCCATGCGTGCCATTGTGTTTTTCATCATCATGTCCGTCGCCACCGTCATTGCCGGCCCCTCGCGGGCACAGGATGCCGCGGCGGGTGAGAAGGTCTTCGCCAAATGCAAGGTCTGCCATATCGCGGACAAGGATCAGAACAAGATCGGTCCGTCCTTGAACGGCGTCATCGGCCGAACGGCCGGCACGCATCCAGGGTTCAGCTATTCCAAGGCTATGACCGAGGCCGGAAAATCCGGCGTTAAATGGGACGAAGCCACGCTGACGACCTACCTTCGCGATCCCAAGGCGATGGTCAAAGGAACCAAGATGGCGTTTGTCGGCCTCAAGAAAGACGAGGACATCGCCAACGTCATTGCTTATCTGAAGCAATTCTCCAAATAGCCCGGCTCTTCCGCCGGATCTTGGCATAGCAAACAGGTCGAGGCATAGCCTCGGCCGCAATCTGCCGGCAGTGTCGGTGGGAGGGCGGCTCGTTGCAAAAAAGACATTGGCCGGCTAGGCTGCCATTCCCATCGGTGGTCGTCTGAATGTCGACTGAAGAAAGCCGTCTCAAGGATACCGGCATCCGCCTCTCGGAGGCGACGGCGGGTGATTTCTTTGCGCTTTTGAAGCCACGCGTCATGGCGCTTGCCGTGTTTACTGCCTTCGTCGGCCTGATGATGGCGCCCGGCGTGATGAATCCAGTTATCGCCGTAATTGCCATCGGCGCAATCGCGGTTGGAGCGGGAGCCGCCGGCGCGCTCAATATGTGGTACGACGCAGACATAGACGCCTTGATGTCTCGCACGTCCAAGCGACCAATTCCGTCCGGTCGCGTCACGCCTGGCGAAGCTCTCAGCTTCGGTCTGGTGCTTTCCGCACTGTCGGTCATGACGCTCGGCGTGCTGGTGGGGTGGCTCGCCGCATCGTTGTTGGCGTTCACCATCTTTTTCTATGTTGTTATCTACACGATGTGGCTGAAGCGCTCGACGCCACAGAATATCGTCATAGGCGGCGCGGCAGGCGCCCTTCCTCCGGTGATCGGGTGGGCTGCTGCAACCGGCGCAATCGGCATTGAAAGTCTCATCCTGTTTCTGATCATTTTCCTCTGGACGCCGCCTCATTTCTGGGCGCTGGCCCTTTTCAAGGTCGGTGACTATGCCGCGGCGGGGGTCCCGATGATGCCGAATGTGGCCGGCCAGCACTCGACCAGAAAACAAATCTTCGCCTATTCGCTGCTCTTGGCGCCAATCGGCGTGCTTCCTTGGGGCTTCGGCTTCGCGAGCGGATATTACGGCACTGTTTCAGCCGCGTTGGGTGCAGGTTTCATTCGGCAGGCCTGGAAGGTTCTCGTCGCCGACAAGGAGATGAAGCCGGCAAAGGCACTGTTTGCGTATTCGATTGTCTATCTTTTCGCAATATTTGCGGCGTTGCTTGCCGACACCATTGTAATGCGAGTGATCGCTTCAGCCGACTATTGACCCCGGCTCAAAACATCACGTTGGCAGAGCACAAAATCCCAGCAACAGCAGAATAATGACGCCAAGGCCGAGTATGAGAACTGTCCTTCCGTCCATGACCTTCACCTTCGACTAGAAGAGCATATCGAAGAACGGCGTCCGTAGCTAGTCAGGCTACCCGGGAGCTCCTACTCCCGGGCCTTCCTACAAAGCGCGACAAGTCCCCCGCATGAGAGTATATTGATCATGGTGCAGGTCGCGGTTTGCGTGGGCCAATCATGCAGAACGGCAGCACCGTAAAACGCGACCTTACCGGACCTGGTCTGGAGGAATGGTCATGGCAAGCTTTCACGTGATAGCAGGCGCCAGCGAGACGCTGGAACACACCAGAATTCGAAAAATCGGTGTCTCCGATCTTTTTGATGCGCTCAGGCGTGGCGTCGATGATTTCATGGTCAAACCGTCGCACATCGTTTTTCTCTGCCTGATCTATCCGATTGCGGGAGTCGTGCTTGCTGTCTGGACATCAGGTAACAACACGCTGCCATTGCTGTTTCCGCTTGTATCCGGCTTTGCACTGATTGGTCCGTTCGCGGCGATCGGCCTCTATGAGATCAGCCGGCGACGGGAAGCCGGGCTCGACGCCTCGTGGAGGCACGCCTTTGAAGTCAGGAGTTCTCCGGCACTGCCGGCTATTGCAGCGGTCGGCGTCATGCTGCTTGCGATCTTTATCGCCTGGCTTTTGACGGCCCAGATATTCTACCAGACCCTGTTCGGCCCGGCGCCGCCGCAATCGCTGTCCAGCTTCATCAGTGAAATATTCGCCACGGGACGCGGCTGGACGCTCATCATCCTGGGTCACGCCATCGGCTTCGTGTTCGCCGCGGTTGTGTTGTGCACCACGGTCGTCGCATTCCCGTTGTTGCTCGACCGCGATGTCGGCGCCTACGAAGCCATCCACACCTCGGTGCGCGTTGTCCTGGCCAACCCGATCGTGATGGCCGTGTGGGGCCTTATCGTCGCCGTCGCCCTGATCGTCGGCTCGCTGCCAGTGTTCGCCGGGTTGGCAGTCGTGCTGCCGATCCTTGGTCATGCGACCTGGCATGTCTATCGGAAAGTTGTGGAATCGCCGCCGGCCACCAGACCGTGAGCTGAAAAAAACCTGCCCTGCGCGCACCGGTGAAAGTGCCGGTGCGGGCAGGGTGGGGCAGAGCTTTCAATAGGCCGGGTGGCTGAAACGGGCCTGGCGCGCGTCCTTTGTCAGGTCGCGGAAATCCTTGCCGCTCACATGCACCAGCGTCCTATGGTCACCGCCCTCGAAATAGACTTCGGGAGCGTCGCCGAGGCTTTCATCGAGGACCACTGGCACATCATAGGCAGCGCCGATCGGCGGCACAGCGCCGACATCGCAATCGCCGAACAACGAGACCACCTCGTCTTCGGAGGCAAGTCCAAGAGGCTTGTCCATGACATCCTGCAATGTCGCGAGTTCTATCCTGTGCGTGCTTGGAACCACGGCGAGCGCGTAGCCACGGTCGTGGTGAACGACCACCGATTTGGCCATTATGCTGCCAGGCACATGTGCCGCAATGGCGGATTGTCTGCTTGTCGCCGTGCGGTGATGCTCGACGGTGTCGTAGGAAATTCCTTTTCTGTCGATGAAGTCCTTCAGTCTGTTTGCGATGGTCATCTTGGGCGCCCCTTGCTGGTGTTCGCGACGCATGTGGAAACGCCGGCATTGCCTGTCGTTTCCGATACCAACAGAAATGGACCAGCCGTGGATTGTTTCAAGGCGAAGGCTCCAGGACCGGACCGCCTGGATCCGGATTGCATGTCAGGGCCCGGCCCCGAAAAACGCCATTCGGGTGAGAAGCGTGTAGTCCGCTTCGAAGACCATCATCGTCACGAACACCAGCACCAGCACCGGCGGCAGGATGATTGCATATGTCAGCGCCAGCCGTTCCCAGGCCATGTGCATGAAGATGGCGACGATCAGCCCTGCCTTGAGGATCATGAAGATCAGGATCAGCGACCATCTGAGATAGCCGTGGAGACCGAAATAGTCGACCAGATAGGAGCAGGTGCTGAGGATGAACAACCAGGCCCAGACCACCAGATAGAGCTTGATCGGGTGCTCTTGATGAACCTCCGCCGGGGTAAACCCGGTCGTCGTCGCATCATGGGTACGGGCGCTGTCCAGCGCATGCTGTCCCAGGCCGTTTGCGGTTGCTTCAGCCATGTCCTGCCTCTCACCAAAGATAGAAAAATGCGAAAATGAACACCCAGACCAGGTCGACGAAATGCCAGTAAAGCCCCATGATTTCGACGTTCTCGTAGCGGCCCCTCCGGCTGGTGAAGAAGCCGGGCCGTCCGACGTCGTAGTCTCCGCGCCAGACCTTTCGCGCCACGATGATCAGGAAGATCACCCCGATCGTCACGTGCGTGCCGTGAAAGCCGGTAATCATGAAAAAGGATGCGCCGAACTGGGCAGCGCCCCAAGGATTGCCCCAAGGCCGCACGCCCTCGGTGATCAGCTTGGTCCATTCGAAGGCCTGCATGCCGACGAAGGTCGCGCCGAGTGCTGCGGTCAAGAGCATCAGCACTGCCGTCTTGCGGCGGTCGCGGCGGTAGCCGAAATTGACCGCCATGGCCATCGTTCCGCTGCTCGAGATCAGCACGAAGGTCATGATGGCGATAAGGATCAGTGGAATGTCGGAGCCGCCGATGCGCAGGGCGAAGACCTCGCTCGGATTGGGCCACGGCACGCGTGTTGAGATACGCGCGGTCATGTAGGAGAGCAGGAAGCAGCCGAAGATGAACGTGTCGCTGAGCAGGAAGATCCACATCATGGCCTTGCCCCAGGACACGTTTTTGAACGCCCGCTGATCCGAGGACCAGTCGGCGGCGATGCCTTGCCAGCCTGCGGGCCGCGGCTCTGTTCGGCCGATGTGGGCCAGTGTCGTCTCTGCCATCCGCCCGTTCCTCCTAGGTCAGCAACCCTCGGCAAATGTCGATTAAAGTCGAAGCCCAGCCGGCCAGAAGCGCAAAGATGGCGAGCCAGACGAAAAGCAGGAAATGCCAGTACATGGCGCACAGCTCGACACTGAGGCGAAGCCGCTGCGGCTGCGCTCCGTTCCAGGCGCCGACGCTCGTTCTGCCCAGCCCGACCAGTCCTCCCAGTATATGCAGGCCATGCATTCCCGTTAGCAGGTAGAAGAAGCTGTTGGCCGGATTGGATGCCAGAAAATAGCCGTCCGCACTCAGTTCCCGCCATGCCACAAGCTGTCCAATCAGGAAGACGAGCGCCGTGAGTCCAGCGGTGGCGAGGCCAAGCCTGACCATGTCCACTTGACCCTTGCGCGCCGCGAGCGAAGCGCACTGTATCGCAATGCTGCTCAAGACCAGTACGCCGGTGTTAAGCCAGAGCAGGGGCGGGATGGGCAGCGGCCGCCAATCCGACAGCGCCATGCGCATGAAGTAAGCACTGGTGAACAGCGCGAACAGGCAGCCGACGACGGCAAGGAAGACGCCGAGACCGATCTTTGCGGTCGGCAGCGCCGATCGGTCCAGAGCGACAAAATCCCCGATCATACCTTGCTCGAGCCACGGTTTCGTCATTAGCCGCTGATGGGAAAGCCACCACCCGGCAATACCGGCGATCACGAGCAGGAAGACCAGGATTACGCTCATGCCGGCTCCCTGGAGGGCGCGAAGGAGCCCGGAACGTTTTGCGGTATGAAGTCCTCCTTGGCTCCCGGTACGCTGTAGTCATAGGCCCAGCGATAGACGATCGGCAGATCCTTGCCGAAATTGCCGTGGGCGGGCGGTGTTTCGGGCGTCTGCCACTCGAGCGTCGTTGCCCGCCACGGATTGCCGCCAGCCTCACGGCCATGGCGGATGCTCCAGATGAGATTGAACAGAAACACAATCTGAGCAAAACCGACTATAAAAGCCATGATGCTGATAAACGAGTTCAGGTGATGGGCCGATTCCGTCATGATCGTCATGTCGGTCAATTCGTTGTACCGCCGCGGCACGCCCATCAAGCCGAGATAGTGCATGGGAAAGAAGATCAGATAGGCGCCGAGGAAGGTGACCCAGAAATGGAACCGGCCCAGTGTCTCGTTCAGCATCCGGCCGGTGACCTTCGGATACCAGTGATAGATCGCGCCGAAGATTACGATGATCGGGGCAACCCCCATGACCATATGGAAATGGGCGACGACGAACATCGTGTCCGATAGCGGAACGTCGACGACGACATTGCCAAGAAATAGCCCAGTCAACCCGCCATTGACGAAGGTGACGATGAAGGCCAAGGCAAAAAGCATCGGTATGGTGAGGTGGATGTCGCCGCGCCACAGCGTCAGCACCCAATTGTAGACCTTGATGGCTGTTGGGACGGCGATGATCAATGTCGTTGTGGCGAAGAAAAAGCCGAAATAGGGATGCATGCCACTGACATACATGTGGTGCGCCCAGACCACGAAGCTCAGCGCGCCGATGCCGACGATGGCCCAGACCATCATGCGGTAGCCGAAGATGTTCTTGCGCGCGTGGGTGCTGATCAGGTCGGATACGATGCCGAAGGCCGGAAGCGCCACGATGTAGACCTCCGGATGGCCGAAGAACCAGAACAGATGCTGGAACAGGATCGGGCTGCCGCCGCCGTGCTGCAACTGTTCGCCCATCTCGACGATCGCCGGCATGAAGAAGCTGGTGCCGAGCGCCCGGTCGAGCAGCATCATCACGCAGGCGACGAACAGCGCCGGGAAGGCGAGCAGCGCCATGATGGTGGCGGTGAAAATACCCCAGACAGTAAGCGGAAGGCGCATCAGCGTCATGCCGCGCGTGCGCCCCTGCAGCACCGTCACGACATAGTTCAAGCCGCCCATGGTAAAGCCGACGATGAACAGGATCAGCGAGACAAGCATCAGGATGATGCCCCAGTCCTGGCCGCCTGGCGTACCGGTCATGATCGCCTGCGGCGGATAGAGCGTCCAGCCGGCACCCGTCGGTCCGCCGGGCGCAAAGAAGCTCGACACCAGGACCAGCACGGCGAGCAGATAGATCCAGTAGCTCAGCATGTTGACATAGGGAAAGACCATGTCGCGAGCACCAACCATCAACGGGATCAGATAGTTGCCGAAGCCGCCCAGGAAGAGTGCCGTGAGCAGGTAGATCACCATGATCATGCCGTGCATGGTGATGAACTGGTAGTAGGCTTCCGGGGTGATGAAGTCGAATGTGCCGGGGAAGCCGAGTTGCAGCCGCATCAGCCAGGATAGCACCAGCGCGACCATGCCGATCGCTGTCGCCGTCGCCGAATACTGGATGGCGATGACCTTGGCGTCCTGCGAGAAAACGTATTTCGTCCACCAGCTGTGCGGATGGTAGAGTTCCATTTCCGCGACTTCGGCCGGCGGTACCGCATCTGCAGGTGTGATATCGACCATAGGAACACCTCCGTGCCCTTTTCGGCCAGCCCGACAGTTCGGGCTTGCCACACTAATTTCAATCCCGACGGCGCGCCGTCGTTCCGGTTTCCTACTCTGCCGAGCCCATCTGCTGGGGGGCGGACAGCTGCGCAAAAGTCTGCTGCTGGCCAAGCCACGCCAGATAGTCTTCCTGAGTATCGACCATGACCACGCCATGCATCATCGGATGTCCCTGGCCGCAGAGTTCGGCACACAGGACCTGGAAGGTCCCCGTCTTGGTCGGAGTGAACCAGAAATAGGTGACCGAGCCCGGGATCATGTCCATCTTGGCGCGGAATTCCGGCACGTAGAAATCGTGCAGCACATCGACCGAGCGGAGCAGCATCTTGACCGGTTTGCCTACCGGGAGGTGCAGGTCGGCCGCTTCCACTACGACATCGTCCTGGCCGTTGGCATCGGTGGCGATGACGCCGAGTGGATTTTCAGCGTTGACGTCGCGAGTGTCGGATGTGCCGAGCTTGCCGTCCTTGCCGGGGAGGCGGAAACTCCATTGCCACTGCTGGCCGACGACTTCGACCTCGGTTGCGTCGCTTGGAACGTTAACGAACCGGCTCCAGACGAACAGGCCTGGAACGAGCAAAGCGGTGACGCCAACCGCGGTGACGACCGTCAGCCAGGATTCGAGCCGCCTGTTCTCAGGTTCATATGCCGCCTGATTGCCTTCCCGATGACGGAAGCGGAAGACGCAATAGGCCATGAAAAGAACCACGGCGGCGAAGACGACACCGGTGATCCAGAAAGTTATGATGATGGTGTTGTCGATATAGTCCCAGTTCGAGGCAATCGGCGTCCACCACCATGGGCTCAGGAAGTGGAACAACACCGAGCCCACGACTATCAGAACGAGTACAAGCGCAACGGCCATGTCCCGGTTCCTCCCGGTATTCCAAGCGGCGCAAGCCGTCCCGGGAAATACCAAGTGCATCATAACTTGATTTGCGATGAAAATTCTAGAGCCGGCTGTGGGAAGGGCAAAAATACCATTTCGGCGCTGGCGGTCCTTCGGTTCGGCGGCAGCGCGTGGCAAACATCGTCAGCGTCGAGTAACCGGCAAGGGCGGGCACGCCGAATGTGCTCGGCAGAGTCACCGGAACGGCGATCGTCGGGGATCGTCGCGCGCAGGTTCTGCAGGAACAGCAGCATGACGAAGAACGTCAGCACGATTGCTTCGACCAGTGTCCGTTCACCTGCTCGACGCTCGACGAAGGGAGTGGAGCCACTTTATTGGCCGGCAGATGTCACCCGCCAAACTGTGTTGCCGACGTCGTCGGCGATGAGCAGGGCCCCGGTTTTGTCTACAGCTAGGCCGACAGGCCGGCCGCGCGCCTTGTTGTCCTTGTCCAGGAAGTCAGTCACCACGTCGGTAGCGACGCCGCTCGGACGGCCGCCGCTGAATGGTACGAACACTACCTTGTAGCCATTGAAGCGCGTGCGGTTCCAGCTGCCATGCTCGCCAACGAAGGCGCCGCCGCGATATGCCTCGGGAAGGCTGGTTGCCGTATAGAAGGCCAGTCCCAGAGGGGCGACGTGGGAACTCAGTGCATAATCCGGAACGATCGCTTTTGCGACCAGGTCCGGACGTTGGGGCATGACGCGGGGATCGAGATGCTGGCCGTAATAGCTGTATGGCCATCCGTAGAAGCCGCCATCCTTTACCGAGGTCAGATAATCCGGCACGAGATTGGGGCCGAGCTCGTCGCGCTCATTGATCACTGCCCAGAGCGCCCCGGTCTGCGGCTCCCAGCTCAGGCCGTTTGGATTGCGCAAACCGCTGGCGAAAATGCGCGACCGGCCGGTGGCCCTGTCTACCTGCCAGATGGCGGCGCGGTTCTTCTCTGCCTCGATGCCGTTTTCGGCGACGTTGCTGTTCGAGCCGATGCCGACATAGAGCAGCGAGCCGTCGGGGCTTGCCACCAGACTCTTCGTCCAATGGTGGTCGATCGGGCCGCCGGGCAGGGCGGTTAGCGGCGTTCCGGGCACGGTGATCTTTGTGTCACCGGTGTTGTAGGGATAGCGGACGATGGAGTCGGTATTGGCGACGTAGAGATCGCTTCCCACCAGCGCCACGCCAAAGGGGGAGCTCAGGTGGTCGAGGAATACGCTGGTCAGCTCCGGCTTGCCATCGCCATCGGTGTCGCGCAGCAGCGTAATGCGGTTGCTTGGGCCGCTGTCGCCGCCCGAGGTGACCCAGGATTCGATCCAGCCCATCACCAAATCCTTGGGCCGTTTGATCGGGTCGCCACCCGGCGCCTTGGACTCGACCACCAGGACGTCGCCATTGGGCAGCACGTAAAGCGACCGCGGATGCTGCAAGCCGTGGGCATAAGCCTGGATCTGCAGCCCCTGCGCGACGGTCGGCTTTTCGTCGTTCTTCCATCCGACCACGGAAGCGAGATGCATGGGCGGGAAGAAATATTGGATCGGCTCCGGCAGGTTTGGATTCGGCCCTATCTGACTGCTGGGATCCGGGTCGTTGCCGCTGCACGCTGCAAGAGTGATCGCCGCAGTGCAAATGAGGACGGACACCGCGATGCGCCTGGTCTGACCGATGGAGCTTGCTATGCGCATCAATCCGCCACTCCGACGTGATGCCGGTACACCATGGACCAGCCCAGCCAACCAGTGAAGATGAGGATGAGCACGACAACCGCCGAGAGGATCAAGCCGGTAGGCACGATGGAGGTCCATGCATCGCGGGTGTGCACGAGCATGTTGATGATGGATAACGCCAGCGCCAGAAGATTGCCGAGCACGTGCGGCCAGGCGGGGGGCTGTGCCCTTATCAGCGGATTGGCCAGGAAATCGATCAGCCCCGCGATCGCTGCTAGGCAGCCCATGATCACGCCGACGGTAACCAGCCAAGCGGAGAAGTCAGCCCACATCATCTCCGCTGTTCGCCAATAGGCTAGATCCGTCAGCAGGATGCCGACGAAGCAGGCGATCGGAAATGGCACGAGCATCGGATGAATAGGATGTCCCGCAATCCTGGCCGTCGAACGCGGATTGTCACCGACCATAATGCGCCATCCTTCCTATTCTCGTCCAAACAAACGCCGCCTGCCCGGCCTCCGGCGGCTGTTGCCGAGAGACCGGCAGACGACCGATAGATCCGTCAGGCCCAAAAAAGGGCGCTGGCTGGCTGCGCCTGTTAGGCGGCGGACTGGGTCGGCGGGTTCTGATACATCATCCAGAGCTCGATCGCCGCCAGCACGGCGACCAGAATGCCGATCACGACATGCACGGTCATCGCCGTGGTCGCCTGGAATCCAAGCACCCAAGGCGATGCGAGAACCCACAGTCCGACGACCAGGTTCACCCACTCTTCCCACACGGCAAATGCTGCGAGGGCGGCAACCGAAAGCACGACGATCAAGATTCCGCTGCCGAGGGCGTTCTGCGTCTGCGGGCCTGCCGCAAATGCGAAGATCCAGGGAGAGAAGAACAGAATTGCCCCAAGGATCAGGTTGGCTACGTCACAGAGCCTGGCGTTTGTCCACTGGTTCATGGCATCCTCCATAAGGAGCGTTTATGGCTCCTGAGTTCGGCAAGGTGGTGCCTGAGTTCGGCGAGATGCGCCCGAAGCCGCTCACTCCGTGTCACGGTAGTGCCCTGCCCGGCTGGAATTCCGCATCTGGCGGTACTCCAGCCAAATCCAGCTATCTAACTGAATTCCGGGCTTTATGTTCCATTCGGCACCGGCACGCCTGGATCAATTGGTGGTGATCGAACAAATCCAAACCTGCCTGTCAGGGGGCGGCGGGGCGGCGGCGCGTAGCTCATTCTGTCTTTTTATCGAGCCGGTGAAACATTTCTCATGGATCTCAGTTCTTGGATGCAGAGGAGTTGAATAAGGGAAACCTGATTGCACGGGAGGAGCACGGACGGCACAACTATAAATACGCTCTGCATAGAATACTTCGCAACGGGAAGCTCTCGCTTGTCTTGGTTGCCGCCGAAGCTTGTTTGAAAGACGGCGATCGCCGCCGAAAAGATTTTCTAAATGAAAATAGCCCAGATCGCACCGCTAACCGAATCCGTGCCGCCCCGAACCTACGGTGGAACCGAGCGAATTGTTTCGTATCTGACCGAAGAACTTGTCCGACAGGGCCACGAGGTGACGCTGTTCGCCAGCGCCGATTCTCGTACCTCAGCCGAGCTGGTGCGGTGTTGCGACGTCGCGCTGCGCCTGAACCCCAGGGTCCAGGACGGTGGTCCGCACCATGTTATGATGCTTGAACGGGTGCGCCGGCGAGCCGATGAATTCGACGTTTTACATTTCCACGTCGATGTCCTGCACTTCCCCATAATTCGGGATTTTGCCAGACGAACGGTTACCACGCTTCACGGCAGGCTCGACCTGCCCGATCTGGCGCAGCTTTATGCGATGTTCGACGACGTTCCCCTGGTCTCGATCTCCTTCGACCAGCGCCGGCCCATGCCGCCCGTCAATTGGGTTGGAACCGTGCATCACGGCCTGCCCCGCGATCTTCTACCATTCCACCCGAACACCTCTGGCTATCTTGCGTTTCTCGGTCGCATCTCGCCGGAAAAGGGGCCGGAAGCGGCCATAGAAATAGCAGCGCGGGCCGGGTTTCCCCTGAAGATCGCCGCCAAGATCGACAAGGTGGACCAGTCGTTCTGGAAGGAAAGGGTCGAGCCGCAAGTGCTGCGGCATTCGAACGTAGTTCATTGGCGAGATCGATGAGCGGCAAAAGGCGGATTTTCTGGGCAATGCGATAGCGCTTTTGTTTCCGATCGACTGGCCGGAACCCTTCGGGCTCGTAACGATCGAAGCAATGGCCTGCGGTACGCCGGTGGTTGCGTTCCGGCGTGGCGCCGTCCCGGAGATCATCGATGACGGTGTGTCCGGATGGATCGTGGATACGGTGGAGGAAGCCGTGGGCGCGCTCCGGCGCATAGACAGCCTCGATCGCGCACGAGTGCGGCAGACGTTCGAGAAGCGGTTCACGGTCGAGCGCATGTGCAGCGATTATGTGGCACTCTACCGAGCACTCACGAGCGGCACGGCAGACGCAGTTGCCCCCACAAACGAGCTCTCCAGAAATATCGCGATGGTGGCTGTGCCGGGCTGAGGAACCGACTAATCCACATACAGACCACGACGGCGGAGTCCGGGAGCGCCTGCGGGGTCTTGTCGCCGGGCGCGGCGATCGCGCCAGAAGCCTTTGATCAGCAGCAAGCCTTCCCGGGGCTAATGCTTTCGCGAGCGGCGGCGCACTGCCGCCCGGTCCGGATTGACGCGCGCTGCTTTCGCTGCAAAGGTGTTTTAACGACTTGTTTACCATGCGTCAGTCAGGGGTGGGGGGAATTTGGAACGGTTTCTGGGCGCGAACCGCCTTAATTGGGATGATCGGGCCGAACTGCACTCGACCGACACAACGGGCAGCTACCACATCGAGAATGTGCTGGCCGGCGGATCCAATCTCTATGAGCTGGAAACGCGCGAGCTCGGCGATATCGCCGGCAAGGATATCGTCCACCTGCAGTGTCACATCGGTCTTGACACGATCAGCCTGAAGAATCTCGGCGCAGGCAGCGTGACCGGGCTCGACTTTTCACCGACGGCGATCGTGGCGGCGCGGGATTTTGCTGCGAAGGCAGGCACCGACGTGCGCTTCGTGGAAGCGCCACTGTTCGAGGCGGTGGAAGCGCTCGGCCGGACCTTTGATATCGCTTACGTTACTTGGGGTTCGGTAAACTGGCTGGACGACGTGTTCCGTTGGGCGCGGGTGGTTGCCGATCTTCTGCGACCCGGCGGCCGCCTCTACATGGCCGAGGGCCATCCATTGATGTTTCAGTGCGATCGAAAGGCCGCGGCCCTGGAATTGAAGCACGACTGGCGAACGCCGATAGCTCGGCCGCTCGCCTGGAACGAGGAACTGACCTACACCGGCGATGATCGCATCTTGAAGCATCCTCGCTATTATGAGTGGATTCACCCGATCAGTGACGTGGTGAATGCGCTGATTTCAGCTGGTCTGACGCTCGATTTTCTCAATGAGCATGACACGGTTTCGTGGCAGCACTTTTCATTTGCCGTGCGGGCCGGCAAGGATATGTACGGATTGCCGGAGAACTCTCCCAAGATACCGATGGCTTATTCCATTGGCGCGACGAAGCGCAGCGTCGGCAAGATACCATACCTTGTGTCTCCCAAGCCGATCGAGGGCCACTAGTCCAAGGTCAATGCTCTGACGTACTCGGGTCGGAGCGTCGAAATGTGCAATGGCGCTCGTGCGCCTCGATCTTCCGAACAAAACTGATCTAGCTGGCGTTTCATGTTGGTCCGCATCGTGCAGCCCGCCTTCAGCATCGCTGTCGGTATCGCAGCCGGCGTCAGCCGTCGGAAAATGAAATTTCTCAGGAGTATGAAGGTCAAATTAAACATTGAAAGCTAATGTTCCTCATCGGGTCGACCCCGAGAACCTGAAAATGGCACTTGAGGAATCGCCTATTGGCTTTTTTCCGCGCTAGGTTCAACGGCATCAAGGAGGCCGTCTTTTCGTCGGCAAATATTCCGGCGGCGATCGCGTTTGTCGTCATCCTTGTCAGCGCAGCGTTCGCGGAGCACCAGAACAAAATCGTCTCGGACCAGGCCGTCCGTGCGGACGTGCTGACCAAGGTCAATCTCATCCGCGCCAAGCTCGAAGGCAATATCAATGGAAACCTCCAGCTCGTGCGTGGACTGGTCGCCGCGGTCGTGACCGAGCCCTATATGGGACAGCAACGCTTCGCCTCGCTCGCGAGCAATCTGTTTGGCGCCGACTCGCAATTGAACGATATTGCCGGCGCGCCCGATCTGGTCGTTTCCCTTATGTATCCGATGGAGGGTAACGAGCAGGCGATGGGTCTGGACTACCGCAAGAACGAGCGGCAGCGTGCGGCTGCGCTAAGGGCGCGAGACGAACGCAAGCTGGTGCTTGCCGGTCCCGTCGACCTGAAACAGGGAGGACAAGGCTTCATCGGCCGCTTTCCGGTCTTCGTGCCGAGCGCTGGCAATACGGAAAGGTTCTGGGGTATCATTTCCGCCGTTGTCGACGTGCAGCGCCTTTACAGAGCGAGCGGCTTGCTTGACGACGATCTCGGGATCGACGTAGCGCTGATCGGCAGGGACGCCCTCGGTCACCAAGGTGGTCAATTCTACGGCAATGAGGAGATCAGCAAAAGCGATCCGGTGACGGCTGACGTTTTGCTTCCTTCCGGCTCGTGGCAGCTCGCGGCCATTCCCAAAAACGGCTGGCCTTCGACGCCAAGCAACGCATGGTTGTTGCGCGCGATCATGGCGACGGCCGGAGCCTTGGTTGTGTTCCCTTTCCTGGTCACAGGCCGCCTGATTGGCGAAAGACAGCGCAATTATGCGGAATTGCGTCGATTGTCACGACGCTTGGAACTCGCTCTGGAAGCTTCGGCTATTGGGGTTTGGGAACACGATCTCGCGACCAACGAGCTTACGTGGGATGATCGCGTCAACGAAATATATGGCAAACCAACCGGCGAGCACCGGGGCTACCCAGACTGGGCGGGAGCAATCCACCCAGATGATTTGGCTGGCGCCAACGCGGACTTCGACAGGGCAGTGGCCAGCGGACGACCATATTTGTCGGAGTACCGGATTGTGCGTCAGGATGGCGAGATCCGTCATGTCCGGTCGAAGGCGATCCTCTACCGGGTCGCAAACGACACCCCAAAAATGATCGGCGCGGAATGGGACGTGACTGCCGACGTCCTGCTGAACAAGGATCTGGTTCGTGCAAAACAGCTGTCCGAGTCGAAAAATGCAGAACTCGAGTCGGCCAAAGCGCGCATAGAGCACATCGCGCTTCATGATTCGCTGACCGGCTTGCCCAACCGGCGTTACCTCGACCAGGTACTGGAACATTACGCGGCAAACGCCAGGCGCTCAGGCGGGCACGCGGCACTGCTTCACATAGATCTGGATCGGTTCAAGCACATCAACGATACGCTGGGCCACGCCGCCGGTGACGCGATGTTGGTTCACGCGTCAACCGTGCTCAGGTCGAAGGTCGGCGACGAGGGATTCGTCGCCCGTATCGGGGGAGACGAATTCATCGTTCTGTGCGTGGTGCGCGACGATACCAAGCAACTGGCGCTGCTCGCCGACCGCATCATCAGCCAGATGCGCGAACCCGTCTACTATCAGGGTCATCGATGCCGTTTTGGTGTCAGCGTGGGAATCGCTGTCGATAACGCAAAAGATGTCGAAGCCAAACACCTGCTGGTGAACGCCGATATCGCGCTTTACCGAGCAAAGGGGCGGGGCCGCAATCGATACGAATTCTTCACCGACGCGATGCAAAGCGAAATCGTCGATACTAAGCGGATTGCCGACGAAATTCTCGGCGGCCTCGAGCGCAACGAGTTCATCCCCTTCTACCAGCCCCAATTTGACGCAAAGACGCTCGAAATCGTTGGGGTTGAGGCGCTGGCGAGGTGGAAACATCCAATAAAGGGTATTTTGGCGCCCGACATCTTCCTGAGGATTGCAGAAGAACTGAACGTCGTCTCGATCATCGACCAAGCCATATTGAAGCAATCGCTTGCGGATTTCGAAGAGTGGTCCGCTGCAAAACTTCACATTCCGCGGGTGTCGGTCAATGTCTCGGCCAGGCGCCTTCAAGACGAGGAGCTCATCAAGAGCCTGCGAGAACAAAATATCAAGAAAGGAACAGTTTCGTTCGAGCTTGTTGAGTCGATTTTCCTGGACGAGAACGACGACCTTGTCACCTGGAATATCGAGCAGATAAAAGAGCTCGGGATTGACGTCGAAATAGACGATTTTGGTACCGGCTACGCTTCGATGGTCAGTTTGCTGAAGTTGCAGCCGCGCCGGCTGAAGATAGATCGGCAGCTGGTCACCCCAATCGTCAAATCTCCGCAGAGAAGGCAGGTTGTCTCGTCGATCATTGAAATCGGCAAGTCGCTGGGTATCGAGGTCGTGGCGGAAGGCGTCGAGACGATGCAGCATGCACGGCTACTCAAGGGCCTGGGCTGCGACATATTGCAGGGTTATGCCTTCGGCCACGCATTCGATTCCGAGGGACTTAAGACCTTTGTCCGATCGCGACGCCTGCGCACGGCCAGCTGAGCCTCGGCGCCAGAATTTATCGAGCCGACCGCCTTGACGTTGCGGTACAGAGGCGCACAGCGGACAAAGCTGAAAACAACGCCAAACCTCAGATCAGCAGCAGGCCCTTCATGCTGGAGTGGCCTTTCCTGCCGATGATGATGTGGTCGTGAACGGCAATGCCAAGCGGTTTGGCCGTCTCGATGATCAGCTTGGTCATCTCGATGTCGGCGCGCGACGGCGTCGGGTCTCCCGACGGATGGTTATGCGCCAGAATGATCGCCGTGGCGGAGAGCTCCAAGGCGCGCCTGACCACCTCGCGCGGATAGACCGGTGTGTGGTCGACGGTGCCGACCTGCTGGACTTCGTCGGCGATCAGCGCGTTTTTCTTGTCGAGGAACAGGATGCGGAACTGCTCGCGCTCCTCGAAGGCCATCACCGACCGGCAGTATTCGAGAACCTGCGTCCAGGTCGACAACAGCTCGCGGCCGGCGATCTCGCCGCGCGCCATGCGCTGCGCCGTTGCCGCAACCACCTTGAGGTCGAGCGCCACCGCCGGGCCGATGCCCTTCACCTCCTGCAGGCGCTCGACGGGCGCACCGAGGACCTCGGCCAATGTACCGAAGCGTGCCAGCAATGCCTTGGCGACAGGCTTGGTGTCGGCGCGCGGGATCAGCCGAAACAATAAAAGCTCGAGCAGTTCGTAGTCGGGGAGGGTGTTGGTACCGGCGGCGAAGCGCTCGCGCAGGCGGTCGCGATGGCCGAGATAATGCGGCTTGTCGGCGGCCACCGCCTTCGCGGGCGATCGCACTGGCCTTTCGGGAAAGAAGGCCCGCTCGTCGTCGTCACCGTTCATGGCTGCCCCACCCAGCATTTGCCGGGCAAGGTAACGCCCGATCTGCCAGACACTAGGCCCGCAGGCCGGGGCGGTCGAGGTTTTTTGGCGACAGCGTGAAGATCTCGCAGCCGGTCTCGGTGACGCCGATCGTGTGCTCGTACTGCGCCGACAGCGAACGGTCGCGCGTCACCGCGGTCCAGCCGTCCGACAGCACTTTCACATGCGGCCGGCCGAGATTGATCATCGGCTCGACGGTGAAGATCATGCCCGGCCGCATCTCGACGCCTTCGCTGGCGCTGCCGTAATGCAGGATATTCGGCGCGTCGTGAAACAGCCGGCCAACCCCGTGGCCGCAGAAATCGCGCACCACCGAGCAACGCTCGGCTTCGGCATAGGTCTGGATGGCGGCGCCGATGGCGCCGGTTCGGGCGCCCGGCTTGATTGCCGCGATGCCGCGCATCAGGCACTCATACGTGACTTCGAGCAGCCGCTCCGCGGCACGCTTGATCGTGCCCACCGGATACATGCGCGAGGAGTCGCCATGCCAGCCGTCGAGGATATAGGTGACGTCGATATTGACGATGTCGCCATCCTTCAACGGCTTGCTGTCGGGTATACCGTGACAGACGACGTGGTTGATCGAGGTGCAGGATGATTTCGTGTAGCCACGGTAGTTGAGCGTCGCCGGAAGCGCGCCATGGTCCATCCCGAACTCGAAGACGAAGCGATCAATCGCTTCGGTGGTGACGCCGGGCGCCACAATCGGTACCAGTTCGTCGAGGCAGCGCGCGGTGAGATCGCAAGCCTTGCGCATGCCGACAAAACCTTCCTCGTCGTAAAGACGGATCTGGCCGGTGTTTCTGAGCGGTGCCGTGGCGGCGTCGAGATAGGTGACCATTTTTGTCCGTCTTGCAGGGATGCGAGGCCTGGATGAGCCCCGCGAGAGAAATCCCCCCAGATTTGGCACTGGAAAGCGCAAGGTTCAAGGACGAACTGCCGGCGACGGCCGAAGACCGGCGATATTCATGCCTGGGAGCATTCTCCTTGCCTGCAGCGGCCCATGCTTCGCCGGGTTCATTGACCACCGTAGTGACGACACATTTCTAGGCGAGAAGCGGCCCAAGCATTAAGCCGCCACGGCAATTTTTTGCGACGAACGGCGTTGCTGCGGGGGTGTCAGTTCGGGAGAGATCGAATGGACAGACTGCAATTCGAGGTGCCGGTGCGGATCGCGCCTGTGCCCGGCCAGCCGGTCGAGCAGGCGCTCGATTTCTTGCAAACGTGGCCGGTTCGCCGGAAGGGACCAACCTACCAGGCCGCGTTCAATGCCTGTTTTGGCGCCACGGTGGACATCGTCGAGACCGAAGACGCATGGCGGGCCTTCATGGCCTTTTGCCGGGTGAGCGGCCTGCTTGCCAGGGACATGATGGTTCCGCGCAAGCGCGGCGGCGAGGCGAGGGTACTGCGGGCGTAGGAAGCCGTCGACACAATCCCCAGTCTGTCTTCGCCGCCTTTGCTGACATCCCCATCAGAGTGGGTAGGGTCCAGCAAAGCTTGCCAGCATCACGCTGGCGATAGACATATGCCAAGTTGAAATTGCTGGTACGCCCAAGGGGAATCGAACCCCTGTTACCGCCGTGAAAGGGCGGTGTCCTGACCGCTAGACGATGGGCGCGCTCAGATGTGAGCGCTTATAGTTGCGTCGCGACAAACCGGCAACCCGTCTGCCGCCGGCTGCGACAACTTTTTTCCTTTGGCTCCAAACCGCGTCTTTCCGACAGCCAAGCTGGTTTTTGCGGCATGATGCAACGCCGCCGAAGGGCCTTCGCGGTGACGGAAGATCCTCGCCCTAGCCGCGCCTGCGGCAACGCCAGTTCCAGTCGCGCTCCGGTCCGACATCGACGTGAACGGATTCGGTGTGGCAGTAGGTGCCGACGCCGCCGCGGCCCGGCATGGTGCGGATGTAGCTCGCCAGTTCCCACTTCGAGACGCCGGGGACCTGGATGTCGGCGGCGGCGCAGTACATGTGCAGCGAATTCTTGGCGCCGTTGGCGCGGCGGTTGCGGGCCGGATCGCGGTAGCCGGAGGTGACCGTCATCTTGCGGCCGTAGTGGCCTTCGATCGTCTTCAGCACGCGAACCAGCGACGGCTTCAAGCAGGCGACATCGACGCTTTCGTTCTGTTTCAGGAGGCCGTTGGGCGCCAGCCGGGCGAGGCCGGCGGCGGAGGCGACCTGGTAGGCGCCACCCGAACCTTCGTCTTCGTTGAGATCGACGTCACTCTCATCGTCGAGGCCGGATTTGCGCTTGATCTCGAACAGCGCCGTCTGTCGCACGCCGGGCAGCGCATCGGCCGTGAAGTGGCTGGTATCGCCCGTCGACACCAGCTGCACCGGCTTTTCAGCCGGATTGGCCGAGGCCAGGGTAACGGTGGGTTTTGCCGCAGGCGTCGCCTTGGCCTGCACGACCGTTGGCTGCCCGCCCGATCTGCTGTTGGCCGGCGATGCTGCCGAAGCGGGGGTGGCGCTGAACAGCGAGGCCAGGAAATTTTTCTTCGGTGCGTAGGCCTGTGGCTGCGGCATCTCGCCGGCGGTCACATAGACCGGGTTGTTCATCGCCGGCGCTGCGGCCTTGGCGTCGGGCTTCGATGCATCAGCACTGTTCTGTGCCACGGCCTGATCGGCCGTCTGGGCGTTTGGTTGCAGCGGCTGCGGCGTGTGTCCCGCGATCGTCTCGGCTGCCGTGGGAACGGCGATCGGGAAGCCGGCATCGGGCTTGGCCCCTGGCTTGGCCACTGGCACATAGGCCACCTGCTCGGGAAGGTTGGCGTCACCGTCGGCATTCATCGTCATTTGTGCGGTCGTCATCTGCGACGATGATGCGGCCGTGCTGGCCTGGGGCGCACCGGCGGCCGTGCTGATTTCGGTAGCCGAGGTATTATAGCCTGGCATGCCGACCGACATGGTCGGGTCGCCGGCCGAGGTGCAGGACGCCAGGAGCACCGAGAAAAGCGCCGCCACAATGGCGCGGCTTTCTCCCTTCGCGAGGCGCGATCCTGCTGATCTCAAAACAAAATTCCCCCTCGATATCCGACCGGTTCGTCATTGGCGCGGCGTCGAAACGTCTCGTCGAAATGACCCTTGTTCCCCGAACCGGAAACGAGACCTGTGTCAAATCTGCAAGCCTCAAAGTAATTTGGCGGCTAGAGGATGAATCAAGGCTGCTCAGGGTTGACGGCACCATTTCGCCCGCTTTTGGCGGCGCGTCAACTCACCACACATTACAGATGGTTACACGCGCACCTTGACATAGGTGCCGGGGGCTTCGCCTAGAACTTGCATATGCTCGCCCGGTTTGCGGGCCGGTACGCGGGTATTGTCCCTGGCTTCGATCCAGCGTTGCCAGTGCGGCCACCAGGAACCGGGATGGTCGGTGGCCCCGGCGAGCCACTGGTCGAAGTCGCCGGCCGGCTTGCCGCCGGTCGAGTAGTGATATTTCTGCGCCGCCGGCGGATTGACGACCCCGGCGATGTGGCCGGAGCCGGCCATGACGTAATCGACCTCGCCGCCGAAATATTTCGAGCCGAGGAATACCGACAGCGCCGGCGCGATATGGTCCTCCTTAGAGGCGAGGTTGTAGACCGGCATGGTAACGTCCTTCAGCGAAACCGTGCGGCCCGCCAGTTCCATCATGCCTTGCGAAAGCCTGTTCTCGAGATAGCAATTGCGCAAATAGAAGGAATGGTTGGCAGCGCCCATGCGGGTCGAATCGGCATTCCAGTAGAGCAGGTCGAAGGGCAGGGGATCCTTGCCGCGCATGTAGTTGTTGACGACATAGGGCCAGATCAGGTCGCCCGAGCGCAGCATGTTGAATGCAGTCGCCATCTTGGTGCCGTCGAGATAGCCTTTTTCGTTCATCGCCTTTTCGACGGCCGCGACCTGCTCCTCGTCGACGAACACTTTTAGATCGCCGGCATAGGTGAAATCGACCTGGGTGGTGAAGAAGGTGGCGGATTTGATGCGGTGGTCGCCTTCCTGCGCCATCAAGGCCAGCGCTGCCGCCAACAGCGTGCCGCCGACGCAATAGCCGATGGCGTTGACATGCCTTTCGCCGGTGGCCTTCTCGATCGTGTCGAGGCCGTATTGCAGGCCCTCCCTGATATAGGCCTCCCAGCTCTTGGCGCCGTGCCGCTCATCCGGGTTGATCCAGGAGATGACGAAGACGGTGTGGCCTTGCTCGACCGCCCAACGAATGAAGGATTTTTGCGGGTTGAGGTCGAGGATGTAGTATTTGTTGATCCATGGCGGGCAGATCAGCAGCGGCCGCTTGAGCACGGTCTCGGTCGCCGGCTCGTATTGCAGGATTTCGGCGACGTCGCTGCGGCCGACCACCTTGCCGGGCGTGGTGGCGAGATTCTTGCCGATCTCGAAAGGCGAATAATCGGCCTGCCGCAGCTTCAGGTCGCCCTTGCCGGCGGCAATGTCCTCGGCCAGCATCTTCATGCCGCGCACCAGGTTTTCGCCGTTGGAGGCGACAGTCTCGCGAAACAATTCCGGATTGGTCAGGATGAAATTCGACGGCGAGATGGCATTGGACACCTGCTTGACATAAAAGCCGGCCTTGTGGCGGGTGTGCTCGTCCAGGCCGTCGGCGTGCTCGACCAGTTCGGCCGCCCAGCGCGAGGTGACCAGATACGCCTGTTTGAGGAAATCGAAGAAGGCGTTGCGGCCCCATTCCGGGTCCTGGAAACGCTTGTCACCGCGCTCGGGCTTGACCGCGTCCTCGGCGTCCTCGGCGCCGGCGCCGATGCGCTGGACGGCGTTGGCCCAGACGGTCATGTAGCCGGAAAACAGCCGCGTTTGCGCCTCCAGCGCGCGCTGCGGGTCGGAGAGCCAGTACTCGGTGAGCTTGGAGAACGTCTTCACCATGTCGACGACCGGCTCGGCGATGTGATCGCGCACCTCGCCCTTTTCCCGCGGCTCGGCCCATGCCGAGGCGGCTTTGCCGGCCTGCTCGATCATGCGGGCCATGTTCAGAGCGAAGCGCTCCGGGTCCTTCACCAGATATTGCTCGACGGTCGAAGGTTGGTCATCTTCCGCTTTGCCCGAATCGGGTGTTTTGGACATGGTTCGCAGGGTTCCTCCCGAAGCGTTTTGTTGACATATTATCATGGGATATCGAACAGGGTCCAATGTGCTCTAACCCGGCCGCCAGGAAAACAATATGACGATTAATATTGGCAAGAACGTTTTTTCCGGCACTGGTCGTTTTTGCCGCATGGCGCTCGTCATGTTGGCGATGGCCGGTTGCACGAGCAGCAACATAGAAGGTGCGGCGCCCGCCACCGGCCTTGTCGGCGCGAAGGACACCGGTTCCTATCCGAACCTGAACATCCGGCCGCAGGTGGCGGCCGAGCAATTCACCGACGAGGAAAAGAACGCCAAGCTCGCCCAACTGAAGGCCGAGGAGCAGAGCCAGGCCGCCAAGGGCGGCGGCGTCAAGGTTGCGGACCAGGCAGCGCTGGACCAGCTGGCAAAAAAACACGGCGCCGAGGCGCTGAAGCAGATCGAAGGCAAATGCGACCCCGCTCTCGACCCTAGTTGCAAATAAGCTTATACGCGCGACCGCAACCTCACTGTCTGGAACTGCCATGGAAGAATTTCACAAGGTCCGCCGGCTTCCGCCCTATGTCTTCGAACAGGTCAACCGGCTGAAGGCCAGCGCCCGTTCGCGCGGCGCCGACATCATCGACCTTGGCATGGGCAATCCGGACCTGCCGACGCCCAAGGCCATCGTCGACAAACTCTGCGAGGTGGTACGCGATCCGCGCACGCACCGCTATTCGTCGTCGCGCGGCATTCCGGGCCTGCGTCGTGCCCAGGCCAACTACTATGCCCGCCGCTTCGGTGTGAAGCTCGACCCGGACAGCCAGGTGGTGGCGACGCTCGGCTCGAAGGAGGGCTTTGCCAATATGGCGCAGGCGATCACCGCCCCCGGCGATGTGATCCTGTGCCCCAACCCGACCTATCCGATCCACGCCTTCGGCTTCATTATGTCCGGCGGCGTCATCCGCTCGCTGCAGGTCGAGCCGGACGACGGCTTCATCCCGGCGTTGGAGCGCGGCATCCGCCATTCGATCCCGAAGCCGCTGGCACTGATCCTCAATTATCCATCCAACCCGACGGCACTGGTCGCTTCGCTCGATTTCTACAAGGAGGTGGTGGCCTTCGCCAGGAAGAACGACATCATCATCCTGTCGGATCTTGCCTATTCGGAGATCTATTTCGACGGCAATCCGCCGCCTTCGGTGCTGCAGGTGCCGGGCGCCATAGACGTCGCCGTCGAGTTCACCTCGATGTCGAAGACCTTTTCGATGCCGGGCTGGCGCATGGGTTTTGCGGTCGGCAATGAACGGCTGATCTCGGCGCTGACGCGAGTGAAGTCCTATCTCGACTACGGCGCCTTCACGCCAATCCAGGTGGCGGCGGCGCATGCACTCAACGGCGACGGCGCCGACATCGCCGAAGTGCGCGACGTCTACCGCAAACGCCGCGATGTCATGGTCGACGCTTTCAGCCGCGCCGGCTGGACCATTCCCGCACCGGCGGCTTCGATGTTCGCGTGGGCGGCGATCCCGGAGCCGTTCAAGCACCTGGGCTCGCTTGAATTCTCCAAGCTCTTGATCGAGCACGCCGACGTCGCCGTGGCGCCGGGCGTCGGCTTCGGCGAGCATGGCGACGATCACGTGCGCATCGCGCTGGTCGAAAACGAGCACCGGATCCGGCAAGCGGCGCGCAATATCAAGCGCTTCCTCGCATCCAGCGCCAAGCAGCCGAATAACGTCGTGCCGCTCGCCGCGCATCGCTGATTTTCTACACATCAACCGACTGAATGGGGCGTCGCCGGACATGGCTGAAGCGTTGCGTGTTGGAATTGCCGGGCTCGGCACCGTCGGTGCGTCGGTGGCCCGCGTGCTACGCGACAAGGCGGCCGAACTGACGCGGCAGTGCGGGCGCGACATCGTCGTGTCGGCGGTTTCGGCCCGCGATCCCAAACGCGACCGCGGCGTTGATCTTGGCACAGCACAGTGGTTCGACGACGCCGTCAAGATGGCGCAGACCGCCGAGATCGACGTGTTCGTCGAGCTGATCGGCGGCGACGAAGGCCCATCACACTCGTCCGTCAAAGCGGCGCTCGAGGCCGGCCGCCATGTCGTCACCGCAAACAAGGCGTTGCTTGCCAAACACGGGGTGGCATTGGCCGAGATCGCCGAGAGGAAAGGCGTGCTGCTCAATTACGAGGCGGCGGTGGCCGGCGGCATTCCGGTTATCAAGACAATGCGCGAGGCGATGGCCGGCAATTCGGTGACCCGCGTTTTCGGCATCCTCAACGGTACCTGCAACTACATTCTGACGCGCATGGAAGCCGAGGGCCTGTCTTTCGATGCCTGCCTGAAGGATGCGCAGCGGCTGGGCTATGCCGAAGCCGACCCGACCTTCGACATCGAGGGTCACGACACCGCGCACAAGCTGTCGATCCTGACCAGCCTTGCCTTCGGCACGAGGATCGCCGCCAACGATATCTACATGGAAGGCATCTCCAACATCAGCCAGGCCGACATCCGCGCGGCCGGCGATCTCGGCTACCGGATCAAGCTGCTTGGCGTCGCCCAACGCACCGAAAGCGGCATCGAGCAGCGCGTGCACCCGACCATGGTGCCGACGGCCTCGGTCATCGCGCAGGTGCACGGCGTCACCAATGCGGTGGCGATCGAAACCGACATCCTCGGCGAATTGCTGCTTTCCGGCCCTGGCGCCGGCGGCAACGCCACCGCGTCGGCGGTGATCGGCGACATTGCCGACATCGCCAAGAGCCGGCCTGGCTTCCAGCATGGTCCGGTCTTCGGCCGGCCGGCGAAGGAATTGAAGCCTTACAAGAAAGCGCAGATGCGCAGCCATGCTGGCGGTTATTTCATCCGGCTGACCGTACACGACCGCCTCGGCGTCTTCGCGGCAATAGCCAAGCGCATGGCCGACAACGACATTTCGCTGGAATCGATCGTCCAGCATGCCGCCGGGCCGGAAACCGAGGCACAGAAGACCGTCATCCTGGTGACCCACGAGACGACCGAGGCGGCGGTGCGCAAGGCGGTTGACGGCATCACCAGGGACAGCCTTCTGACCGACAAGCCGCAAGTCATCCGCATCGAGCGGGCCGGATAGCAGTCTCACATTCTGCGTTTAATCGATTGATATTGCTGTGCTTTCAAAAAGGTCCAGCGCAGGTCTTGCTGTTGTCACGGGGCTTTGACACAAGAAGCGCGTCTCTGGCGGGAGGCTAATGCATGTCGCCCAAAAGTGTGCAGCGGTTTTGGGACAACGACATGCATAATAAAAACAAAGTGCCAACGAGGATTGTCCATCGATGAATGTGGCCCAGAACATTGTCGCCGGCCTCGACCGGATACTGACCATGGAATTGGTGCGCGTCACCGAACGCGCCGCGGTCGCGGCCGCCAGATTGCGCGGGCGCGGCGACGAGAAGGCGGCCGACCAGGTCGCGGTCGACGCCATGCGGCAGGAGCTTAACCGTCTCGCCATCAACGGCACGGTGGTGATCGGCGAAGGCGAGCGCGACGAGGCGCCGATGCTCTATATCGGCGAGGAGGTCGGTACCGGCAAAGGCCCGGCTGTCGACATCGCGCTCGATCCGCTCGAAGGCACGACGATCTGCGCCAAGAACCTGCCCAATGCATTGGCTGTTATCGCCATTGCCGAAAAAGGCAGCCTTCTGTTCGCGCCCGACGTCTATATGGACAAGATCGCGATCGGCCCAGGCTATGCCGACGGCATCATCGACATCGATGCCTCGCCGGCCGAAAACATCGCCAGCCTGGCCAGGGCCAAGGGCGTGCCGGTGGCAGAGATCACCGCCTGCATCCTCGACCGGCCGCGCCATGGCGCCTTGATCGAAGCCGTGCGGGCGACAGGCGCCGCGATCCGGCTGATCGGCGACGGTGATGTCGCCGGGGTCATCCATACCACCGACCCGGACGAGACCGGCATCGACATCTATCTCGGCACCGGCGGCGCGCCGGAAGGCGTGCTCGCAGCTGCCGCCTTGCGCTGCACCGGTGGCCAGATGCAGGGCAAGTTGATCCTCGATACGCCGGAAAAGCTGGCGCGCGCCGCCAAGATGGGCATCTCCGACCCTAACCGGATCTACCACACGCAAGACATGGCACGCGGCGACGTGCTGTTTGCCGCGACCGGCGTCACCGACGGCAATATGCTGGCCGGCGTCAAGTTCGGCCGCAATTTCATCACCACGCACACGATCGTCCTGCGATCGTCATCGCGGACCGTGCGCGAAATCAAGGCCAGGCACCAGGATCTGGAAAAGTTTTGATTTCGACTCAGTTAGCCGTTGCATACTGTGCGCAATGACAAATTGCAGACGGCGCGTCACGTGACGGGGGAAAGACGCTTTTTCCTCGATGTCAGGCAATCGGCCGCCGGCGTTTCCTGGGAACACCGGCTGACCGAGCGTCAGGACATGGCCGCGCTCGCCATCGCGCAAGGGTATGGCGTGCCCGATATCGTGGCACGCGTGCTGGCCGGGCGTGGCGTCACCGCCGAGCAGACCGAGCAGTTTCTGGATCCGACCATCCGCAACCTGCTGCCCGACCCGGCATCGCTGACCGACATGGACAAGGCCGCCTCTCGCATCGCCCAGGCGGTGATGGCCAGGGAAAAGGTGGCGATCTTTGGCGACTACGATGTCGACGGCGCCGCCTCATCGGCGCTGCTCAAGCGCTTTCTCGCACATTTCTCGGTGCCGTCGGAGATCTACATACCGGACCGCATCTTCGAGGGTTACGGCCCCAATCCGGAAGCGATGCGCGAACTCGTTTCGCGCGGCGCGACGCTGATCGTCACCGTCGATTGCGGCACCAATAGTGCTGCTTCCATCGACGCGGCGAAGGCCGCCGGCGCCGACGTCGCGGTGCTCGATCACCATCAGGTCGGCGGGCCGTTGCCGGCGGCGGCTGCGGTCGTCAACCCCAATCGCGAGGACGACCTTTCCGGACAAGGCCATCTTTGTGCCGCCGGTGTCGTCTTCCTTTGCCTGGTGCAGACCGCGAAGATCCTGCGCGGCCGCCTGCCGGATGCCGCACCGCCGGACCTGCTTGGCCTGCTCGATCTGGTGGCGCTTGGCACCGTCTGCGACGTGGTGCCGCTCACCGGCATCAACCGCGCCTTCGTTGTCAAGGGGCTGCAGGTTGCGCGGCAGCAGAGGAACGAAGGGCTGGCGGCACTGGCGCGGGTCTCGCGTATCGGCGAGCCGATCAACACTTTCCATCTGGCCTTTCTGATCGGTCCGCGCATCAACGCCGGCGGGCGCATCGGCGACGCAGCACTTGGCAGCCGCCTGCTTGCAACCGACGACCCGGTCGAAGCCCGCACCATCGCCGAGACGCTGGATCGGCTCAACCAGGAGCGGCAGTCGATGGAGCAGGAGATGCTGGCCGCGGCGCGCTCAGAGGCCGATGCCGAGCTTGCCGGCGGCAATGGTCCGGCCGTCGTGGTCACAGCCAGCAGCAACTGGCATCCTGGCATTGTCGGCCTGCTTGCCTCGCGGCTCAAGGACCATGCAAGACGGCCGGCCTTTGCCATCGCCTTCAACGCCAATGGTGTCGGCACGGGGTCAGGCCGTTCAGTGTCGGGATTCGACCTCGGCCGGCTGGTGCGCGAGGCCGCCGATGCCGGGCTGATCGTCAAGGGCGGCGGCCACGGAATGGCGGCCGGCATCACTGTCGAGCGGGCGAAGCTCGGCGAACTCAGGGCTTTCTTCGAAGAACGCGCGGCGGTGGATGTATTCCGGCTGCAAGGCGAGGAGAGCCTGGCGATCGACGGTGCGCTAGCCGCCGAGGGCGCCACGCTTGGGCTGCTCGATGCACTAGAGAGGGCAGGGCCGTTCGGCGCCGGGCATGTCGCGCCGGTGTTCGCGCTGCCGCGCCACCGGCTTGTCGATGCGCGGGCGGTCGGCAGCAACCATATCCGCGCCGACCTGCAGTCGGAAAGTGGCGGCCGCATCCAGGCGATCGCCTTTCGCGCCGTCGACACGGCTCTTGGCGAATTCCTGTTCAAGAACAGGGGTAAGCCGGTGCATGTCGCCGGCTCGCTGTCGGGCAACCACTGGAACGGCAACCGCACGGTGCAATTTCGTATCGTCGACGCGGCGCTTGCCTGAGAGCTCGCTGCCGCCCTGCCTAAGCGAGGACGGTCTGCAGCCGGGTCAGGTCGCCGATCTGCGCCATCGTTGCCTGGTAGCCGATACGGATCGCTTCGTCGGCGCGGTGGAATTCGGTCAGGCCGATATGGCTGAGCTTCGGCTGCAGCGATATGTCCGGCGGGTCGCCGGCCAGCCTGGCGCGCGAAATGCGGTCCTGGATGATGTTGAAGGCCTCGACCATGACGCCGGTAATGCCGAGCCGCGTCTCGCGCGACTGGCGTTCGGGATCGGCGTGGCCGGCCCTCGGCGCGTCTTTCTCGATGACCAGCTCGCCGGCATTGTGCTTGATCACCGCGGCGCGGCCGAACAGATCGTAGTGAAGGTTCACCGCAACCACGAGCGGCTGCTCGTAGGCACGGCAGACCGAGACCGGCACCGGATTGACCAGTGCGCCGTCAACCAGCACACGCCCATTGCAGGCGACCGGCTCGAACACGCCGGGCAGCGCGTAGGAGGCGCGCATTGCGGTGCTCAACGAGCCGCTCGACAGCCAGATCTCATGGCCGGTGCGGATTTCCGAAGCGACGCAGACGAATGGTTTTGGCAGGTCCTCGAAGCGGATGCCGGCTATGTGCTCGCGCAGCCGCGCATCGAGCTTCATGCCACCGAACAGGCCGCTGCCGCGTAGATTGAGGTCGAGAAGGCCAAAAATGCGCCGCCTGGTCAGGCTGCGCGCGAATTCTTCCAGCTCGTCAAGCTTGCCGGCAACATAGCAGCCGCCGACCAGCGCGCCGATCGAGGTGCCGGCGATCATCGACACTTCGATGCCGGCTTCGTCAAGCGCGCGCAGCACGCCGATATGCGCCCAGCCGCGCGCACAGCCGCCGCCCAATGCCAGCGAAATCCCTGTTTTGCCCGGAGATTTGGTTTCGGATGCGCCCGCGGCCGAGGAGAGGCCATTGGCCTCCCGAACGTCAGGTCTGTTGCGCAATGACGCCCAGTCGAGCATCACAATCTCCCTTGTCCCACGGCCATCCTATAGGCGGGCCGTATCGAAATCATGAATATACGTGGCTGAAGTGCTGCGAATGGTTCATATTGATGGTGTATTGCGCTTTCGATACGTTTTTTCCGCATCGAACAGTGGCTTGCTGCCGTCGCTGGCAAGTGTCCCTTTGCCATCGCTCAGCCCCACCGTCCGATAAAAGCATGAACGTCGGCCGGTGTGACAAGTTGCTTGGTGACCCAGCACTTTGACGCGCAACCATATCGCGTCCTGGTCACAATCCGTGAGCATCTCGACAACCTCCTGGACATTGCCCGAGGTTTCGCCCTTCTTCCACAGCGCGTTGCGCGAACGCGACCAGTAGTGCGCGATGCCGGTCTCGAGCGTCAGCGCCAGCGCCTCGGCATTCATGTGCGCGACCATCAGCAGCATGCCGTCTTCGGCATCGGTGACGACGGCGGTGACGAGGCCGCCGGCATCGAAGCGCGGCGAAAGGACCGTGCCTTCCTCAAGCGCCTTCTTGTCTGAGGGAGCTTTCGGGAACTCCAATGCCGACATTCGCCGGTCCTTATTTAACTAAGGTGGGGCGGGTCTGATCAGTTCCGCCGCCGCGCACCATGGTGACGAAGCGGACCTGCTCTTCGGGTGTATCCTTGAAGACGCCGGTGAAGGTCGAGGTCAGTGTGGTGGAGCCCTGTTTGCGGATACCGCGCATGGCCATGCACATATGCTCGGCCTCGAGCATGACGGCGACGCCACGCGGATTGAGCACGTCCTGGATGACCCCGGCAATCTGCGCCGTCATCGCTTCCTGGGTCTGCAGACGATGGGCGAAGATGTCGACGACGCGGGCGATCTTGGACAGGCCGACGACCTTGCCGTCCGGCAGATAGCCGACATGCGCCTTGCCGATGATCGGCACCATGTGGTGCTCGCAATGCGAGTGGAACGTGATGTCCTTGACGATCACGAGGTCATCGTAGCCGGCGACTTCCTCGAAGGTGCGGCCGAGTTCCTCGGCCGGACACATGTCGTAGCCGTTGAACATTTCGCGGAACGCCTTAGTGACGCGCTTCGGCGTGTCGATCAGACCCTCGCGGTCAGGGTTGTCGCCGGTCCAGCGCAGCAAGGTGCGCACCGCGGCTTCGACTTCGGCCTCGCTTGGCCGGTCGGTGACCGGCTTTTCCATATAGGCCGACTGCGGCATGAGTTTCTTGATAACGGCGTCCATAAAGGCGTCTCCCGTAGTTCCTCTCTCAGGAGGAACGAGTTGAACGGACCACGACCTTTCGGGTGTCAGAAACTCGCCCGGTTTCCAGCCCGTAAGTGGCGTGAACAGATTTGGGCATGACGAGGTTTGTGGTCGCCTTGTCGATACCCGACTACCGCCATTATATATGTTCGTGCCGAGCGAAAGGAAGACGCCAGAGCGGCAATCGCTGTTCGCTGGGCGGCGACGGATTGGAAAAATATGATCGACGATGTCTACAATGCGAAAATTCTGGGTTTTGCCGGAAACATCGCACGGATCGGCCGGCTCGACCGGCCCGACGCAACCGCACGAGCACATTCCAAGCTGTGCGGCTCGACGGTGACCGTCGATCTGAAGATGGATGATGGCGTCGTCAGCGATTTCGCGCATGACGTGAAGGCCTGTGCGCTTGGCCAGGCGTCGTCGTCGATCATGGCGCAGCATGTCGTCGGCGCCAGCGCCGAAGAATTGCGCAGCGTGCGCGAGACGATGCTGAAGATGCTGAAGGAAAATGGCCCGCCGCCCGAAGGTCGTTTCGCCGACCTGAAATACCTGGAACCGGTGCGCGACTACAAGGCGCGCCACGCCTCGACCATGCTGACCTTCGACGCAGTGGTCGATGCCATCGGCCAGATCGAGAAGAAGCGGGCGGAAGAGGCAGCTTAAACTTTGGCGAGAAAACGCCGGCTTTCGGCGAATTCCGCCCGGACCCAGTCGGCAAAAGCCCTGGCCGGCTCGGAAAGGTCATTCAGCCTTCTGGCCACTAGCCAATAGGCGCCCGACGCGACATCGATGTCGAAAGGCTTGATCAGCGCGCCGGACGCAAGTTCTTCGCCGATCTGCAAAAGATCGCCCAGCGCGACACCATGTCCAAGCAAGGCTGCCTGCTTTGAAAGCGAAGCATCGGCCAGCATCGGGCCGCGCGCAGGCACGGCATCAGCCGTCACGCCCGCCGCTTCGAACCAGCGCGCCCAAGCCTGACGGTTTTCTTCGTGCAGCAATGTATAGCGACCAAGGTCGATCGGCTTTTCCAGAGCTGGGCCGAGTGCCGGCGACAGAACTGGGGAATCGACGACCGCGGCAAGCTGTTCGGCTTCGCTGCGTGGCCATGAGTTGGCGTGCGCACTGAAACGTAGGGCAAGTTCGGGCTGATCGCTGCGAAACTCTATCAACCTCGGGTCGACCTCAAGGGAAACGTCGATGTCGGGTCGCAACTCGCGAAACCGGTTGAGCCGCGGCACCAGCCATACGGATGCAAGCGATGGCTCGACGCTGACACGTACCACGGACTGCGTCGGGGCTGCCGTCAATTTCGAAAGCAGCCTGTCGATGCCCTCGAAACTTCTGACCAACTGATCGAGCAGCCGCCGGCCGGTGTCGGTCAACTCGACGCGGCGATGATGGCGGAAGAACAAAGGTTGGCGCAGGAAGGTTTCGAGCTCGCGGATCTGTCGGCTGATCGCCGCCTGCGAAACATAAAGCTCCTCGGCCGCACGGCTGAAGCTCAGGTGACGACCGGCTGCTTCGAAGCTTCTGAGAGCCGTCAGGGGGAGGTGTCCGCGCTTCATTCGCATAACTCAGAGTTATCTGACGTGGACGTTATACTCGTTTGAAGAGCAAGGCCAGCGGCGCTCTAATCGGTGCTCAAGGAGTGCCGCCGTGATCCAGTTTCTCAACATTCTGGGCGATGTCGTGCGGATCGCGACGTTTCAGTGGTACGACGAGAAACCGCATAGGGATTGGTGCGAGGAGAGGCCGCCGACCAGCGTCGCCGTATGTCGGAAGCCGACGCCCGACCGCTACCCGGTTCGCCGTACCAGGCCATGACGGGATTGCCGGAACGGCATTGCGTTCCTGGCCCGATGCGCACATCTATCGCGTAGGGAAACGCGATGTGGAGACTGCGGTGGTCGGCCAACATCGGCAAGCGCACGGCGCCAGACCGATTCGACAAGGACGCAATTGGCCCGGCCCGTGGCGCAAGACGCCGGGCCGCGTCTTCGGCACGTCGCTTGTCCGACTCTACCAGCTGACGCTGTCCGGCTTCGTCGGCAATTCCTGCCGGCATCTGCCGACCTGTTCCGAATACGCGCACGAAGCGATCGCCCGCCACGGGCTGTGGGCCGGCGGCTGGATGGGGTTTTTCCGGGTGCTGCGCTGCGGACCGTTCGGCACGCACGGCATCGACCGGGTGCCTGAGGCACTGGCTGATCGCTACCTCTGGTTCACGCCATGGCGGTACTGGCGGATCGGGAAAAAACGTGGCGACCTGGACAGTTGACCGCAGCTGTGCGGTGCACAAAGGGATCGCTTTTTACGATCTGTTAGGGTTAACCGCAGCTTGCGCTGACATAGCGCATTTGAGACAAAATCGAGACAAGACACCTCGCTAAGCCGCTCCTGACACCCTTCAGGAGAGATTACCAAATGCGCCGGATAGATCGTCTTCCCTTCGTTTTCGCCGTGGTTCTCTATGTCCTGGCGTGGCTGATGGGTTTTCCGATCCGTGCGCAATCGGCGCCGCTCGGGGACGTCGAATGCACGCTGATCGTCGACGCCGCAAGCGGCGAGACGCTGTATCGCCAAGGGACCTGCGATCAGCGCTTCAGCCCCGCCTCGACGTTCAAGGTTCCGCTGGCGCTGATCGGCTATGATGCTGGAATCCTGAGCGACGAGCATACGCCAAGCTGGGAGTACAAGGCAGAGTTCAATGCCCCGAAACGGGACCGCAAGACCGTCGACCCGACGATCTGGGAAAGGGATTCGGTCCTTTGGTTCTCACGCGAGATTACGCGCCGGCTCGGCAGCAAACAGTTTGCCGGCTATGTGTCCAGATTGGACTATGGTAACACCGAAGTCTCCGGCACTGCCGGCAAGAATGACGGCCCCACCCATTCCTGGGTGAATTCTTCGCTCAAGATATCGCCGGTCGAGCAGGTCGATTTCCTGCGCAAGCTGCTGGCGCGGAAACTGCCGGTCTCGGACAAGGCCCATGCGATGACCAGCGCGATTGTCCCGACCTTCCGGGCAGGCGGCTGGACGGTGCAGGGCAAGACCGGAACGACCAGGCTCGGCGACAGCGCCGACAAGCGCTCGCTTGGCTGGTTTGTCGGCTGGGCGCAGACCGATGCCCGCAAGATCGTCTTTGCCCGCCTGGTAGTCGATACGAAACGTGCCGACACGCCAAAGGGGCTCAAGACGCGGGCGATGTTCCTGAAAGATCTGCCGAATCTCCTCAGGTGACCTACATCCGGCTTTACGGCGCCGAAAACTGCCCATAAAAGACCGCTCGCCGCCGGACGCATCCGGCTCTTACTGATGCATGTCGTAGCCCCAAAACCGCTAAGCAGTCTTGGGCGACATGCATTTCACCACCCGCGCTCGTTTGCGGGACTGGATAGGAGAATCTTATGCTGAATTCCGTTTCCCTGACATTTCCCGATGGTTCCGTTCGCGATTACGACGCGGCGATGACCGGCGCCGGCCTGGCGGAATCGATCTCGAAGTCGCTGGCCAAGAAGGCCGTTGCCTATTCGATCGACGGCACAGTGCGCGATCTTTCCGACCCGATCGGCAGATCGGGCAAAGTCGAGATCATCACCCGCGAGGACCCGCGTGCGCTGGAGCTCATCCGCCACGATGCAGCCCATGTGCTGGCCGAAGCCGTGCAGGAACTTTGGCCGGGAACGCAGGTGACCATCGGGCCGGTGATCGAAAACGGATTCTACTACGATTTTGCCCGCAACGAGCCGTTCACGCCCGACGATTTCCCGGTGATCGAGAAGAAGATGCGCGAGATCATTGCGCGCAACAAGCCGTTCACCCAAGAGGTCTGGTCGCGCGAAAAGGCGAAGAGGATCTTTGCCGACAAGGGCGAGCGCTACAAGCTTGAGTTGATCGACGCCATCCCCGAGGATCAGGACCTCAAGATCTATGCACAAGGCGACTGGTTCGACCTTTGCCGCGGCCCGCATATGGCCTCGACTGGCCAGATCGGCAACGCCTTCAAGCTGATGAAGGTCGCCGGCGCCTATTGGCGCGGCGATTCGAACAACCCGATGCTGACGCGCATCTACGGCACGGCCTGGGCCGACCAGGCGCAGCTCGAAGCCTACCAGACGATGCTGGAGGAGGCCGAGAAGCGCGACCACAGGAAGCTCGGCCGTGAGATGGACCTGTTCCACTTCCAGGAAGAGGGCCCCGGGGTCGTGTTCTGGCACGCCAAGGGCTGGAGGATGTTCCAGAACCTGGTCAATTACATGCGTCGCCGCCTCGACGAACAGGGCTATCAGGAGGTCAACGCGCCGCAGGTGCTCGACAAGAGCCTGTGGGAGACGTCGGGCCACTGGGGCTGGTACCGGGACAACATGTTCAAGGTGACGGTTGCTGGCGACGACACCGACGACGACCGGGTGTTTGCGCTGAAGCCGATGAACTGCCCCGGTCACGTCCAAATCTTCAAGCACGGGCTGAAATCCTACCGCGATCTGCCGGTAAAACTTGCGGAATTCGGCAATGTGCATCGCTATGAGCCGTCCGGCGCGCTGCACGGGCTGATGCGCGTGCGCGGCTTTACCCAGGACGATGCGCACATCTTCTGCACCGAGGAACAGCTCGCCGACGAGTGCATCAAGATCAACGATCTGATCCTCTCGACCTATGCCGATTTCGGCTTCGACGAAATCACCGTCAAGCTGGCGACCCGCCCCGAAAAACGGGTCGGCACCGACGCGATGTGGGATCATGCCGAGGGCGTGCTGCAGGACGTGCTCGACAAGATCGCCGCGCGGTCGGGCAACCGGATCAAGACGGGCGTCAATCCGGGTGAGGGCACGTTCTACGGGCCGAAGTTCGAATATGTGCTGAAGGACGCCATCGGCCGCGACTGGCAATGCGGCACCACGCAGGTTGATTTCAACCTGCCGGAACGGTTCGGCGCCTTCTACATCGGCTCGGATTCGGAAAAGAAGCAGCCGGTGATGGTGCATCGCGCCATCTGCGGCTCGATGGAGCGTTTTCTCGGCATCCTGATCGAGAATTATTCCGGCCATTTCCCGCTCTGGTTCGCGCCGCTGCAGGTGGTGGTGGCGACGATCACTTCCGATGCCGACGATTACGCCCAAAAGGTCGTTGCGCAGCTGAAGGCGGCGGGGCTGATCGCCGAAGCCGATCTGCGCAACGAGAAGATCAACTACAAGGTCCGCGAGCATTCGCTGGCCAAGGTCCCGGTCATCCTCGTCTGCGGCAAGCGCGAGGCCGAGGAAGAAACGGTCAATATCCGTCGTCTCGGGTCGCGCGACCAGGAATCACTCGGCCTCGCAGCCGCCGTGAAGCTGCTTGCCGATGAGGCGGTGACACCCGACCGCAAGCGCCGCGCGGCCTGAACCAGCCGACCAGCAACGAATGGCGGTGGAGCGATCCACCGCCATTTTCATATGCCTGTCACGCCGCGCGCCTATCTGGCAAATCGATCGACGTGCGCGTCGGCGATGCGCTGGCGCGACGCATGCGCAAGGCAGCTTAGAGGGGCGCGCCTCAGTCGGCGCCTTCCTCGGAATCGATGGCCGAAGCCTCGGTGGCCAGAACCTCGATGTCCTGGTTGTGCCCAGCCACCACCGTAAAATCCTTCTGGTAGATGCGGTCGCGGTTCTTGGCGATGATGGTGTAGTCGCCCTCGGCCAGCACCATCGAGGCAAAGGCGCCGACGGTTTCCTTGATCGGATCGCCGGATTCATTGAGCAACGACCAGGAGGTGTCGGCGATAGCCTCGCCGCCTGGTTCGCGCACCAGCTTCATGGTCATCTCGGCGGCACGGTGCTCGACGGTCGCTTCGGTCAGCTTGCCGGCCTCGACGCGGATGTCGGAGCGGATGACCGCGTTCACCGCGCCATAGGTCGACACGACGTGGTAGGTGCCGGCATTGAGCCGCACGACGCTGTTCGGCTCGACATCGGGTATGATCAGGGCGCGATCGCCATCGGCCGCGGCGTGGCTCTCATAGATCGAGAAGCGCAGCTTCTTCGGCGGTATGCGTACCCCGCCGGACAGCACGGCATCGAGCTTGAGGCCACCGGCATCGAGCACGAGGCTCTCGCGCTTGGCTTCCTTGCCGACGGTGATGCGCTTGGTGGCGCCGGCCCGCCCGTAGGAGGCGTGGACCAGATACGAACCCGGCTCGAGCTGGAATATGGCGGTGCCGCCATGAGCGGAGGCGACCATCGGCAGCTTGCCGTCGCTAGCCGATTCGGGTTTGAAGACGCGCCAGACTATGCCGCGCGTGATGTCGGCGCCCTTGTCGGTCAATTGCGCCGACAGCGTGATCGCCCCGCTGTTGCCCAATGCCAGCGACGTCTCGCTTTTCGGAGGCGCATAGCCCGAAATTCCGGGAAGCTTCAGCTCGCCGAGGCCGTCCACATCCTGGGCGACGGCAAGCGAAGCCGGCACCATCAACAGTGCGGCAGCGAGCCATATCAGGAAAAGACGCAATGTCCCCTCAAACATGCCTTGCGTTGAAGCCCAAGGCGGTGGCAATTTCAAGGCTTAAGAGTCCGGTCGGCTTCTGCTACAGGGCTCTTTGTCCGGCGCGCCGCGCCAATGCCCAAGCCGCCCGATGTCCCGATGGTGCGCTTCAGCTCAAATTCCAGGAGACTTGCGCCCATGGCGTCGCCGATCATCGATCTTCTGCTGACCCGAAATTCCGCGCCGATCCCGGATTTGAAAGAACCGGCACCGGGCGATGCGGAGATCGCGACGATGATCGCCGCCGCTTCGCGGGTGCCGGACCATGGCCGGCTGGAGCCTTGGCGTTTCATCCTTTATCGCGGCGAGGCCCGCATCGAGATCGGCAAGAAGCTGGCAGAACTTGCCGAACAGCGCGAAGGGCCGCTGCCGGAAGGCCGGCGCAACCAGGAACTGGCGCGCTTTTCGCGGGCGCCGCTGGTCATCGGCGTGATTTCTATCCCCAGGGAAAACCCAAAGATCCCGCAATGGGAGATGTTCCTGTCCGGCGGCATGGCGGCGATGAACCTGATGCTTGCCGCCAATGCGCTGGGCTACGGCACCAACATGATCAGCAACTGGTATTCCGACGTGCCCGAGGGCAGGGCGATCCTCGGCCTGGCGCCGCATGAGCGGGTCGTCGGCTTCGTCCATATCGGCTCCTACCAGGGGCCAGCGCCGGAACGACCGCGGCCCGATCCGGCAAAGCTCTATGCCGACTATTCAGGGCCGTGGGTGGGATAATTTCGGCGCGGAACAGACCCTAAGCGTCAAGCCCCGCTGCCTTGGCTCGCGCCAGGAGCCGTTCGGCGAGCTTGAGATGCGGCCGATCGTACATCTTGCCGTCGATGCCGACGACGCCGGGATTTCCTGCCGCCTCGAACGCCTCGACGATCGCCAGGGCGCTTTTCACCGCTTGCGCCGAAGGTGTGAAGGCGGCGTTGATGACCGGCACCTGCGCCGGATGGATCGCCATCTTGCCGGTGAAGCCGTCGCGCTCGGCCTCAGTGCATTCGGCCTCGAAGCCGGCCATGTCGCGAAAGTCCGGAAAGACGGTGTCGATCGCCGCGACTTCCGCGGCACTTGCGGCAAGCATGGTCATGGTGCGGGCGAAGCGGAACACATCCGTGTAGCGGCCGTTCCCGTCGCGCGTCGCGCGTGCGCCGATTGCCGCCGACAGATCTTCCGCGCCCCAAGTGAGGCCGGCAAGCCGCGCGCTTGCCTTGGCGTAGGTTGCAGCGGCCATTACGCCGGCTGCGGTTTCGGTGATGATCGGCAGGATCCTTATCGCGCCATCCGGCAGGCCGCCTTCGGCTTCGTGCACCCTGAGCTTGGCCGAGAGATGCTGGACATCCAGTCCGCTGTTCGACTTAGGCAGCATGATGCCGTCTGGTTTCACCGGCACGAGCGCCGCCAGATCGTCGTCGGTCAGTCCGGTCGAAAGATCGTTGACGCGAACATAGATCGCGGAGCTGGTCCGGTGCCTGTGCGCGGCGATAAAACGCGCCGCTGTGTCGCGCGCCAGACCTTTGTTCTGCGCGGCAATCGAATCCTCGAGGTCGATGATGACCACGTCGGCGCCTACGCCAAAGCCCTTCTCCAGCTTCTTTTCCGAATCGCCGGGAACGAAGAGCAGAGAACGCATCGGCTATGCCTTTTTCATCATCATGGCTTGCCTCGTGCATTTGGCAACCAGCACATCGTTCTGGTTATAGGCGCGGTGCTCGAACTCGACGATACCGCGGTCCGGTTTCGACCTGGAATCGCGCACCGAAACCACCGTGGTCTCGACGCGAATGGTGTCGCCATGGAAGACGGGGTGCGGAAACACTGTCTCCTTCATGCCGAGATTGGCGATGGTGGTGCCGACGGTGATGTCATTGACCGAGATGCCGATCATCAGGCCAAGCGTGAACAGCGAATTGACCAGCGGCTTGCCCCATTCGCTCTTCGCCGCGAAGTCGAAGTCGATGTGCAGCGGCTGCGGGTTCAACGTCATCACCGAAAACAACATGTTGTCGCTTTCGGTCACGGTTTTGCGCAGCGTGTGCGTGAACACTTGGCCGACAGCGAACTCCTCAAGATAAAGCCCGGCCATGGTCGATCTCCTCCGCTGCTTCAGGGTTGATAGGCGTTGCATATCGCGCTCGCAAGCCAGTTAACGAACATGGTGAACCGTTCGTAAACCATTTGTGCCTACGGTCTCCGCCAGGGTCAGAAGCGTTCTGGCAAGGGGCGTAAGCAGGCGACATGGTCGTTTCGCATTTCCTGAAATGGATCCATACGGCGAAGGTGTCGGAGCGTGCTGCGGCGGCAAGCGCGCTGGCTCGCGCCTATGTCGACTCGGAGCTGCCTTTCGAGGACCGCTGCGCTGCCGAGGCGGCGCTGACGTTGCTGCTCGATGACGTATCGTCGAAGGTGCGGCTGGCGATCGCCGACGCGCTTTCCATGAGCCATCATGCGCCGCCGCAGATCGTCAGCGCGCTGGCCTCGGACCAACCGGAAGTCGCAGCCTTGGTGCTGGCGCGCTCGCCGCTGCTCACCGATGCCGACCTGATCGATCGGGTTGCCGGCGCCCAGAAAGCGACGCAGAGGGTGATCGCCGACCGGCCGCGTGTCTCGATGTCGGTTGCGGCGGCGATCGCCGAGATCGGTGAGCCGGAGGCTTGCACCACGCTGCTCGCCAACAGCGGCGCCGACATCGCATCCGTCAGCTTTCGCCGCATGGCCGAGCGGCACGGCCATCTGCCTCTAGTGCGCGAGGCGCTGATTGCCGACGCGCGCCTGCCCGCCGACTGCCGGCATATGCTGCTGGTCAAGCTCGGGGAGATGCTCAAGGGGTCGCCGCTGGTGCTGGCGCTGATGGGCGCCGCCAGGGCCGAGCGCGTCACGCGCGATGCTTGCATCAAGGCTTCGGTGACGCTGATCGAAGGCACGCGGACAGAGGAACATACCGCACTTGTCGAACATCTGCGCCTGCGCGGCGACCTGACCGCAAGCTTCGTCGTCCGCACCATTGCGCACGGCAAGGTCGACTTCTTTGGTTCGGCGCTGGTCGCGCTCAGCCAACGGTCCGAACAACGGGTGAGAGCACTGCTGGCCGGCGGGCATGACATAGCGTTGCAGGCACTGTTCCGCAGCGCCGGGCTTGCCGCCGCCACCCACGCCATCATTCTGCGCGCGCTGAAGGTCTGGCGCGAGGTCGCCAATGGCAAACGCCTCGCCGGCGTCCAGGAAGTCAGTTGGCTGATGCTGAAGGAATTGGGCGGACAGTCCGCCGAAGGCGATCTCGCCGGGCTGGTCAAATCGATCCATCTCGACGCGCTGCGCGAGAACGCACGCGGGCACGCGCTGGCGATCGCTGCTGCCTAAACCCGGTCTTTCGCGAAAAAATCCGGAAAATCCTCGATCGCGGCGGCGATGATGCGCAGCGAGGCGGCGATCTGCAGCATTTCGGCCGCGACGCTGCGCTCCGCGATGCCTGCTGCATACTGCCTGGCGACTGCGACGGTCGCCGTCTGCGGCTCGCCGACGCGCCTGAACAGCAGTTCGCGTGCCAGCCCGCGCAGGAAATTGGTGATGGAAAGTGCCGTTTCGGATGGCATCGTGGAACTTTGCTGCGCGTTGCGCAGCCGCAGGATTTCGAGGCCGACGGTAACCGCAGCTATGCCGCCGCCGAGAACCGCATCGCCTTTCTTGCCGGCGTTCTGCAGCAGTGGCATCAACTGGTTGATCCGGTCGTAGGCAAGGCTTTCGAAGGCCGATCGCCGCGGTAGGCGGTCGTGCAGGCAAAGGCGTGCAAGATCTTCGCGCATGGTTTGCAGGATGCGGTTGACTGTAACCCAGGGGTCGGCGGGCAGCACGACGGCGAAGACGCCGATCGCCAGAAGAATGCCGACAAGGACCGCTGCCGAATTGGCGAGGAACGGCTCCGGATCGTAGGTCATGACCTGATGTGGGCTGAGGAAGGCGAGGAAATTGATCGCAAAGGCCGTTGCCACGCCGACATAGCGCGGATTGGCCATGCCCAGTGCCGCTGGCACCAGGATCGGCACGACAAAGACCATGAACCATCCGAAGCCTGGCAAAGCCGGAAGCGCCAACTGGCCGATGAGAAACGCAAAGGGCAGGGCGAGCAACGTGCCCTCGAAGAAGTTCCATGCCGACCGGATCGGATCGGGGCGAGCGGCGAACAGGCTGGAGACGACGGCGACCAGAATGACCGTGCCGGTCGCGTCCGACCATTTCGTCGCCAGCCAGAAGCCGGCGACCAGGAGCGTGGCGATTGCTGCGCGCACGGCATTGCGCGATGCCGCACGGTAATCGCGGTGCACCACCAGCGCTGGCTGCCGCCGTTCGCGACTGGCACGAGACGGGGGAGAGCGGAGTGCATCCAGGCCGCGCAGCACTTGCTGCATTGCCTCGGCGAAGTCGGCGGCAATGGTTAGGCGGGTGACAGTGCCAGCCCAGTCAATGTCTTGCCCGGCCGCGATGTCAGGCATCTGCCGTGCCTTGCCGGCGATTGCGTCGAGCCGCGCCACCCAGGGCGCCGTATCGTCCAGCGCGCCCGGCTTGGCTACCAGTTCGCCGACAACGGCCTGCAACTCGGCGCGAACGGGGATGAGGGCTGCATTCTTCGGCGCGGCGTGGGCATGCAGCGCACGCGCCGCCGACAGGGCCGACAGAAGCTGGCCGATGGTACGCCGGACCGGATAGGCGCGGGTGGCGAGGCTCGGCCCCTCCAGCCTTGCGTAGGTGCGCATCTCGCCGAGCGTCTGGACGTCGCCGATCAGCTTGCGGTGCAGCCCGGCAAGCTTTTCCGCATCGCCGCCGGAAAAAGCGCCGTCCGCATAGGCCGCCAGGTCGAGAATGCTGCGTTTCAGTCTTGAGATGATGGCGTCGGCGGCCAGTTTCGGCAGGATCAGCCGGCTGGTCAGCGCAGCGCAGACGATACCAAGCACGATTTCCGCGCAGCGCGCCACGGCGAGATCGATGACGAGGTGCGGCTGGCCGAAAGCCGCCAGGCCGATGATCATCGCGGTGTAGCCGGCAAGCGCCGCGCCATAGGCTTCCGGATTGCGTAGCAGCGACGAGACCAGCGAGCAGATGCCGATCCAGCCGGCAAGAACTGCAACCAGCAACCACGGGTTGGCATCGAAAACAGTGGTAATGCCGATCGCCGCCAGCGCGCCGGCAAGCGTGCCGAGGAGACGATAAAACCCCTTCGCCAGCACCATGCCGGCGACCGGCTGTGCGACGATGAACACCGTCATCATCGCCCATTGCGGGTGGTCGAGCTTCAGCGCATAGGCGGCCAAAATCGCGATGAGGCCGGCCGAAACGGTGCGCAGGGCAAAGATCCAGTCCGAGCGCGTCGGCCGCGTCAGGCCAGCGATCCGCGTGCCGATATCGTCCTTCAGCCGCGCCCAGGTCAAGTGCTCGTCTCCAGCTCAGAAGGCCAAGCTAGCGGCGGGAGCTCAGATATCCAGCACTTCCGTCTCGGCGAATTCCGCGCGTTCCTGGATGAACCGGAAACGGGCCTCGGGCTTGGTCCCCATCAATGCGTCGACCGCATCCTTGGTCGCCGCCTCGGCATCGATAACGTCGACCCTGAGCAGCGTGCGCTTTTTCGGGTCCATGGTGGTTTCCTTGAGCTGGGCGGCCATCATTTCGCCCAGCCCCTTGAAGCGGCCGATTTCGATCTTGCCGCGCCCGGTGAATTCGGTGCGCAGGAGTTCGTCCTTGTGCGCGTCGTTGCGGGCATAGGCGACCTTGCCGCCTTGCCGGATCGAATAAAGCGGCGGCACCGCCAGATAGAGATGGCCGCCGCGGACCAGGCTTGGCATCTCCTGGTAGAAAAAGGTGATCAGCAGCGAGGCGATATGGGCGCCGTCGACGTCGGCATCGGTCATGATGATGACCCGGTCGTAACGCAGGTCCTCGTCGCGGTATCTCGAGCGCGTGCCGCAGCCAAGCGCCTGGATGAGGTCGGATATCTGCTGGTTGGCGGCAAGCTTGTCGTTGCCGGCGCTGGCGACGTTGAGGATCTTGCCGCGCAGGGGCAGCACCGCCTGGCTGGCGCGGTCGCGCGCCTGCTTTGCCGAACCGCCCGCCGAATCGCCCTCGACGATGAACAGCTCGGCACCGGCGGCGGCATTCTGCGTGCAGTCGGCGAGCTTGCCGGGCAGGCGCAGCTTGCGCACCGCACTCTTGCGCGACACTTCCTTTTCCTGGCGGCGGCGCACCCGCTCGTCGGCGCGCGCGATCACCCATTCGAGCAGTTTCGAAGCCTCCTGCGGATTGTCGGCCAGCCAGTGGTCGAACGGGTCGCGGATGGCGCTTTCGACGATGCGGATCGCCTCGATCGTCGCCAGCCTGTCCTTGGTCTGGCCGACGAATTCCGGTTCGCGGATGAACACCGACAGCATGCCCGCCGCCGAGATCATCACATCCTCGGAAGTGACGATCGAGGCGCGCTTGTTGCCGACCAGGTCGGCATAAGCGCGCAAGCCGCGCGTCAGGACGTTGCGGAAGCCGGCCTCATGCGTGCCGCCTTCGGCGGTCGGAATGGTGTTGCAATAGGAATTGATAAAACCGTCGCCGCCGAACCAGGTTACCGCCCATTCGAGCGAACCGTGGCCACCCTGCTTCTCGCTCTTACCGGCAAACATTTCACGGGTGACCTGGAATTCGTCGCCGAGCGAGGCTTTCAGATAATCCTTGAGGCCGCCCGGAAAATGGAATTCTGCCTTGGCCGGCGTCGTGTCCTTTTCCTTGATCAGCGACGGATCGCAGGTCCAGCGGATTTCGACACCGCCGAACAGATAGGCCTTTGACCGCGCCATGCGGTAGAGCCGCGCCGGCTCGAAAGCAGCACCCTTGCCGAAAATCTGCTCGTCTGGATGGAAGCGGATCTTCGTGCCGCGGCGGTTGTGCACCTCGCCGAGCTGCTCCAGGCCGGTCACCGGAACGCCTCGCGAGAAGCGCTGGCGATAGAGCTTGCGCCCAATCGCGACCTCGACCTCGAGATGGTCGGACAGCGCGTTGACCACGGAAACGCCGACACCGTGCAGGCCGCCGGACGTCTCGTAAACCTTGCTGTCGAACTTGCCGCCTGAATGCAGCGTCGTCATGATGAGTTCGAGCGCCGGCTTCTTGAATTTCGGGTGCGGATCGACCGGAATGCCGCGGCCGTTGTCGGTGACGGACAGGTATCCGTTGGCGGACAGCTCGACATCGATGAAAGTCGCATGGCCGGCGACCGCCTCGTCCATCGAATTGTCGATGACTTCGGCGAACAGATGGTGCATCGCCTTGTCGTCGGTGCCGCCAATGTACATGCCCGGGCGCCGTCGCACCGGCTCCAGCCCCTCCAGCACTTCGATGTCGGCGGCACTATAGCTCTCGCTGGCGTCGCGGGGCGCCGGCCGCTTCGCCGCCTGCACCAGCGGGTCGGCCGGGCGCGCGGCGGCGCGAGCCGGTTGCGGCTGCTTGTCCAATTTGGCGAAAAGATCGTTATTGTCGTCCATGCCGATCCTGGATTCCGATGCTGCGAATCACCACCCGATACTGCCACGCTTTTCGCGGGCAGGCGACGGAGGTTCCTGTTACGTTCGAGGATAGAGCCTCTTACTGCAAAACCATTCGACAGCCAAGCGGCGGAAATGGGGTCGAAGCCTGGAGCATCGACGCTTTGTAAACCTTGTCCGAAGGTTACGCCGCAAGGTTGGCTGAAAAACGATATCCGCGAACTGTCGCTGACCTAGAATGCAGTGGAACCCTCAAGAGGCTGTCGCTTAAGCATGTTGGATTACAGTTCGCTTCTGCTCGCGGCGGCGCTGTCGGGCACGTGCCTTAGCATCACCATGTTTGCGATCTGGTTCAGCGCGCCACAGGCACGCTTTGTGCTGACGGTGGCCTGCGGCATTCTCGTGCTGGTCGCACATGTCGTGTTGTTCTGGCATTACACCAGGGATCCAAGCGCCTGGCTTTGCCAGATCGTGCTTGTGCTTCTCAGCCTCGGCTTCCTGATCATCTGCCTGTCGGCCATGCAATATCTCGGCATAGGCGACTACAGGCGAGCCATCTTGCCGACCTTGGTTGCGATGGCCGTTTGCGCGGGCGCGACGTATCTCGGGTTTGATGGTGTCGGCTTCATTGTCACCTACGCGACGGTAACGGCGCTGCTCTCGCTCATCGGGGCGATGTTCTGGATTGAGGGTGGTCACGATCGCCGGATATTGCTGGTCGTCTCGTTCCTGAGCGGCGTCTGTGCGCTGTCGTTCGGACTTTGCGGCGCGGTCCTGCTGGTCACGGGCCAATGGGTGCTGGGTGTTGCGCCCGACAATTGGGCCGAGCGGGTGAATTCCGTCGTGGCCGTCGCCTGCATGACCGGGCTCGGCGCATTGACGCTCTCCCTGCACCATTTGCAGGCGCAGATCGAATTGAAGGCCGAGACGATGACCGATCCATTGACCGGGCTGATGAATCGGCGGGCGTTGACGGCACTCTACGGCGAGCGGGTCTTCGGCCCGTTCATGTCCGTCGCCATGTTCGACCTCGACCATTTCAAGAGGACGAACGACGTATTCGGTCACCCGGTCGGCGACCAGGTCCTGCGCCGCTTTGCCGCCGTCATCAGGAAATACGCCCGGACCGGCGTCGACGCCTTCCGGTTGGGCGGCGAGGAATTCGTGCTCGTCATGTCGCGGATGACGGAAGAGAAGGCCTATGACATTGCGAGCAAGATCAGCGTCGCCTTCGGCACGGAAGTCGTGGCCACCCAACTCGGTCCGTTGCGAAGCACAGTCAGCGGCGGCATCGGCTTTGGCGGAACAAACGGCACCGGTCTCGACGATGTGCTGGCCGAAGCCGACGCAGCACTCTATGCGGCAAAGCGCGCCGGGCGAAATCGCGTCGTCGTCCGGGACCGGGCGAGCAAGGCCGACGGGCCGGCCTTGCGTTCTGCCTGATTGAGGTTTCTATCTTCTTGTTAGACCCATGATCTTGTCCGAAAACCGGATTCCACTTTTCGGGATCATGATCTATTCCGCCGCACCCAGATATTCCGACAGCGGCGGGCAGGAGCAGACAAGGTTGCGGTCGCCGGCGACATTGTCGATGCGCGACACCGGCGGCCAGTATTTTGCCGCCGTGTCGGCATCGCCGGCGGGGTAGGCCGCCTCCAGGCGCGAATAGGGATGGGTCCACTGGCCGGCCAACGCCTCGGCGGCGGTGTGTGGCGCGTTGACCAGAGGATTGTCGCCCAACGGCCATTCGCCCTTCGCCACCTTGGCTGCCTCGCCGGCTATGGCGATCATCGCCTCGCAGAAGCGATCCAGCTCGCGCTTGGGCTCGGACTCGGTCGGCTCCACCATCAGTGTGCCGGCCACCGGGAAAGACATGGTCGGTGCATGGAAACCATAGTCGATCAGCCGCTTGGCGATATCGTCGACGCTGATGCCGGCGCTGTCTTTGAGCACGCGGGTGTCGAGGATGCATTCATGCGCAACGCGTCCGTTGCGCCCTTTGTAAAGCAGGGGGAAATGCTCGCCGAGCCGCGTCGCCACATAGTTGGCGGAGATGATCGCCGTCTCGGTCGCCTGCTTCAGGCCGGAAGCGCCCATCATGCGGATATACATCCAGGTGATCGGCAGGATGGAGGCACTGCCGAACGGTGCCGCCGCCACGGCATGGGCCGAGCCTTCGGTGACGTGGCCGGGCAGATATGGCTTCAGGTGCGCCTTGACGCCGATCGGGCCGACGCCGGGGCCGCCGCCGCCATGCGGGATGCAGAAGGTCTTGTGCAGGTTCATGTGGCAGACATCGGCGCCGATATCGCCGGGACGGGCGAGGCCGACCAGCGCGTTGAGGTTGGCGCCGTCGAAATAGACCTGGCCGCCATGGCTGTGGACGAGGGCACAAAGGTCGCGCGCGCCTTCCTCGAAGACGCCATGCGTCGAAGGATAGGTGAACATCAGCGCCGCAAGGTTGTGCGCATGCTCGGCTGCCTTGGCCTGCAGGTCGGCCATGTCGATATTGCCGTCCTCGGTGCAGCGCACGACGACGACGCTCATGCCGGCCATGGCCGCACTTGCCGGATTGGTGCCATGCGCCGAGGACGGGATCAGGCAGACGGTGCGATGGCCTTCGCCGCGCGACAGATGATAGCCGCGAATGGCGAGCAGCCCGGCATATTCGCCCTGGCTGCCGGCATTGGGCTGCAGGGTCACCGCGTCGAAGCCGGTGATCTCGGCCAGCCAGCCTTCCAGCTCGTCGATCATGGCGCGATAGCCTATCGAATGGTTTGCCGGCGCGAAGGGATGCAGGTTGGCGACATCAGGCCAGCTCACCGGCATCATTTCGGCGGCGGCGTTGAGCTTCATGGTGCAGGAGCCGAGCGGGATCATGGCGCGGTCGAGCGCCAGGTCCTTGTCGGCCAGCCGGCGCAGGAAGCGCATCATGTCGGTTTCCGAGTGGTTTTCGCGGAAGACGGGCTGGGTGAGGAACTCCTTGCCGCGCGGTGTTCCTGGCATGGAACTGCCGGCGGCAACGTCGGCCTTGGCGCCGAAAAGCGCTGCGATTGCCTCCAGATCGGCTTCAGTGGAGGTCTCGTCGAAGCTGATGCCGACATGGTCGGCGTCGATGACGCGCAGCAGCCGGCCGGTCTTTTCCGCGGCGGCGGCAATCGCGCCGGCTCTGCCCTTCACTTCCACGGTCACAGTGTCGAAGCGGCTGTCGCCGAGCACCGAAACGCCCGCTGCCTTGAGGCCGGCAGCCAGGCGGTTGGCCAGCGTGTGGACGCGGCCGGCAATCGCCTGCAGCCCGGCAGGGCCATGCCAGATCGCATAGGCCGTCGCCATGTTGGCGAGCAGCGCCTGTGCGGTGCAGATGTTGGACGTCGCCTTGTCGCGGCGGATATGCTGCTCGCGTGTCTGCAAAGCGAGGCGATAACCGGGACGGCCCTTGCTATCCGTCGACTGGCCAACGAGCCGGCCGGGCATCAGCCGCGTCAGCCTGTCGGAGACGGCGCAATAGGCGGCGTGCGGCCCGCCAAAGCCCATCGGCACGCCAAAACGCTGCATCGGGCCGACGGCGATGTCGGCGCCAAGCCTGGCCGGCGCATCGGTCAGCGTCAGGCCAAGCGGGTCGGCGATGAAGACGACCAGCGCGCCGGCCGCGCGGGCCTTGTCGATTGCTGCCTTGTGATCGCCGTAGACGCCGAACGTATCGGGCCAGGAGACCAGCAGGGCGGCGGTGTTGTCGTCGATCACCTCGCCGTCAACCTCGATGCCAAGCGGCTCGGCGCGGGTGCGCACGACGTCCAGCGTCTGCGGGTGCGGCGTGCCGGCCAGTGCCACCTTGGTGCGCTTGTCGCGATGATGGCGCAGCGCAATGCCAACCGCTTCGGCCACCGCCGTCGCCTCGTCGAGCAGCGAGGCCGACGCCACCGGCAGGCCGGTCAGTTCTGTCACCAGCGTCTGGAAGTTGAACAGCATTTCCAGCCGGCCCTGACTGATCTCGGCTTGGTAAGGCGTGTAAGCCGTATACCAGGCCGGGTTCTCGAACAGGTTGCGCTGGATCACCGGCGGCACGTGGACGCCATGATAGCCGGCACCGATGAAGCTCTTCAGCACCGTGTTCTTTGCCATCGTCGCCGCGAGCTCGGTCAGCGCTTCCGCTTCGCTTGCGGGCGCGGGCAGGGCCAGCGGCCGGTCGAGCCGGATCGACTTCGGCACTGCCTGGCTGATCAGGGTCTCGACCGAAGGAACGCCGATCGTCGCCAGCATGGCTCTGACGTCATGGAGGCCCGGGCCGATATGGCGAGCCGAGAAGGGGTAGGGTGCTGCGGTCATCTTCCTGGTCCTGCTATCAACCAATATGGGCTTTGTAAGCGGCTTCATCGAGGAGCCCGTCGAGCTGGCTTTCATTGGCCAGCTTCATCTTCCACAACCAGCCGTCGCTGGTTGCCGCCGAATTGACGAGTGAAGGATCCGATGACAGCGAGGTGTTGGCCTCGGTGATCTCGCCGTCGACCGGCGCGTAGACATCCGATGCGGCCTTGACCGATTCGACCACCACGGCGGTGTCGCCCTTGGCCAGTTTTCTGCCCAGTTCCGGCAGCTCGACGAAGACAAGGTCGCCGAGCTGCTGCTGTGCGTAGTCGGTGATGCCGACCGTGGCGATGCCGCCCTCGACGCGCAGCCATTCGTGATCTTCGGTGAAATAGGTCTTTGCCATTAAAATCATCCTTTGCGATAGCGATGGGGCGTGAAGGGCAAGGGGTGGATGTCGACCGGGATTTTCGTCCCGCGGACATCGGCGAACAGTTTTGCGCCGGATTTGGCAAGCGGCGTCTGGACGTAGCCCATGGCGACCGGATGACCGGCCGAGGGGCCGAAGCCGCCTGAGGTGACATGGCCGGCAGGGTTGCCGTCAGCATCGAAAAGGGCAGCACCGGCGCGCACCGGCTGGCGGCCTTCCGGCTTCAGGCCGACGCGTTTTTGCGCCGGACCACGCTCCAGGATGGCGCGCAGCGCATCGGCGCCGATGAAGGCGCCAGAGGCGCGAACCTCCTTGGGGATGGCCCACATCAGCCCGGCGCTGGCCGGATCGATTTCCGGCGTGATGTCCAGCCCGTGCAGGCACAGTCCGGCTTCGAGCCGCAGGCTGTCGCGGGCGGCAAGGCCGACCCACATCACCCGCTCGTCCTCGAGCAGCCTGGTGACGAGGTTTCTTGCATCCGCTTCGGGCAGGGCGATCTCGAAGCCGTCTTCGCCGGTATAGCCGGACCGGCTCATGAACCATTTTTCGCGCGGCTCGATGCCGTGCATGAACACCAGCGAACCGGTCTCGATGCCGGCGCGGGAAAGGGCAGCCCACGCCTCGGGGCCCTGTATGGCCAGGAAGACGCGGTCGAGCGCATCCACTTTTACATCGAAATCGCCCTCTGCATCGAAATTTTTGGCCAGTGCGCGCAGATGCTTTTCGTCGGCGGCGGCGTTGCCGGCATTGGCGACCATCATGAAGCGCTCGGCGCCGAGCCTGGTGACGATCAGATCGTCCAGAATGCCGGCCGCCTCATTGAGGAAGAACGTGTATTTGGACTGGGAAACCTCAAGCGCGCCGGCATCGAACGGGCAGGCGCGGTTCAGAAGCGCTGCTGCCCCCGTACCGCTGATTTCGAACAGCTTCATGTGCGAGATGTCGAACAGGCCGGCATGCTCACGGCTGTGCAGGTGCTCCTTCATCACGCCGGCCGGATAGGTCAGCGGCATCGACCAGCCGGCGAAGGCGCCAAAGCGCGCACCGGCTGCCATGTGCAGATCTTCGAGGGGGAGCTGTTTGGTGTCGTCGCCCGTCATGTCATCTCCAGAGTCGCACGCAAGCGGCCGCGAATGGCGACCAGTCCGTGCCCCTCTGTCTGAAGCCTGAGAGACTCGCGCCCCGTAACTCTGTCGGCAGCGCTTACACCTTCGGCGCGGGGGCAAGCCCCGACTTTCCAGAGTGTCTTTCCCGTCTACGGTTCTTTTGCCTGAGAGATTTCGGGCGATTTCCCCTTCGGCGGCAGCTCTCGCTGCTCTCTCCCGCAAACAGGTAGGACTCGGTCAGGAGCCCTCGACTCGTCATCCATAGCCCGTGGACGACACCTTGTCACCTGCCGGCGACATTTTTACTGGCAAGTCTTCCGCGGGCCTTCTTTACAGGCAAGCCTTCGCTAACCACGCCGCTTGCCGGTTTCTCAAGACCTTGCCGATATACCGCATAAGGGCCGGCAATTACCGGCGGCGGGCGGGGAAGAAAATGGGCGAATTGATCATGAGCGCGCCGGTGGCCGGGCTGACCTCGAAAAATCGGATCACGGCGGAAGACGTGGTCATGCTGCGCGGCGAAGTGTTCGGCGACGGCGTGGTAACGCGCGGCGAGGCCGAGGCGCTGTTCGCGCTGGATGCAACGGCGAGGGACAAATGCGCAGAATGGCTTGAGTTTTTCGTCGAGGCCGTCACCGATTTCATCGTCCACCAGGAAAAGCCGGCGGGCTATGTTTCGCAGGACAATGCCGACTGGCTGATCCGGACGATTTCGCGCGACGGCATGGTCGACAGCCAGACCGAACTCGAGCTGCTGGTGCATGTGCTGGAAGTTGCCAAATCATCGCCGAGCACGCTTTCCAGCTATGCGCTGGAGCAGGTCGCTCATGCGGTCGTGCACGGCAAGGGGCCGCTGATGACCGGCGGCAGGCTTATCCCTGGGTCGATTGCCAAGGCTGAGGTCGAGCTGTTGCGCCGCATTCTTTACGCCTACGGCGGCGATGGCAACATCGCCATCAGCCGCGCCGAGGCCGAGGTGCTGTTCGAGATCAACGAGCGGACAGCGGCGGCCGACAACGATCCGTCCTGGAACGATCTGTTCGTCAAGGCGATCGCCAATTTCGTCATGTGTTCGGCCGGCTACGAACCGCCGGTGCGCGACGTGGCGCTGCGCCGGGATTCGTTCTACGAGCAGGCCGATCCGGAGATCGGCGGTTTCTTCAGCCGTATGGTGTCGGGTGGCCTGTCCGGCATCATGGAAGCCTATCGCTCACCGGGCGATATCGAAGCCGAATGGGAGTCCAAGAACAAGGCAGCCGAGGCACTGGCCCGCCGGGCCGAGACGGTCGATGCCGGCGAAGCGAAGTGGCTTGCTGAACACATCGGCGACCGGCCGCTGCAGGAGAACGAGCGTGCGCTGCTGACGCTGATCAAGCACGCCTCGCCGGAAATCCATCCGGCGCTCAAGCCGCTGATCGACAAGGTTGCGTGAGCCTTTTACGAGCAACCGAGCGTCACTGCCAACCCTGAAGCGATGCGAACGGACAGGCAGCCAATTAACTGGACAGGCTCAAGTGCATCTCTAGCGACTGATTACAGCCGACGGCGCGCATTAATCTTTCCGAGGGCGGCGACACCAGCCGGTCGTGCCCGGATAGCACAGAGGATCGGATTCGGCGGCATAGACCAAGGTCCGCTACTTCTTGCGCGCCTGTTCTTTGATGAGCTTGCGTCGCTCATCACCGCTCAGCCCACGCTGCGAGCTTTGCTCAAGGATATGCCCCATGCGTGGACTTAGCTTCATACCTTCGACGGCGCTGATTTTGGCGCCTCGACTGCTCGTCAGGACATAGTGTCCGCTCTTTGGCGAGCGATCTAATTTGGGGGAACGACTTTTCATCTGGCAACGCTAGCACATGCCGGCCAAGGGGACCAAAGCGAATTTTGCGGCCGTGAAACAGCTGAATCCGACGATCATGGAGCGAGCGCGCCACTGTCGGTGAAATACGGTCGCTGACCGACAAGGTCGCATAAGCAGTCGCGCGACGCTATTGTTTGGCGGGCTCCGGCTTGGCACTGGTGTCGAAGCGCGACATCCATTTGAAGCTGCCGAACCAGTAGCGGCGCACGCCGCCTATGGTGCCGTCGGCGGTACGCGCGCCGATCCAGTTGTTGACGTATTGGATGAGGCGGACATCGTCCGGGCGCATCGCAAACGCTTCCGGCGTCCGCAACAGCGGGCCGCCCACCATCGTCAACTTCGCGTCATAGAGCCTGGCGGCCATCTGCGGCGTCGGCGACGTCGCGACCATCGCCTGTGCGTCGCCGCCGATGATCGCGGCGAAAACATCTGAGGTATTGTCGAAAGACAGGATGGTCGCCTTGGGAAAAGCTTCCTTCGCGGCGGCTTCATCGGTGGAATTGGACAGCACGGCGATCTTGTATCCCGGCGCCGCCACCGCCTTTCCCGGCCTTTTCCCAAGGCTGGCGATCGTCGCAACCATACGGATATCGGCGGTACCGGTCTGGTTGGAGAACACCACCTCGCGTGCGCGTTCCGGCGTGCTGGCGTAGCCCGCCGCGATCATGTCGAAATCACCCTTGAGCAGTCTTGTCTTGAGGTCGTTCCAGGGCACCTCGACCAGCTTCAGGTCGACGCCGAGATCAGACGCCAGCGCACTGGTCAGGTCGACATCATAGCCGGCGAACTTCCCGTCGGCCTTCTTGAGGATCCATGGCGGGTTGAGCGCCACGCCGATCGTCAGTGTCTTCTGGTCGATGATGCGCTTGAGGCTGTCGTCCGCCCGGGCTGGCAGCAGCGACAAAGCCAACCAAGCAGAAAGGGCAAGTATAGTTGTGGCGATCATCTTAGCGCGCATTAATATAACCTCGCTGAGCCCGTCCGGTTGTCAGATTTACACAGAGGTGCCATTCTGTCGATAGCGGACCCTGATGGAGAGTTGCGATGTCGACACGGATGACGGTTACCGGTTCGATGATGTTCCTGGTTTGCATCCTGGGCAATCCGGCGAAGCTTTCGCTGCTGCCGGCGGCAGCGCAGGCTGCGGGGGCAAAACGCGTGGTCTGCTCCAGCGCCGACTACCGCTATTCCTATTGCGGGATCGATACGCGCCGCGGCGTGCAGTTGACCTCCAGGCTGTCGAAGGCGCGTTGCGTATACGGTAGAAGCTGGGGCTATGACGGCGGCGGCATCTGGGTCGACAATGGTTGCTCGGCCGAATTCGCAGTCGCCGGCCCCAACCGCAATCCCTCTGCTGGCGACGTCGCCGCAGCCATTATCGTCGGCGGCGTGGTAGGCGCCATTCTCGATAACGGCAATTCGCATCGCCATCATTCCGATAATTACTATCCGAAGCCGCGCCCGCGCCGTTACGACCAATTGATCGATCCGACGCCGCAATTCGACAATCAGGGCAACCCCAACTTCGATACCCACGGCAACTACCAGGGACCGCACGGGCTGGGCAAGCTTGTCACCCCTGACGATAATCCTGACCTGAATCCGGCCCTGCGCAACGACGGCGACGACAGCGACGACGACAGTTAGATGAAGCTTGGGTCAGGTTTCGGTCAGATGCCGCCGTACCAGTCGTAGCCATTGTCCTCCCAATAACCGCCTCTGCCGCCGCCGAGATTGGCGAAGCCGTCGACCAGCTCGATCTTGTAGAGGTATTTCGGCATCTTGTAGCCGAGCTGGCGCTCGACGCGGACGCGCAGCGGCGCGCCGTTTTCGACCGGCAACGGCTTGCCGTTGAGGCCATAGGCAAGGATCGTCTGCGGATGACGGGCATCGACCAGGTCGATCGAGCCGTAATATTTGATATCGCCGGCCAGGCTGCGGTCGATCGTGTCGAGACAGTGGAACATGACGTAGCGCGCCTGCGGCTTGACCACTGCCTGGTCGAGCACCAGCGACAGCGGCGTGCCGGTCCATTTGGCAATGCAGCTCCAGCCTTCGACGCAGTCGTGACGGGTGATCTGGGTGCGGCTCGGCATGTTCATCAGCTGCTCGCGGCTCAGCGACAGCGGTTTTTCGACGAGGCCTGAAACCTCCAGCCGCCAGTCGGCGAAATCGCTGGCGAGTAGGCCCTTATAGTAATCGTCGTCGGGCGCGGTGACGCCGTTCGGCCGCTGCGGCTGGCGAATGTCGGCCTCGGTGAACTCCGGCGCCAGCGCGTCACGGCCGGCAAGCAGTCGCTGCGCCCGCCAGGTCAGGCCATTGGCGCTTTCGAGGAAGCTGCGCAGGCTGTCGCCGACGCCAAGCTGGCTGTCGAAGGCGTCGCAGCCCGACAGCATGATGCCGGAAAGGCCGAGGCTGGCCGAGGTCAGGAACTTTCTTCGGCTTATCTGTAGCTTGGGGCTGATCTCGAATTTCGCCATGTCAGGCACTCCTCTCTGGCGCTTTGTCGCCATGCGCCGGCGGGTCGGTTCGGTACCACCCGGTGATGATGGAGCGCAGCTCGTTGATCGGGCCGGCGGCCAGGATCATCAGGATGTGGATAATGAAGAAGGCGACGAGCAGCAGCATCACCGTGAAATGAATGGTGCGCGCCGTCTGCCGGCCGCCGAGCAGATCATTCAGGAACGGCAGCACCGAATCCATGCTCGGCGACATGGCAAGGCCGGTGATGATCATCAGCGGCAGCAGCACGAACAGCACGCCGCCATAGGCCATCTTCTGCAGCGTGTTGTAGTCGCGCGTGTGATGGAACCTGAGCTTGGCGTGCTCGACAATGTCTCGCGGCAGGCGCCTGAAATCATCGAGGCGCGGGGCAAGATCGCGGCGCAAATGGCCGTTGATCAGGCTGGCGACCAGCCAGACCAGCAGCGTGGTGGTCAGCACCCAGGCAAAGAAGAAATGAACGACGCGCGCGGTGCCGAGATCGTAATAGGAAGGGATCGTCGCCCAGGACGGGAAGGCACGGGAGGTCTCCTGGCCGGCCGGACCCGACCAGCCGAGCACGCCAGTGGTATCGAAGCGCTTGCCGAAGATTTCGGTATAGCCGCGCGGGCCAGTCGCCGTATTCTCGGCGCCAATGGCGAAGACGGTGTTGTTGTAGCCAAAACCCGACTCCTTGCCGATGTAGAGCTGTGGGCGGGCGTTAAATATTTGCAGACCGGAAAGCAGCATGAAGAACAGCGCGATCGCCCACAGCCAATGCGTCAGCCGTGTCCAGCGCGACTGCCGATAGATCAGCGTCGCATCACTCGGCGCGGCGGTATCTGCTCCGGCGGCTTGGTTTCTGGCAAGCGATTCCATTTGTTGTTTCCTCCGGCCGCGCGTTCGTCGCGGCCTCGTCAGATCTCTTCTCCTCCCAATACGTCGCCAGCCTAAGCGATGTTTCACCCGATCACGGATTTATTACGGACTGCCGAGGCTGACGGCGAGGTTGACCGCGGCTGCCACGATGACCGTGTTGAAGAAGAACGACAGGATCGAGTGCACAAGCACGACACGGCGCATTTGCGAGGTCGTGATGTTGGTGTCGGCGGTTTGCGCCGTCATGCCGATCACCGTGGCGAAATAGAGGAAATCCGAGCCTTCCGGCCGCTTGCCGCCCGGGAAGTCGAGGCCGCCGACCGGAATTTTCTTTTTTGCGTCGCCACCCATCGCATCGCCATCCAACCAGTAGATATGCGCGTAGTGAAGTGCGGCCATGGCATGGATGGTCAACCAGCCAAGCGGGATAGACAGCAGCGCCACCGTAAGCTCGACGGTGTCCGCGCTCTTCTCCCTGTTGATCAATTGAAACAACGAAATGATGGCAATAGCGACGACAATCAGCGTGACCGCGAAGATGGCCAGTACCGGCAGGTCCGTGTCGCCTGCATTCTTGCGCAGATAGCTGCCGGTAAGCCGCGGCATGTGGGCGATGACAAGAACGAGATAAGCGGCAAAGAACACCTTGGCGCCGATCGAGTAGGCAAGCGGCGCACGCCAGACCAGCGCGGCGCCAAAGGCTGCCACGCCGATGCAGGCCGACACCGCGAACGGCGTGTGGCGTTGCATGGGCATCTTGGTCGGGGTACCAGTCGTCATGGCCTTCAGTCCGCTGACGCGGATTTCAGCGCTCGCCGTAGGATGCGGTCAAGCTCGCCGAGGAACCGCGAGCGATCCTGCGGCGCGAAGCTCGAATTGTAGCCCTTGCTTTCGCCGGTTTCGCGCAGATGCTGCTTGAGATCGCGCATTGCCACCGCCATGCCGATCGTTTCGGGCGTAAACGGGCGTCCGGTCGGACCAAGTACGTGGGCGCCAAGCGCCACCGCACGCGCGGCAAGCGGGATATCGGCGGTCACCACAATGTCGTTGGACCGGGCATTTTCGACGATCCAGTCGTCGGCGGCATCGGCGCCCTTGGAGACGACGACATTGCGGATCATCGGATCGCGCGACGGACGCAAGCCGCCATTGGAGACGAAGGTGACGACGATACCGTGCCGCTCGGCGACTTTTTCGACCTCGGCCTTCACCGGGCAAGCGTCGGCATCGACGAGAATAGCAGGTGCGGGCATCGTTGTTCCAAATGTGAAAGAGCCGGGCGGCGTCGCCCGGCTCGATCGATGATAGTCGAGCGGCCACTAGGCCGGCAACGCGCCGGACCTCTTGGCCGTCCAGGTGGCGATATAGTCCATCAGTCCTGGATTGAGGCAATCATAAGGTTCGAGCCCGATCGACTTCAGCTGTGACCTTATGCCGTCCATGCGGCTCGGATCGACACCGGACTCGATGATCGAAGAGACAAAGGCGGTGAAGCCCGGCGGCGACCAGCCGTCTTCCTGGAAGCGCTCGGGATGAATGAAGGACAGCCCCTTGAAAGCGTGGTCGCGCTCGACCGGGCCGTGCATGTGGACGCCGCAGCCGGTGCAGGCATGGCGCAGGATCAGCGCGCCCGGATCGACGATCTTCAGCTTGTCGGCGTTTTCGGTCACCGTCACGTCGTTTGTACCGGCAACCGCCACGACCGAGAACAGCGCGCCTTCCGGCTTCCAGCATTTGGTGCAGCCGCAGGCATGGTTATGGGCGATCTGGCCCTTGACCTTCACCTTGACCGGATTGCTGGTGCAGGCGCAGACCAGCGTGCCGCCGGCAAAGTCGGCCTTTTCCCGTGGCAGTCCATTGTCGATTTTAGGATGCAGTTTTTCCGGCATTTTTGTTTCCTCCCTTGGTTCTATGCTGGTTCCGTTTCGATTACCGCTTCAGTTTCCATGAAGTGCACCTTTAGCAAGCGGTGCACCTCGGGCAGGCTCCTCTTCAAAAAAGTGTCGCGCACGAGAAAGGTAATTTCATCCACCGCACGATCGATCTCGCCCAAGTCGATCTGAATACGGTTATTATCCCTGAAGCTGCGCCACAGATCCTCTCCGAAATTCTGTATTCGATGGACCTCCGATCTCTCCCAATCGACGAACCGGATACGAACACGAATTCGAACCTCTTTCACTAGTAAACCACCACGCTCCTGATCGACTTGCCTTCATGCATCAGGTCAAAGCCCTTGTTGATGTCCTCGAGCTTCAGCGTGTGGGTGATCATCGGATCGATCTC